>JAQTQE010000068.1 GCA_028712365.1 bacterium
CCGCCGATCGATATATTGCCGTCATTATCGCGCTTAAAAGAAAAGGGTATCGGCGAGAAAAAAACCAGGGGAGACCACGGCAGTGTAACGAGCCAGATCTTTAGTTCCTATGCCCGCGGTAAGGAAGTAAAGGAATTAGCCGTAATCCTGGGTGAAGCGGCATTGACTGAAACAGATAAGCTTTATGCTAAATTCAGCGATGAATTTGAGGCTACTTTTGTGACCCAGCAAGAAAATGATGAGCGCAGCATTGAAGAAACCCTGGACCTGTGCTGGAAATTATTACTCCTGTTCCCCAGGGCTGAACTGAAACGGATAAAAGACGCGGAAATAGAAAAGTATTTTCTCAAGGGACAAACATTCGAGGATAAATAATGCGGCTGAATATAAATCCGACCAGAATGGAACTGCTCAAATTACGCCGCCGGACAGCTATTGCCAGGCGCGGGCATAAGTTATTGAAAGACAAGCAGGATGAACTTATGCGGACTTTTATGGAGCTGATCGAAAAGCTGAAAAATAGCCGGCAAGATACTGAAAAAGCGCTGCGCGAGGCTACTGCGCACTATATTTTGAATAAGGCGCAAATCGGGGAAGCAGCTATCGAAGAGCTCTGGCAGGGACTAAAAGCAGAAGTAGAGGTCAGCTGGAGTTGGGAGCCTTTAATGAACCTGCAGCTACCCAGGTATCAGGTTGCAACTAAAGCGCAGGATATAGTTTACGGCTACCTGGATACGACCTTAGCCCTGGACCAGATGACAGAAAAATATAAAAATCTCTTGGTACAGCTGGTAGCCCTGGCTGAACAGGAAAAGGTGATCAAGCTATTGGCCGAAGAAATAGGCAAAACTAGGCGCCGGGTCAATGCCCTGGAATATATTTTAATCCCGAACCTTATAGAAACAATGCGGTATATTAATATGAAACTCATAGAACATGAACGAGGCACTGTTACCCGGCTGATGAAGATCAAGGATATAGTTCATAAATAAACCCATTGACACAGTACTAAAACCGGAGTATTTTTATAATGGAGTAAATTGACAATATGATAAGGAGGATCAGCATAACATAGAACCGTTTTTATTAATAGTCAAGCCATGGATTAATAGGAAGGGTCTATTTTATGTCTTCATTATTCTATAATTTTATCATTGTGATGGGCATTATTGCCGCCTCCTATATGATCTTCCGGCATTTATGGGAAAAAGAATCTACGGCGGAAAATGATAAAATCCTTTCCCAGCTGGATGAAGCCAGGAAAAAGATCCAGACCTATTCCGAAGAACTAAATGATCTTTTAGGATTGATGAATTCCTTTCACCGGGTCAACACCGCGCCAACCTCCCTGAATATGGATGAAGTATCCTGGTTGGCTTTGGATAATGCCCTGAAAATACTAGGGGCAATAAAAGGCTCTTTGTTTGTGATTAATAAGAGAACCAATCAGCTGGAGCTCAAGGCAGCGATTGGCTATAATAAGAATAATTTACCAGGGGCGAATCTTACTGTCGATCAGGTTGAAAATGGGGCACACTCAAAAGAATCCTTGGCATCCACCCCCTCTAGCAAGGGTTCGTTTATCAGCGTGCCGCTGAAGATCCAGAACCGTATCATAGGTATTATTAATGTTAACGAGAAGACTGATGACAGGCAGTTCGCCCCTGAAGATTTACGTGTCTTGAACGCTTTAGCCGACCAGACCGCCATTGTATTAGAAAATTTGACCTTATATAAGGATCTGCAGCAAGTTTATTTAGGGGTTATTAAAACCTTGTCTTTGGTGGTAGACGCCAAAGATCATTATACATTCGGCCATTCTGAACGAGTGACAAAATATGTAGTAGAAATGGCGACGGAAATGAAGCTAAGCCCGGAGCTAAAAAAATTAGCTGAGGCTGCTTCTATCATCCATGATATCGGTAAAATAGGAATTAAAGAAGAGATCCTGCTTAAATCTGGCCGCCTGACTGACAGTGAATTCGAAGAAATAAAGAAACACCCGGTTATTGGGCGTGATATGGTTAGGCCGATGGAATTCTTAAGTGAATTAGCGCCCCTAGTATATTATCATCACCAGCATTTTGATGGCGGTGGTTATCCGGATAAAGCTAAAGGGATCCAGATACCGCTTGTTGCCAGAATGATCACTATAGCCGATTCTTTTGATGCTATGATCAGTGATAGGCCATACCGGAATGGTTTATCTGTGGAAACAGCTATTAAGGAGCTTAAGCGGTGTTCCGGCACCCAGTTTGATCCTGACCTGGTGACTGTATTTTTGAAAGTATTGCGGCGTAATTTAAAAATGGCCTAGGGGAAAATATGCCTTGTCCGTTCTTAAAAAAATTAGAAACAGACCTTTGTATAGCTTATCCGGACCGGCCGATCGTAGTTAATGAAGGATGCAAACTGAGTTTTTGCGAGAGCAATAATTACGTGAATTGCCGAACATTAAAAGAAAGAAAGTAAAAACATGAGCCTGTACATTGTCGCTACCCCCATTGGTAATATGGGGGATATTACTTTTAGGGCGATAGAAACCCTGAAGAAAGTCAGCTTGATCGCCTGTGAGGATACACGTTATACCAGGAAATTGCTGAGCCATTATGATATCCATACCCCGGTTACCAGTTACTATGAATATAATAAGATAAAAAAAATAGATTATTTGCTTGAGCAATTAACCAGTGGGCGGGATATAGCCCTGGTTTCCGATAGTGGGACTCCCGGGATCTCTGACCCGGGGTTTTTGATCATTAGCGAAGCGATCAAAAATAGAATACAGGTTATTTCCATCCCCGGCCCATCAGCAGCTATCAGTGCGCTGGTAATAGCTGGATTACCGACTGATAGTTTTGTTTTTGAAGGATTTTTACCGCGTAAAAAAGGTAAACTGAGAAAAACGTTAATAGAATTAGCGGCTTTAAGAAGAACTATTGTTTTTTATGAATCCCCATATCGCATTACAACGACATTAAAGATCATGCAGGAAGCTATTGGTAACCAATATATAGTAATAGCCAGGGAGCTTACTAAGCACTTTGAGGAGGTATTGCGGGGAGATCTGGACACACTCATCCCGCGTTTGGAAGCCCAACCGCTTAAAGGAGAGATGGTGCTCTTATTTAATCCTTCTTTCACCCCGTTAGAAAACCCCACCGATTAAAAAACGGTCATAAAAAGAGTATTTGATTTCTTATTGAAAGAATAGAGTAGCTGCTCCGTTTTTTCTAATGGGGTTCACTAATCCTGAAAAAACTCTTGAATCCTGCCTGAAAACAAGCTATAATAAATAAATTAGAGTTTATACGCGCCCTTAGCTCAGTTTCAGCCTGAGGCTGATCCGCCTCTGGCGGAGGATTACCTGCCTGCCGGCAGGCAGGGAGCGACTGAACTAAGTTGACACTAATAATATTTAGAAATGATAATATACGCGCCCTTAGCTCAGTT
>JAQTQE010000009.1 GCA_028712365.1 bacterium
CGCCGGGGCGAAATTTCGCGGGGAGTTCGAGGACCGCTTGAAAGCTTTACTCAAGGAAGTGACTGACAGTGCCGGGCAGATCATCCTGTTTATCGATGAACTGCATACCCTGGTTGGGGCAGGTGCGGCAGAAGGTGCTATTGATGCCAGTAATATGCTGAAACCGGCTTTGGCCCGCGGGGAACTGCGGGCAGTAGGTGCCACGACGATCGATGAATATCATAAACATATAGAAAAAGACGCTGCCCTGGAGCGCCGGTTCCAGCCGATCCTAGCCGGTGAACCGACAGTAGAGCAGACAATAGCTATCTTAAGGGGACTCAAAGAACGCTATGAAGTCCATCACGGCGTAAAAATTAAGGACGAAGCGATCGTAGCCGCGGCTACCTTGTCTTCCCGGTATATCACTGACCGTTTCCTGCCGGATAAAGCTATTGACCTTATCGACGAGGCAGCTTCACGTCTCCATATTGAGATAGACAGCATGCCGACAGAGATTGATGAGATAGAACGAAAGATCAGGCAATTAGAAATTGAAAAACAGGCGTTAAAGAAAGAAAACGATGAAGGTAGTAAGAAGCGGCAGGCTAACCTGGAAAAAGAACTGGTTGACCTGAAGGATAAGTCAGCTGTATTAAAGACCCATTGGAAGAAAGAAAAAGAACTTATCAGCAGGATCAGGCAAGCTAAAGAAAAAATAGAAAGCATGAAGCTTGAGGAAAAGAAAGCGGAACGCGGTGGTGATCTGGGCAAAGCCGCGGAGATCAAATACGGGACATTGCCTGGTGTGCAGAAACAACTGGATGAAGACAATACTAAACTGGTAGACCTGCAAAAGAACCAGAAGATGCTCAAAGAAGAAGTAGATATGGAAGATATAGCGGAAGTAGTGAGTAAATGGACCGGCGTGCCGGTTTCGCGGATGATGGAAAGTGAACTGCAAAAACTTGTCCATATGGAAGATAAGATCAGAGAACGGGTAGTGGGACAGGATGAAGCCATTGCCGCGATCGCTAATGCTGTCCGCCGTGGCAGGGCAGGTTTGCAGGATGCCAATCGTCCCTTAGGTTCATTTATTTTCCTGGGACCAACCGGGGTAGGTAAGACAGAACTGGCCCGGGCGCTGGCAGAGTTTCTTTTCAATGATGAAAAAGCCATGGTCCGTATCGATATGAGCGAATACATGGAAAAGCACAGTGTGGCCCGGTTGATCGGCGCTCCCCCGGGATATGTCGGTTATGAAGAAGGCGGGCAGCTAACAGAAACAGTGCGCCGCCGGCCATATGCCGTACTATTGTTTGACGAGATTGAAAAAGCCCATCCTGAAGTTTTTAACATTTTTCTGCAGATTATTGAGGACGGGCGTTTGACCGACGGACAGGGGCGGACCGTAGATTTTAAAAATACTGTCATTATCATGACCTCTAATATCGGCAGCCAATTTATACAAGAGCTGATGGGTACCAATGAAGAAGAGATGCGTAAAAGGGTCATGGATGCTTTACGCCAGCAGTTCAAACCTGAGTTCCTGAACCGGCTGGATGAAATAATTATTTTCCACAACCTATCCAAGCAGAATATTAAAAGTATTGTTGAAATCCAGTTGCAGAAGCTGGAAAAAAAGCTCCAGGACAGGAATATTAAGATAACTATCTCTGATAAAGCTAAGAACCTGATGATCGAAGAAGGATTTGATATGACCTATGGAGCCAGACCTTTGAAGCGCGCTATCCAGCGGATGATCCAGGACCCGATTGCTTCCAAGATACTGTCCGGTGATATCAAAGAGAAAGACCATATAGATATTGATGTCAAGGAAAAAGCCTTAGTTATAAAGAAGAAATAGAAACAAAGCGGAGGCAAATGCTTGGAAGATAAAAAAGAAACTTTTGCTTGGGGTTTGAGTTTATTCCTGGCCTTTTTTATTGTCTATACCAAGTTCATGAGTTATGATTTTAATTTTGACGGTATAGTGTTTGCCAATGTGCTGGAACATCCGTCGGCAGAAGGCCTTTTTCATGGTAACCATCTCCTATTTAATTATGTGCACTATCAATTATTTTTTTTAATGCAGAAGCTGGGGATTGTCTGCCGGGGGATTCTATTCTTATCTATTATGGATGCGTTTTGGGGTGCATTGGGAATAACCTTGTTTTATTTGCTGCTGCACCGTTATTTTACCGGTTTAGTATCTTTGTGCGGTAGTCTGCTCCTGGGTTGTTCATTTAGCTATTGGTATTACAGCGTAGAAGCACAGGTATATCAAATAGCCAATATTCCCATGATAATATCACTAGGGTTGTTGCTGGAATTAACTAGAAAAAAAGATACTGGTAACGGGATATTCATTGTTTTAGGATTAATTCATGCCGGTGGTGTCCTTTTTCATATCATTAGCGTCTTATTATGGCCGGTGATGAACGTTATTATTTACCGGACACAAAATGATCGGAAATGGCAAAAACTGATCATCTACAATGTTTTCTTTTTTGGCAGCGTAATTGCCGGTTATGTTATTGCTGCCTGGTATATCTTACACCTTTCCTCCTGGTCTCAGTTTTGGCGGTGGTTTTTAGGAAATGCTTATGTCTTGCCTATTGCTAAGGAGACTTATTGGAATACTAATATATGGACGATGCTTAGCTCAACATTTACCGGCTGGATAGACACTTGGTTGTCCTGGACGGAAAACCATATCTGGAAGATCAGCCGGATGATTCTAGTCGTATCAGGTATATTATTACTGGTTAAGGCTTTGAAGAACATTAAAAATATCTGGCTGGAAGAAAAAGAAAAAGTAATACTGGCTCTGCTCTGGCTGGGAACCTACTCATTGTTTCTTAGCGTCTGGTGTCCGGGCAATATAGGTTATCGTTTATTCCTTATGCCAGTTTTTATTTTCTTGATCTTGCTGTTGATAAAGAACATTACTACCGGAAGAAAAATATGGTGCTTGATCCTGGCTTGCGCGGTACTACTGGTTTATAATCTGGTTAATGGTATTTATCCGCGCAGTATTCCCACTAATAACCAGACCTTGTTGCAAACGATGTTTATTGGAGAGAATATCCCGCGCGACGGTTACTTGATCATGGGTGGTAACAGTTTCCCATTCGCCTTAGGGCGGGTTTACGTGCCTTATTTTACCGGATTTCAGGGTACCTCTCTATACGGGTATTTTTGCCGCGCCGGAGAGAAGGATTTTACTGCTTTGGGACAGATAATAAATGAACGATTGAATAAAGGGGAGAAAGTTTATTTAATGAGCGAAGTGTTGAAGGATACCCATGGTAAAGTGGCTTTTGAGTATAACTTCTCCTTACCGACTGGCAGTATCGATCGTTTTTTCTCACAATATAGCATGAGCAGTTTTAAAAAATATAATGATGATGTTGAAGTATTTCAATTGAAAAAGAAATAGATTGATGATACAAAAAGGTGAACATATATGATTAACGCAGAGGAGATCACTATGCTAAGACCGGAAAGTCTGTTTGATCTGGAAGGGCATAAGCTGAAAGGCCTTTTTGATAAGGCAGAGTATGCCTGGGAAGGACTCAAGAACCTGCCGGGATATATCCGGAATAATATCAAGCCTAATGTCACTGAAATAAGAAGAGGAAAATCATTGATTGACCAGGATATTATTATTTCTAACGGTAAAGTGATCAGGTCAGGATTCATTATTGATACCGCCAGGAATATAGTCGAAATAGATGGAGAAGTTATTAAGAACGCTACGATAATATATGCTGGTGTTTCTTTGATGGATGATGAAATCTGTATTGGCCAGGGTACGGTGATAGAGCCAGGCGCGATGATCAAAGGCCCGACTATTATCGGTGATAATACAGAAATTAGGCAAGGCGCATATATCCGGGGTAATGTCTTAGTAGGTGATAAATGCGTGGTTGGGCATACTACCGAGATGAAGTCAGCGGTAATGCTGGGCGGAAGCAAGGCTGGCCATTTTGCGTATATCGGTGATAGTATCCTGGGTAGGGTAAACCTGGGAGCAGGGACAAAGCTGGCCAACTTGAAGATCATTGAATCCAAGGTTATCTTGACAATAGAGGGTAAGAAATATGCGACTGGCTTGAGGAAATTTGGCGCTATACTCGCTGATGGAGTAGAAACCGGCTGTAACAGTGTTACTACGCCTGGGACTATATTAAGCAAAAATACTTTGCTCTATCCTAATGGCACAGCCAGGGGATATTATCCGCCCAATTCATTAATCAAATTAAAACAAAACCAGGAAATAGAAAAAAGAAGATAATTTGTATTATTTTAGTTTGGCAGCAGCAGCCCGGTCAAGTATGACAGTAACTTTTCCGGGATGTGTTTGGATCGCTGAAGCGGTAATTGCGGAGGTAACCGGACCTTGCAGGGCTTTAGCTAATATAGCAGCTTTCTTCTCACCATTCGCTAACATCAGGGCGTGTCTTGACTCCAGGATAGTCCCTATCCCCAAAGTGACGGCAAAATGCGGCATAGCTTCTTTACTTATCCCTGACTTTTTATAAAAGCTTTCATAATTATCATCGATAGTCTGCTGGGCAAGAGGTTGCACTCTGGTCCGGGAAGACAGGGAAGAGCCAGGTTCATTAAAGGCCCAGTGGCCATTACTACCAATACCCAGTACCTGTAAGTCGATCCCTCCGGCTTTAACTATCTCTTGTTCATACCAAGCACAGAAATTATTCATATCCCTGGCCAGTCCATCAGGAAGATAAATATTTTCTTTTTGCAGGTTTATATGCTTAAAGAGCTCCTCGTGCATAAACCTGGCAGCGCTGCGATCTTGGTCGTAGGGTTTTGATAAGTCTATCCCGATGCCTTGGTATTCATCAAGATTGAAAGTTTTAACTTTAAAAAAATCTAAATTCTCTTCTTTGTGTCTCCTGATCAATTCTCGGTAGGTACCCAGAGGCGTACTTCCGGTTGCCAGTCCCAGTACACAGTCAGGTTTTGACCTGATGAGATCAGCAATGATGGATGCTGCTGCCAAACTTATTTCTTGATAGTTTTCCTTAATTATTATGTCCATATTAGTGTCCTGTCTTTGAAATTTCTTTAATATTTGAAAGTCATAAGATGACTTTCTCGAAAGGCTGAGACCTTTTGCTCAGATATTGTATTGCTCGTCGTTTATCCGCCACAACTTCGCAGATGTTGGCGGGCCGCATTCCTCGCATCTTATCTCTGGCCAAAATCCCTTCAGCAAAGCTAAAGGGATTTCAGAGACTGAACATTCAAAGTATAGCATAAGAGTATTCCGATATCAATAAATCATTGACTAAGGTATGGAAATATGATATAAAATACAAGGATTTAAACCGGGCTTTGTGCACAGTTGAAGCTCCGGTTTTATGATTTATTATTGAAAAATTGCCGGAGTGGCGGAATGGCATACGCGTTGGTCTCAAAAACCAATGGTCGTAGGACCTTGTGGGTTCAAGTCCCACCTCCGGCATTTATTATCGATAATGGACTTGAAGCCAAGTCGAGCGCCATTGGTCCGAGCGAGACTGGCCGGCTCCGGGTGAGCGGCGTGCAATACGACGCGATGGAGGAGAAGTCCCACCTCCGGCAAAAAAGCCTCCAAACCTCGCTCAAAGGGGCTCCCGCCCCTATTGCGTTCGACCGGCGATTTTACTCCGTAAAATCTAAAGCATCGGTCTCACTGTTACCCCTTGGAGGCTTTTTGAGAAACATGAATAGCAATTCAATTATTAAAACTTGACAGGGTTTGTGAAAGTATGTTAAAAGTAAAAAGAATGTTTGGAAAATGGTGGGGTATGAAATACGGAACTGCGCAGAAAATATTATATGTATCTATCTGCTTATATTTTTTGTCGGCAGGTACTCTCTGGGCGACAATTGAGTCGAATAGCAGCTTAAAAAGCTTTTCTGACGTATTGACTTCGCAAAGCGGTATATTCCGTTTGCAAAGCCATAAGAACTTAGCATTGATACCGGAAAAGGAAAGTCTTGCGCTGAATTCCCTGAAGCTGGTTGATTACCGGAATCAACATTTATTGTACAGCCAGAATGAAAAATATCCGATATTATCCATAACCGAAGGGTCTCCGTTAAATATCCCTGGCAAAGACTTTACTGTCAAAGGCCAGACTAAGATAATGAAAACCAAAGTGTATTATAAAGTAAAAAACGGGGATAATTTATTTTTGATCGCCAAAAAATTCCGTACTTCAGAAAAAAGATTAATGAGTCTCAATGGACTCAAGAGTGATTTGATCAGAGATGGTCAAAAGTTGTTGGTAGGATTTAGAGAGAAAGTAATTGAAATACCATATATAGATGAAAACCGGATCAGGGAAGAGATAGCCAGCCTCAAAGAGAATTTGATCGCTGATGAAGAATCTTCAGCGGAAACATCGCAAGCAGTTGAACAAAAAATAGTGGAGATCGCTTTGAGATATTTGGGGCTTCCTTATAAATATGGCGGAGAAAGTTTATGGGGGATCGATTGCTCTGCCTTTGTGCGTAGGGTATGGGGATTTTTTGGCTTGGATCTACCGCGTACCAGCAGGGAACAATTCACAATAGGAGAAAAGACCAGTATCAGTGACTTGAAACCAGGCGATTTGGTATTCTTCCATAAGCAGGGCAGAAAACCAGTATCGCATGTAGGCATATATATAGGGGATAGCAAGTTTGTCCATGCTTCAGGCATAGATCATAAAGTGACGATCGGGGATTTAACCCAGGATTATTACCGGCGTTGTTACAAAGGTGCCAGAAGAGTGATCAATTTTATGTTTCCTGAGTTAATGACAGCGACAGAGCAATAAAAGGGGAGGCAATAATGAACCCAGAATTTGAAAAAATGCTGGATACTTTAAAGAAAAAAGCAATGGAAATCGGTAAAGTAGTCAAGGAAGATGCAATTGTTGGCGCGCAAATGGGTAAGCATAAAGTAAAAGAATTGGATATGGAAAGACAAAAGATGGCCAGGATTTATGAAATTGGTAAAAAAACCCTGGCGTTGCACAAAAAAGGAAAACTGGTGCAGGCAGATTTGAAAGGACTTTGTGAGCAGGTAATCAAGATGGACAAAGAGATTTCTAAGCAAAAATCTGCTTTCACCGCCCAAAAGAAGAAACTTAAAAAAGTCCCATTTAAATAATCAATAGTTTTATGAAAACCATATAACGGATACTGTGACTACCAGCTAAAACAGGAGGGGGTGATCCCCCCTAGTTTTACAAGGCAAAACTAGCAGGGGGGACAGGCAGTGAGGGCCTAACCTTGTTAGCATGAAAAAACGTGACTGATGTGGACCCGCCCAAAGGGGTGACGCGAAGGTTGCCGGGAACGATTGAAAACACGATAAATATAACAACCGAGCACCATTAGGGGAAAAGAAAGTTTTCCCCTATGGGGAGGCGAAGGTAGTTAATTTTTAGCCGACATAACGGGGGTGTAGCTCAGTTGGGAGAGCGTCTCCTTGGCGTGGAGAAGGTCAGGGGTTCAACTCCCCTCACCTCCATATTAAATGCAATTACGCCAATTAAAGAAGAAAGGTTTGAAAGATGACCGTAGTTACTAAAGATTTAAGTTTTTGGACCAAAGGTGAAACAGATATAATCGATATCACCACTGAGATCCAGGGTGAGTTATCTGATTCCAAGCCAAAAAATGGCATTGTTGTGCTATTTATTCCAGGTTCAACAGGCGGCTTGATTACTATTGAGCATGAACCTGGTCTCATTTCTGATTTTAAAGCTTCAATGGAAAAATTATTTCCCCAAGGTATCGAATATGCCCATAATATGCGTTGGCATGATGGCAATGGGCATTCTCATATTCGTGCATCAGTGGTCGGTTCATCCATGACCATACCTTTCCAGAATAGAAAACTGCTCTTAGGTACATGGCAACAAATTGCCTTGGTTGATTTTGACCTGCATCCCCGTTCCCGCAAAGTGATCATGCAGATTATCGGAGAGTAAGTGTCCTGTCTACTAAATTCCTTGATATTTGCTGGCAGGATTTTGGACAGAGACAAGGCGCGAGGAATGCCGCGTACCCGCAGTGGTACGCAAATGATGAGCAACACAGTCTATGAGCAAAAGACGCCAGCCCTACGGGAAAATCATCTTTGGCCGACTTCTGCGTCACTCCTCCTCAACGTACTGCTGTGAATACGCCATCGTCGTTGTTCCTGGAATTCTGCTCAAATATGACTTTCAAATTTAAAGGAATTTAGTAGACAGGACATTTCAGTGCAAGTAATTGCCGGTATTGCCAAAGGCCGAAAACTCAAATCTCTCCCTGGGCTAAGTACTCGCCCGATTTTAGCCCGCATTAAAAAATCATTATTCGACATCATTCGTTTACCTGTTATTGAGGCTGCTTTTTTAGATCTATATGCCGGTACCGGGTCAGTTGGTATTGAAGCATTGAGCCGCGGCGCAAAATCAGCGGTTTTTATTGAAAAGGATCCTAATGCCATTAAGGTCATCCGGGATAATTTGCAGTTAACCCGTTTTTTAAACCAGGGGCAGGTTCTGCAGGGTAATGTTTTTGACCTGTTGCAAAGATTAGGACAGGCTTATAATGTTATTTTTGTCGGTCCTCCTTACAAACTTGGCGTAACCAAAGACACTATTGCCACTATAGATAAATACCAGGTGCTGGCTGAGGATGGTTTAGTAGTAGCCCAGCATCATTATAAAGAACCAATGGAGATCAATGTAGGTGGTTTATTTATGTACCGGCAAGAACGTTACGGAGATACAAGACTTAGTTTTTATAGAAAAGCAAATAGTGAGTAATGTTTTATTCGAGTAATTAACTATCATTCGAGTTATTCGTCAATAGGAGTTCATATGAAGGTCTGGTTAGCATTTAATCCGAATAAAGAAAAGGCGAAATTAGCCGTTAAAGAACTTACGGGATATTTTCGTAAGAATAAACTAACTGTACTCACCGGGCAGCAGCCAGGAAAGATCCTGGGTGCTAATGACCTGGTTGTAGCCTTAGGCGGGGATGGGACTTTATTACGGGTAGCCAGGGCAATCGCCGGCTGCAATGTGCCGGTGTTGGGAGTCAATCTCGGCGGGCTGGGGTTCTTAACTGAGGTTACCCGCCAGGAAATGTACAAAACATTAGATAAGATATTGCAGGGGAATATCGCGGTTGAAGAAAGAATGATGCTGCAGGCAGAAGTATGGCGCGGGAAAAGGAAACTGGGCACATACCTGGCTTTAAATGACGTTGTAGTTAATTCCAGCAAAGAAGCCAGGGTCGTTAGTTTGGACCTGGCTATTGATTCAAAACCAGTGGCTAATTACATAGCTGACGGTTTGATCGTCGCTACGCCTACCGGTTCCACTGCGTATACCTTATCTGCCGGCGGCCCGATAGTATATCCTGATATGGAACTGATCATTGTCGCGCCGATCTGCCCACATATGCTGACTTTGCGTCCTTTGATCGTATCTGCTGAAAAAAATGTAGCTATTACCATGAAAACCGATCACCAGGTCGGCAATGTCACGATGGATGGGCAGGTGGCAGTGCCGGTTAAGCTCAATGACGTGGTTATAGTGAAAAAAGCAGAAGAAAAATTCCTCTTGATCACCAGCCCCTATAAGAATTATTTTGAAGTGCTCAGGACTAAGCTTAAATGGAGCGAAAGAGCATAAGGTAGACTAATAATGTTGGAACAGCTGAGTATAAAAAATTATGCGTTGATCGAAGACCTTCATATTAATTTTGATGAAGGTTTTAATGTTTTAACAGGGGAAACAGGCGCCGGGAAATCGATCATTGTAGGCGCTCTTGGCTTGATCCTGGGTGAACGCGCTTCAACGAACATTATCCGCAAAGGCGCTGAATCGTGCAGTATCAGGGCTACATTTGACGTCGCTAAGAATAAACCATTATTACATCTTTTAAAGCAGCAGGGGGTTAGTCTCGATGATTCAACGCTGCTATTATGCCGGGAGGTAAGTGCCGCCGGGAAAAACCGGTGCCTGGTCAATGACCAGGTCATTACCCTGGGAATGCTGGAAAGCATCGGTAATTGCCTGGTAGACCTGCATGGCCAGCACGAGCACCAGTCATTATTACAGGCCAAAGAACAGCTAAATATCCTGGATGATTTCGGTAGCTTGATGGAGCAAAGGAAAGAAGTCGGGGAAGCATATACCGGTTTGCGCCAATTAGAACTGGAATTGGAAGAATTAAACCATCACGAACAGGAACGTGATCATTTTCTTGATCTTTATACTTTCCAGGTAAAAGAAATTAAGGATGCGCATTTGGAACCAGGGGAAGAAGAAACATTATCCCGGGATATAAATCTACTGGCCAATGCCGAAAAAATAGCCCATCTGGTGAATGATGCGTATCAATGGTTATATGATGAAGAAGGTTCAACCTTATCTAAACTGGAAAAGATCAAACAGAATCTTCTTTCTTTGCAATTGATCGACCAAAACCTGAAGGCTACCTCAGCTATGGTAAATGAAAGCATTGTCAACCTGGAAGAAGTCAATTCTACCCTGCGTGAATATAAAGATAAGATCATTTTTGATCCGGTGAAACTGGATAGTTTGATCGAGCGTAAGGAGCAGATCAACCGGCTGAAGAGTAAATATGGGGCTACTATAAAAGATGTCCTGACCTATCAGGATAAGATCACGAAAGAAATAGAAAAGCTATCCACGGCCGAAGAAAGCAAAGCTGGCTTGGCCAAAGCGATAGAACAGGCCAGGAGTAAGGCTATGGCAAAAGCTAAAAAACTTTCCCTGGAACGCCAGAAAACAGCTGCTAAGCTGGAAAAGGAAACAGGTCAGGAGCTTAAAGACCTGGGTTTGCCGAAGATCAAGTTTAAGATAAGCCTGATACCGGAACAAGACACTCAGGGAGTGCCGCGGCTAACCAGTACAGGGTTGGAAAGAGCGGAATTCTTGATCAGTCCTAATGTCGGCGAAGACTTGCAGCCACTGGCTAAGATCGCTTCTGGAGGGGAAATGTCCAGGATCATGCTGGGATTAAAATCTGTTTTAGCCCATACTGATAAGATCCCAACCCTGATTTTTGATGAAATTGACACCGGAATCGGGGGTAGTATGGCTGAAATAGTCGGGAAAAAGATAAAAGCCTTGGCTGGCAGGCACCAGGTAGTCTGCATAACCCACTGGCCACAAATTGCCGGTTTTGCCATGGATCACCTGCATGTTTCCAAGGAAGTTTCGCATGATCGGACCTATACCAGGATTCAACACCTTGCAGCTGAGGAAAGAGTGAAAGAACTTGCCCGGATGCTGGGTGGAGAGACGCTCACTGATATTAGTTTAAAACATGCTAAAGAATTGCTTCGTCATAAATAGCATAAAATAGTACTTGACAAGTTTAGATATAAGTATTATAATGATAATGGTTGTCATTAACAATAAGGATAATTTATGAAAAACAGGGATTGCCGAGGCCACTTATGGTGGCACGGAAGATTCAGGGGTTGCGGTTATAGAATAACATTGGGCCGGGAAGCTATCTTAGAAGTATTATCAAGGGCAAACCAGCATCTTAGCGCAGAAGACATCTATATAAAAGTACACCCAATGTATCCCAATATCGGATTGACTACAGTTTACCGGACCTTAGATGTATTAGTTGATTTAGGACTTGTTTTTAAGTTTGATTTTGGCGACAAAAGGGCACGCTATGAATTGGCCGAAGGGCCGAAAGGCGCGCACCATCATCACCATTTAATTTGCACAAACTGCAAAAGAGTAATTGATTATACTGATTTTATAGATGAAGAGGTAGAATTACTCAATCAAACTGAGAAAGGACTTAGTAAAAAATACAATTTTATGATCACCAACCATTTGATCCAGTTTTATGGCCTGTGTGATAAATGTAATAATAAGAAGTAACCACTATATTTTTTTGTCTTTTAATGGAAATGATTATCAATAACAAAAAGGAGGTGCATTATGCCAGGATTTAATGGAACAGGCCCAAGAGGGCAAGGCCCGATGACAGGCGGCGGTAAGGGATATTGCGTGGTACCGGTCAATACCTTTTCGAGCCGGTCATTTAGTCGGGGATTTTATTGCGGTAGGGGCGGAGGAAGAGGAAGGCGTAATTGGTTTTATGCAACTGGTTTACCCGGTTGGATGAGAGAGCAACAGAGTATGTCTACATATGGGGATTTTAATCATACGGTACCAGCTAATGAAGAATTATCTATGCTAAAAGACCAAGCCGTATATATTAAGGAAAAACTCGAGGCTATCCAGTCGCGAATTCAGGAGATAGAGACAAAGCAGGAAGAAGAGAAATAACTTTTAAATGCAGAATAAAAGGAGTGGTTGATTATGAGAGTTGGAATAGTATTGGAAGATAAAAGCGGCATGCAGGGTGATGTCTGCGCTCACTTCGGGCAATGCAAATATTTCTTTTTGGCTGATATTGACAAGGACGCCAAAAAGATCACTAGTACCCGCATTGTACCAAATACTGCGGTGCATGGTGGTGGTGGTTGCGTGGCAGTAGATGAGATATTAAAATATAAAGTGACCCATGTTATTGCTGGCGGTATGGGGATGGGAGCTCAACAAAAGTTTGCCCAGGCTGGAGTTCAAGTTTTTGGTTATTCCGGTAAGGTGCAGAAAGCTCTAAATGATTTTATGAATAATACTTTGGGTGGGCTTGATGCCTGCAAAGACCATGGCAATAGCGGTGGTTGCCATTGACAGGGAGGAATTAAAATGAAATTATGTATCACCTCTGAAGGTAAAGACTTAGCTTCTAAAGTTGATCCACGGTTTGGCCGATGCCAGTATTTTATCATTGTTGATACTGATACCTTGGAATTCGAAGCTGTTGGAAATCCAAATCTGGAAGCTATGGGTGGCGCAGGCATACAATCGGCGCAGTTGGTTGCTTCAAAGCAGGCTAAAGCTGTAGTTACTGGAAATGCTGGCCCTAATGCTTTTCAAACATTAACAGCAGCTGGAATAAAAGTATTTACTGGAGCATCAGGCACTATTAAGGAAACAATTGAGAGATATAAAAAAGGAGAATATAAAGCTGATGCCAGCCCTAGCGTTAGTTCTAAATCCGGGATGTCGGGGAAGCAATGAACGGTAGAGGGAGGGATATATGCCATTTTTTGAGCCTTTAGAGAAGATGGATCCAAAAGATGTCGATTTAGCAAGAGCGAGAAAGTCTCTGAGAGAAGAGCTTGAAGCAATTACAGGATAAGATATTTAAAGAGCATAATTAGAATTTTGCTTTACTCGGTATCTTGATTTGGAGCATTTGAGCGAACGAGGTGAGTCGAAGGAGAGGTGATTAATATGCCTGGAAGAGATGGTACAGGTCCTTTCGGAGGAGGTCCAGGAACAGGTGGAGGAAGAGGCATAGGTCGAATAGTTGGTAAGGGTCGCATGGGTGGAAATCGTGCCGGTGCTGGCCCAGGCGGCAATTGTCTTTGTCCTGTTTGCGGAGCAACGGTTGCTCATCAGGCAGGTATGCCGTGTGCCTCTATGAACTGCCCTAAATGTGGGGCAAGACTAGTAAGGGAATAATTAGTAACTAAAGAAGAGACAGGAATTAATTTGAATAAAAAAATTATTGAGAACCATAAGAGATATTTAGAAAGAGTCAAGCTTTACCAAAGATTCGGGTATGATTTAGAAAAAGAAAGAAAAAATATACTTGATGAATCCCTGCCTATTGCCGGAAGAATCCTGGAAGCCGGAACAGGTAAAGGACATTTTGCGCTTGTTTTAGCTAAAGCCGGGTATCAGTTTATTACCTTTGATATCTCAGAGGAAGAGCAGCATATTGCTAAGCTTAATTTAGCATATTTTAATGTTGAGAAATCAGTGGAATACCATATCGAGAATGGTGAACACACAAGCTTCGGAGATAATAGTTTTGACACAATATTTTCTGTAAATGTCTTACACCATCTACGCAATCCTTATCAGGTAATAAATGAGCTTATACGGTTGCTTGCTCCTAAAGGCAAGCTGGTATTGGCTGATTTTACCCAAAAAGGCTTCGAGGTCATGGATAGCATCCATAGCCTTGAAGGTAATAAACACGAGGTAGGGAAAGTTGGGTTAAAAGACATGGAAGAGTATTTAACTAAAAAAGGTTTTTCGGTCAAGAAGGCAAATAGCGTATATCAATACGTTCTTATTGCTGGGAGAGGCAGTATTTAAATAATGATCATTTCAGTAGCTAGCGGCAAAGGCGGTACCGGGAAAACTACCATTGCAGTCAACCTGGCTTTATCTATAGATAATGTACAATTCCTTGATTGTGATGTTGAAGAGCCAAATGCATATATTTTTCTTAAACCGGAAATAATCAGGCAGCATGAAGCGTATATTCCTGTCCCGGAAATTGCCGCTGCAAAATGCATTTATTGCGGCAAGTGTGCCGAAGTCTGTGTTTATAATGCCATAGCTGTACTTCCTGGACAAGATGGGAAAAAAGGTACTACCTTGATTTTCCCGCACCTATGTCATGGTTGTGGGGCCTGCAGCACTCTATGTCCTAAAAATGCGATAAAAGAAGTAAATAGGACGATTGGTATAGTGGAAATTGGCACCTGTGGCAAGATGGAATTTGTGCACGGGAAATTGAATATAGGTGAAGCGATGTCTCCGCCACTGATCCGGCAGGTGAAAGAACACCTGAATACTGATAAAACTGTAATTATTGACGCTCCACCGGGTACATCTTGCCCGGTAGTTGCTTCAGTTAAAGGCAGTGATTATTGCGTGTTGGTAACTGAGCCGACGCCTTTTGGGCTCAATGATCTTGTTTTAGCGGTAGAAGTGATAAGAAAGATAAAGATTCCTTTTGGTGTAGTAATTAATCGCTCAGATCTAGGGAATAATAAAACCGATGAGTATTGCCGGCAGGAAAACATTAAAGTATTGATGCGAATACCATTTAGTAAAGAAATAGCCATGGCTTATTCTAAAGGAGAGCCTTTAATTAAAGTATTTCCAAAATATAAAAAAGAATTTCAGGGATTATTTGAGGAAGCATGTTTAGAAAAGCGCTAATAAAAATGAGCAAAATTAACAGCTTTAAAGCTCAGAGCGAATTATTGGGAAGAGACAGGGAAGTGATAAAATGATAATTAAAGGTTTTATTGAAAATTCTCTCATAGATTGGGAAGGCCGAATCAGTGCCATGGTTTTTATTTCCGGTTGCAATTTCTCATGTCCTTTTTGCCATAATAGGGCATTAATCAGGGAAGATGTCCAAACGGTGGAAATACCCCAGGAGAAAATAATAGCCATTTTGCGGGAAAAAAGAAATTGGCTGGATGGAGTAGTTATTACCGGTGGGGAACCTTGTATGTCTTCGGGATTGGTAGATTTTATTAAAGAATTGAAAAAATTAGGTTACCCGGTTAAATTGGATACCAATGGTTCTTATCCGCATATCTTGGAACAGTTGCTCAAAACCAAACTAGTGGATTATGTGGCCATGGACGTCAAAGCTCCTTTGAATGATAATTATCAGAAAGTCACTGGCAGTAAAATTGATATAGATAAAATTAGCCAGAGTATAAATATAATACGTTCTTCCGCAGTAGATTATGAATTTCGGACTACTTTTGTACCAGCTTTCTTAAAGAAAGATGATATAGTGGAAATAGCGGCACTTTTACAAGGGAGCAAGAAGTATTATATTCAGCAGTTCAATCCGAAAGAAACATTGGATCCCGCGCTCAGAGAAATAGAGCCATATTCCAGTAAATACCTTTTAGAAATTCTCCATGATTGCCGTAAATTGATACAAAATACCAGTCTGCGAGATTAAAGAGATAAGCGAAGATCAAAATAGCATTAAAAAAGATGGCCTCGGCATCAAGAAATGAATATACACATTGCAACAAATATAAAAGGATGATAAATGTTTGATCTACATTACTATTTTCATGTAGGTTTATTTAAATTACGAGATCTATTATTACCGCGAAAAAACGTTTTAAAAGAATTGGCAATAAAGCCAGAACTAATTGTACTAGACTTTGGCTGTGGCCCTGGGAGTTACACGATTTGCTTGTCAAAGATGGTAGGAGAAAAAGGCAGAGTATATGCTGTAGATATCCATCCATTAGCGATTAAAAACATTGATCATATTGCTGCCAGGGAAAAGCTAAAAAATGTTTTTACCATATGTTCAGACTGTCAAACTGGATTGCTTGACCAAAGCGTTGATATTGTTTTGCTGTATGATGTATTCCATATTCTACAGGAACCGAATAAAGTATTAGATGAAATATATAGGATACTCAAGCCAGATGGGATATTGTCTTTCCAAGATCATTGCATAAAAGATGATGAGATACAGCAAAAAATAGCTAAGGCTAATAAATTTGTGTTGATCAAAAGGAATAAATACACCTATAAATTTATCAAAGGAAAGACATGAAACAAATATTGATAATTAGCGGAAAGGGCGGAACAGGCAAAACGGTCATTACCGGGGCGTTAGCGGCATTAGCCAATAATAAAATTATGGTTGATTGCGATGTGGATGCCGCGGATTTACATCTGTTGCTGCAACCAAAAATCAAAGAACGCTATGAATTTAGAAGCGGTTTGAGCGCATTGATTGATCAGAAAACCTGTATTCAATGTGGAAAATGCCTGCTCGCCTGCCGATTTAGCGCGATCAATAATGATTTTGTGATCGATCATATTTCTTGTGAAGGATGTGGATTTTGTAGCCATGTTTGTCCGGTTCGGGCCATTAAAATGGAAGAAAATGTGGCGGGAGAGTGGTATATTTCCGAAACCCGGTTTGGTCCGATGGTGCATGCCAAATTAGGGATAGCCGAAGAAAACTCAGGGAAACTAGTGTCTTTAGTAAGAAAACAGGCAAAAAAACTGGCCGAGCATAATAATTGCGATTGGATTATTATTGATGGCGCACCGGGAATAGGATGCCCGGTAATTGCTTCTCTTTCCGGCATTGATTGCGCAATAGTGGTTACTGAACCAACTTTATCTGGTTTGCATGATGCCGCGCGGGTGATAGAGGTAACTAAGCATTTTAAAGTGCCAGCGAAATTAGTAATAAATAAATATGATATAAATCCTGCGATGTCGGAGAAAATAGAACAGTACTGTGTCGATAACGGGATTCAGTTGATCGGCAAGATTGGGTTTGATAAAGCAGTAGTTGAAGCAATGGTAGAAGGCAAGACTATTATGGAATATAAAGATACAACGGCTAAGAAAGAGATCAAAGGAATCTGGGAAAAACTGCGGGTTTAGAATATGGTTTCTGTAGATAAACAAGATATTCATATATTAAAGTATTTCTCTGCTATGGTGACTGTTGTTGATGGCCAAGTGACCAAGGTTACAGATCCTTCGTTAGTGTTTTGCCCTCTGGCTAATCATTTATATAAAGATTTTAAGAATATACGAAAGAATTATAAAGAGTCACTCAAGAAAGCGATTAAAGGAGCAATTGAAAAAAAGATCAGGGATTATGGCTTATTTACAGCGCAAAGGCATTTTAATTTCCCTGAGGTTTCAATACCGTATGGCGCTTCAGAAATGCTCATGTACGCCTTAAAGAAAAAAGCGATAGAGGCCGCGGTTGTAGTATGCGATGGAGCCGGAACAGTTATTGCCAATACGCCGGAAATTGTTCAGGGCATAGGTGCCCGGATGAATAGTCTGATATTAACTTCACCTATAAAAGAGACCATTAAAAAACTGGAGAAGTCCGGTTGTCAAGTGATATTTAAAAATGCGCTTATTGATCAATACCACGGCGTCCGAGAAGCTATTCAGGCGGGACACAAGAATATTGCCGTCACTATCAATGGCGATGCCGTTAAGGGATTAAAGGAATTACGCTCATTAGAAAAGCGTAATAATGTTAGCATTACTTCCTTAGTCTTATGCACTACGGGGATAGCTGGTAATGAAATAGCTTTAATACGCGATTATGCTGATCTCGTATGGAGTTGCGCTTCCCAGGATATTCGCCGGATAGCCGGGACGGCGGCAATAATGCAGCTTTCTCGGCAGATACCGGTTTTTGTTTTAACCAATAAAGGGGTAAGTTTTGTTTCTGCCTATGCTAATGAAAGTGAAACAATTAAAAATATAGACCCGCACAAACAATATCTTATTGACCATACACCTGGCAAACAGTATGTTCATTTGGGAGGTATTAAAGCTTTTATCAGTGAGTCTGACTTGCCAGTTAGTGGCCGCAGTGAGCCAAGCTTTAGCATGAATATATAATATGATTGCTCAAGAGAGGGACATTATTTAACAGGATATATATGGTAAATACGAACAAAGAAGACTATTTTGGCCGGATGAATGACCCAACGGGTTCTGCCTTTTTAGAAGGACCTTGCGGAGATTCAATGGAGTTTTACCTGACTATCGAAGATGACAAGATAATAGAAGTAAGGTTTTATACTGAAGGATGTGCGGCAACGCAGTCTTGCGGTGCTGTGACCGCGGCGTTGGCAAAGGGCCGGACAATTGCAAAAGCATTATGTATTTCACCAGGTGAAGTAATTGAAAACATTAAAGACCTGCCTGATGACCATCGACATTGTTCAATCCTGTCAGTCAGTACTCTTTATCGGGCTATTGCTGAGTATTTACTTAAAATATAAAAAGGAGTATCCAGATGCAGCCAATGAATAAACAGGACTTAAACGAGCAAGAAATGAATCTTAGGGAAAAAATGTCCAAGATCAAGCATGCCTTTATTGTTATGAGCGGTAAAGGAGGCGTAGGCAAAACAACGGTGGCGGTAAACCTGGCCTTTGCGCTTTCTCTATCCGGCAAAAAAGTAGGTATTCTTGATGTGGACATTCATGGCCCTAATATTGCTAAAATGCTGGGCATTGAAAAACAGACCATTTGTGATTCCGAATTTGGTATCCAGGCAGTCAAAGTGAGCGAGAACCTTAAGGCCGTCAGCCTGGCTTTGGTCGGGTATCATCCTGACCAACCGATTATTTGGCGGGGGCCAAGAAAAACAGCCGCCATCAAACAGTTTTTAGGAGAAGTAAACTGGGGGGAGCTTGATTATCTGATCATAGATTCACCGCCAGGTACCGGAGATGAACCATTAAGCGTTTGCCAGCTTATTCCTAATGTGCAAGGTATTATTATAGTAACCACACCGCAAGATGTGGCTATCCTCGATGCACGTAAGAGCGTGCTTTTTGCCAATGAAATAAAAATACCGGTAGTCGGCCTGATTGAAAATATGAGCGGACTTACGTGCCCTCATTGCCATGCACAAATCGATATTTTCAAAAAAGGCGGTGGTGAAAAAGCTGCCCAGGAACTGAAAATACCGTTTTTAGGAAGAATTCCCTTTCAACCGGAATTTGTTGATTGCGGTGACCAAGGCACGCCATTTGTGTCTTTCCAGGAAAAATCAAAATCCGCTGAGATATTCATGGAGATAGTCAAAAAAATTGAGGTTTTTTAATATGGGATTGCACATACCCCAGGATATTGATATTGATCTTTGGCGTGAGCGTCAGATCGTACCGAAAGAAAGAGATCGTTATTTAAAAAACGGACGGGATTTTATCGAAAATGAATCTTTCCATAAAAAGTTGCAAAATAATCGCCCCATTGATAAGCAAGAGATCAGAGATATTTTGTCGAAGTCGTTAGCGATACAAACCCTTACTCTTGATGAGACTGCTGTTTTGCTCAATGTGGATGACCCGCAATTATGGCAGGAGATGAGAGTGGCTGGAGCTAAAGTAAAGAAAAAGGTCTATGATAACCGCATTGTCACTTTTGCTCCTTTCTATACAGGTAATTTGTGTGTGAATGATTGTCTCTATTGTGGGTTTCGGGCCGGGAACTCTGGCGCCTTACGTCGTCTTCTAACGCTGGATGAAGTACGGCGCGAAGTAGAAGTATTAGCTGGTAAAATCGGACATAAAAGACTTATCGCTGTATACGGCGAACACCCGCTCTCGAATGCTCGCTATATTGTTGATACGCTACGTACCATATATGCGGTAAAAATAAAAACCCCGCATGGCTATGCTAATATACGTCGAGTCAATGTTAATGCTGCGCCGCAGCGGATCGAAGATTTGAAGCTTTTACATTCTGCCGGTATAGGAACATACCAGGTTTTTCAGGAAACATATCATCACGCGACCTATGCCAAAGTGCATCCGCCTAAGACGATCAAAGCTGATTACCGCTGGCGGTTATATGCAATGCATAGGGCTTTTGAAGCAGGAATAGATGATGTAGGGATTGGTGTGCTTTTTGGGCTATATGATTGGCGCTTTGAAGTACTGGGGCTGGTAGCTCACGCGCGGGAACTGGAAGAATATTTTGGCATAGGGCCGCATACTGTATCCTTTCCTCGTCTTGAACCAGCGTTAAATGCTCCCTATGTTGAAGACACAGGATACCGCGTACTAGACGCAGAATTAATAAAGCTTATTACTGTATTACGATTGGCAATACCATATACTGGGATGATTGTGACTGCTCGGGAAAGCGCGGCCATGCGCCGTACTGTAATTCCGCTTGGTTGTACCCAGACCGATGCTTCATCCCGTATTGGCATAGGAGCCTATGCAGATGATCAGGAAAGTCAAAAATCTAAAAGGCAGCAGTTTTTGTTGGGGGACACGCGTAGTTTGGATGAAGTAGTCAGGGAATTTGCCCAGCAGGGTTTAATAACTTCATTCTGTACTGCTGGCTATCGCTGTGGACGCACCGGAAAGAGAATAATGGATTTATTGAAAAGCGGAGAAGAAGGACAATTTTGCAAGCTAAATGCGATCCTAACCTTTCGTGAATGGTTAAATGATTTTGCCAGCGCGGAAACAAGAGAAGCTGGTGAGCAGGTGATTAAGCAAGAAATGAATGAAGTAGCATTACAATATCCTCACGCGCATACCTCTCTTATGAATTACTATGAGCGTATCAACGCTGGAGAAAGGGATCTTTATTTTTAAATTCTTATGACTACTAATTACAAATACATTTATGGTCCGGTGGCTTCATGGAGGCTGGGTAGTTCTTTAGGCATAGATCTTCTTTCACAAGAGGAAAAGATCTGTACTTTTAACTGCCTCTATTGCCAATTAGGTCCGACACTATGCTATACAGTAAAACGGCAAATATTTGTTCCGGTTAAAGATATTATCAAGGAGATTAATGATTTGCCTCCAATCAATATTAACTATATTACCTTTGCTGGAAGCGGAGAGCCGACCCTGGCCAGCAACCTAGGCCAAACGATCAAAGCAGTAAAAGCAGTCTCAAAAGTCCCAATCGCAGTTTTAACTAACTCTAGTTTGCTGCATCTTAATAAGGTCAGGCAAGAATTATTACCAGCGGATTATGTGTCAGTCAAGCTGGATGCCGTTTCGCCTGATTCCTTGCAAGCGATCAATGATCCTGCTAAGGCTGTCTGTTTTGAAAAATTGTTATCCGGCATAATTAAATTCAGAAATCAATATCAAGGCTGGCTGGCATTGCAACTAATGTTTGTCAATAAAAACATGCAAGATGTTGATAAAATGATCAACCTGATCAAGCAGATCAATCCTGACGAAGTCCAGATAAATACGCCATTAAGGGGTTGCGCTGTCAAGCCATTATCTAAAGGAATTATCATAAAAATAAGAAGTACGATTGCCGCCGCATGTAAAAAAGCTGCTATAATCTCGGTATATGACAAAAATAAGACCCAGGCTATTTATTCAATAAGCGACGCGGAAACATTAAAAAGAAGAGGGAAATAAGCTGTGAAATTGGCGATACGGTATTATATTATAACCAAAGTAAAAAGAAGAGGCTTGAATGCGGATACTAGATCTTTTTGATAAAGAGACTATTGATAAAAAGTTCCATATTGGCTGGGGACTTTCATTTTTAATCGATAATTCTATCCTATTTGATACCGGGGAAAAAGGGGATTGGCTGATAGCGAATATGCGGAAATTGAGAATAAACCTGGATACCCTAGAAGCTGTAGTCATTTCGCACGACCATTGGGACCATACTGGAGGATTATGGGATATACTAAAGCTTAAAAAGGGAATGAAGGTTTATGGTTGCACAAATTTCAGTAAAGAGTTCAAAGATAAAGTAGCCAAGCTGCAGGGGGAACTGATCCTGGCTGACAGGTTCGTAGAGATAGCAAAAGATATTTTTATTACCGGGGAGATTCCCGGGGCCTATAATGATAAATATATGCCGGAGCAAGCGGTAGTGCTAAAAACAAGAAAAGGTCTCATCATCATTACCGGCTGCGCTCACCCTGGAATCTTAAAAATCATTGAGAAGGTGAAAACTAAATTTCTAAAAGAGCCCGTTAATCTCGTCTTAGGAGGTTTCCATCTGTTGGATGCAGATAAGAGAGCCATAGAGCTAATAGGCATTAATCTGCAGAAAAAGGGAGTAATAAAGGTTGGCCCGACACATTGTTCCGGAGAGGCCGCGGCGGAGATATTGAAAAAGCAATATGGAAAGAATTTTATACCGATAAAAACCGGACAAAGAATAAAGATTTAGCTTACCCAGACAAATATTCAGAGAGTTAAAAGCACATATGGCAGTAATATAGTTTTCCCTATAAGTTTGACAAAAAAAATAAGAAATGATATCCTGACTACCATGAAGAAAAAGATAAGACCGATTATACTGTTACTACAGTTCATAGTCATACTTTTTATAGTCTCCTTCCATCATCATAACGATGCGGATAGCCATCATGACTGCCCTCTCTGTATCGTTATAGGCATGCTGCACATTACCACGCTTCCTGACGCACCCCTGCACGTCATCCAATTAACTTTATTATGGATCATCATTATTACTTCTATGATGATAATAGAGCAAAGAAAATACTCCTTTTCCGGCCTCAGTCCCCCTAACCTTTAACCTCTTTTCCAAAAAAATTCTTCAAATCAGTACATATCAGTAAATGATATGCATATTTCTTTATAGGAGTGTATTATGCGTAAATTACTCGTAATATTATCACTTTTTATATCTTCTTCTGCCTACGCCCAGGAGGTTTTCAGTGTTCTCTAAAAAAATAATGTGTTTTACAGCTGCGTTATTATTAGCCATTAATTTAAGTTATCCAGTTTCTACTTATGCCCAGACGGCAATCTTTGATTTAGGACAAGTGGTTGTTTCGGAAGATGAGGATGAGAAAGATAAATTAACGATTGAGGAAAAAACAAAGATCAGCCAGAAGACACTTAAATCGCATAAGGTTGTTGACCTTGCTGAGATAATATCTGATGAACTCATAGAAGCGTCAATGGTTCGTAAAAGTGGCTATGGGAACGAAATCGGATTGAGAGGTTTTACAAAAAGCAACCTGCGATTTACTCTAGACGATACGCTTATTGAAGGTTCCTGCGGTAGTCGTAAGGATCCGCCTCTATCTCACATCAACCTGTTAACCATAAATAAAATTGAAGTTAAAGAAGGGCCTTATGATGTAAGCGTTCCCGGAGCTTTAGGTGGCGATATCAATGTCATAACAAAGGAAACTCAAAAAGACATTCATGGTGAGGTACTTTCAAAAAATGGTTCTTTTGGTTATTTGAGTCAAGGCGGATATATAACTGGAGGAAACGACTGTTTTCAGGGGTTATTCGGATATAACTACTCTAAATCCGGACAGTATAAAGACGGTGCGGGAAATAAATTGAACAGTTGCAACCCGGCTTACAATGATGCTGGAAAAAGCATGGACGCCTTCAAGAAGAATGATCTTTGGGGTAAGGTGTCGGTTAAACCTGCCGAGAATCAAGAATTGCTTATTTCTTCTTCATATGGCGAGGCTAGCGATATCATGACGCCCCGTGTGGCTATGGATACTGAGAAAGAGAAGACATATCTTAATAAGGTCGAATATATATTTGATGACCTTGGTTCTATTTCCGAGCAATTGAAGCTGTCTGCCTATTATAATCGCGTTGAGCATTATCCTTATGGTAAATACAGGATAGGGGGCGTTAATAATAAAAGAATAGAAGCGATTTCAGCGATTACCGGAGCGCAGATTGAGAATAAGATGCCGAGCGATCTGGCAGTATTCACTTACGGGACTGATTTTTATCACCGGAATTGGTACGGCGATATATTTGATAGGGATTACGGTACAATCATCAACAATGAATTGTTCCCGGATGTGAATGAGCTTGATTTTGGTTTATATGTTAAGGCGGAGCGAGACATCGGCAAATTATCCGCGATAGTTGGATTAAGAATAGATATTTTTCATTCAAAGGCGGATGAGGATTTAAAATTCAGTAAAGCCATGACCGATACCAATGCGCAGACGGATGTTCTGCCCGGAGCGAATGTGTTTTTAAAATATTTTCTAACTAAAGACAGCAATATTTTCGGCGGTATCGGCCTGACGAACCGCATGCCTACGACAGTTGAACGCTATGTACAAGAAGGGGTTACATACTACGGAAATCCTGATCTTAAGCCGTCGCGAAATCTTGAGACCGATCTTGGATTTGAAACCAAACTTATGGAGCGGTTAAAATTCAAAACAAAAGGTTTTTACAGCTATCTGCCTGATTATATTTATCAGCAGGTAAGAGGCGGAGTTAAAACGTATACGAATATCAATGCTTATATGTTCGGAGGCGACGCGACAACTACGTACGACTTGTCACAGGGGTTCGCGGCAGAAGGTGGCCTGGCCTATCAACGAGGCAGAAAGTTTAGTCAACCGGCGAGTAATAATGATAAGGATTTAGCCGAGATTCCCCCGCTTAAAACAAAGATCGCTTTGAATTATGACAAAAACAAGTTCTTTGCTATTTACGAATGGATACACTCACTGGATAGTAAGAATATTGACTGCGATGCCGGAGAAACGCTTCTTAAGGGATGGGATGTGTTTAATTTCAGGGTGGGTTATCAGTTTGTCGAAAAGGAAGGTAAAATGTCGGTTTTAGACGGTCTTAGTCTGAATATTGGGATTGATAATATGTTTGATAAAAAATATACGATGGCGAATTCTTACGAATACGACCCGACTGATCCAAGCGGAACGAATGTAAAAATAGTCAATGAGCCGGGCAGATTTATCTACGGTAGTCTTTCGTTTAGGTTCTAATCAATCTTTCGACTTCCCAGGGTTAAAGTCCAGGGTATGCTCAGGATTAATAATGAGCGGCGCTTTATACTACGGCCTAAAGGCCGTAGTATGGCGCTGTCGAATCTATCAATTGGAGGGATAAGACATGTATAGTCTGTTTATTAAGGGTGGTTTTCTTATGTGGCCGATTGCTTTATGTTCAATCGTGTCCTTAACTATAATCCTGGAAAGGTTTTATTATTTCAATAAAACGCGGCCTAAAAGTAATAATGTGGCTGAGCGGGTGCATCTTATGATAAGGAACAATAAGATCGAAGAGGCTTTTTCCGTTGCGGATGAGGATAATAGTTTTTTGGGAAGATTATTATGCGTAGGGATAAAGGTCATGAATCGGCCAGTTGAAGAAAGGCAGAAGATTTTCCGCCGAGCTGGCTCAAGAGAACTGGAGCAAGCGGATACGCGGCTGCGTGTTCTTTCTGTAATAGGAAATATCTCTACTCTGCTGGGACTTACAGGGACAGTCACGGGAATGATACAGACGTTTATGAAGATTGAAAAAATTGGAGGGATTGCCGAAGTTTCTGTTTTGGCCGGAGGCATCTGGGAAGCGCTTCTGACTACCGCTGCTGGATTATTCGTAGCGATTCCTACGCTTATTTTCTATCATTATTTTGAAGGAGTGGTCGATAACAGGGCGATACAGATGAAGAATGTCGCTGCTGATATTTTTAATATTAATTAAGTAAGGAGAATTTTGATGACGGGATTAGAATTTGAAAGACGGAAAAAACCAGAGTCGGATATAAACATGACACCTCTTATTGATATGGTATTTCTGCTTCTTATTTTCTTTGTGCTTTCTTCGCATTTTGTTTCTCATGAAGGATTCAAGGTGAAACTACCGAAGGCCATGTATGCAAAGACGCAGAAAAATGAACAAATGACAATTTTTATCAATAAAGAAGGTGATATTTTCTTAAATGATACAAAGGTTCGGCTTGAGAATCTTACGTTGTCGATTAAATCTGGATTAAGCACAGCGACTTCAAAAACAGTGGTTATTAAGGCTGATGAAGATGTTAATTTAGGATTAGCCGTCAAAGTGATGGATATTGCCAAAGAGGCAAACGCAGACAGCCTTGTCATATCCACTAAGACAATAAACGATGAAAAAGATAAATGAGACACAGGTTTGTTTTCTTATATCGCTTATCGCTCATATTGGGCTGATCGGAGCGAGTGCCTTTAACTTTAATCCAATCAAGCAAGAAAAACCGTTTGATGTTGAATTTGAGGTTGAAGAAGAGATATTGCCTGAACGATATGAAGTAAAAAACGACAAGAAAATAGAAAAACCGATTAGGGAAAAGAAAGAGGTCGTCGAGCCGGTAACAGAAGAGTCAGCCGCTGAAGTGATTTCGAAGCCCAAAAAAATCGATGACGAGCTTAAAAATTCCCTCTTGCGATATCAAGACAGCATAAAGCAGAAAATTCAGAAAGAAAAGCAATACCCGCGTTGGGCGCTACGAGCAGGCCATGAAGGAGATGCGCGCATAGCTTTTTCTGTTTTATCTTCTGGCCAGATTAAGGATCTAAAACTACTTAAATCATCTGGGTTTGATGAGCTTGATAAAGAAGCGCTGGCTGCTGTTAAACGCGCCAGCCCGTTTTTGTCATTTCCGGACGTCTTTACAGATGATATAATAGATATCGAGTTGGATATTGTTTTTCATATTATGGTTAGATCTAAGGAAGCTATATAGATACAATAGCGATATTGTATTCCCATTATTATTTATCAAGAGTAATAAAACAAATAAATTCAGTACCGTTGAACAATAAGATAAACATTAATAAATCGCCGAAAAAATGCTTGTGAAATATATGATATTTTATTGGTTTATAATTAAGGATAAACAATGCTAATCATGGGAACGGCTATAAAATGTATTATCTATATCATATAATAAGACAGGAAAAAGCTGTTCTTGCCAGTTTTTATTTATTTGACACCGACCCCAAAAACCGCTATAATATATTGAATAATCTAATAGGAGCACCTATGCCTAAAATCATCATTGCCCAAAATAAATGTAAGGGCTGTGAACTGTGTATTTTAACCTGCCCGAAAAAGAATATCCGGTTGAGCCAGAAAATGAATAAGAAGGGTTTTCACTATATTGAGATAATTGACCCGGATAAATGTAACGCTTGTGGCTTATGCTTCCAGGTCTGTCCTGATGTAGCGATTGAAATATGGAAATGAAGCGGGGAAACAGGATGACAACAAAAAGATTAATGAAAGGTAATGAAGCTCTGGGAGAAGGCGCCATCCAGGCAGGTTGCGGAGCCTATTTTGGCTATCCCATTACCCCGCAAAATGAGCTGACCGAATATATGTCCCGCCGGATGCTGGAAGAAAACCGTGTTTTTATCCAATCGGAAAGCGAACTGGCAGCGATCAACATGGTGTTTGGCGCCAGCGTGGCTGGAGCCAGGGCTATGACCTCATCTTCTTCTCCAGGAGTTAGCTTGAAACAGGAAGGCCTTTCCTATATGGCTGGCTGTGAATTACCCGGTCTGGTGGTCAACGTGCAGCGGGGAGGTCCTGGATTAGGGAATATTTCCGGTTCGCAAGCAGACTATTTCCAAGCAGTAAAAGGCGGGGGGCATGGCGATTACCACCTGATCGTGTTAACTCCGGGATCCGTACAGGAACTCTATGAAATGCCGGCTTTGGCGTTTAGTTTAAGCGAAAAATATCGCACTCCGGCCATGATCCTGACAGACGGGATACTGGCTCAGATGCAAGAGCCGATGGAAGCGGTAAAAATTGATACTACCAGGGATGAGAATAGGGACTGGATATTAGACGGTTGTAAAGGGCGTGCCCCGCGGAAAATAAGGTCCTTGTTAATGGAAGAAGGGGCTTTAGAAGCCCATAACCGGCACTTACAGGATAAATACAATTTGATCAAAACACAGGAACAGCGGTACCAGCTTATTAATGAGCAAGCTGAGATCATGCTGGTCGCCTATGGTATTAGTGCCCGCGTTTGCTATACAGCGATCCAGGAAGCCAATAAAAAAGGTGCTAAGCTTGGATTGCTCAGGCCACTAACGGTCTGGCCATTCCCCGAAAAGATATTACAAGAGCTGGCCCTAAAAGTGAAAGCTTTCTTAGTAGTAGAATTGAATGCCGGCCAAATGGTAGAGGATGTTAAATTAGCGGTCAACGGTAAAACCCCGGTTCATTTCTACGGCCGGGCTGGCGGTGCTTGCGTCACTCCCGGAGAAATATTGAAGGAAATTGAAAAAATATGAAAAAACTATTTTCTAAACCAGAAAGCCTGACTGATACTGACCATAAATATTGTCCCGGTTGCGGACACGGCATCGTGCATCGCCTAGTCGCGGAAGTTATTGATGAGTTAGGCATCAGGGAAAAAACTATCGGCATAGCTCCGGTAGGTTGCGCGGTATTTGCTTACGATTACTGGAATTTCGATGTCACTGAAGCCTCGCATGGCCGCCCGCCAGCCGTAGCTACCGGCATCAAGAGATTCTTACCTGACCGGGTGGTCTTCACCTATCAAGGAGACGGGGACCTAGCTGCTATCGGTATGGCAGAAACTATACATGCCGCTAACCGGGGAGAGAACATTACCGTTATTTTCATCAATAATGCCATCTACGGCATGACCACCGGGCAAATGGCACCCACCAGCCTGTTAGGCATGAAGACAACCACCTCGCCATTCGGACGAGATCCTAAGCTCGCCGGGTATCCGATAAGAGTAGGAGAATTGCTATCTACCTTGGAAGGGACAACGTTTCTAGCGCGCTGCGCCGTTGATTCAGCTAAACACGTGCTTGATGCCAAGAAAGCTATTAAGAAAGCTTTTGAAGTACAATTAGCAGGGAAGGGATATTCAATGGTTGAGATATTATCCCAATGTCCTCCTAACTGGAAAAAATCTGTGCCAGAATCTTTGGAATACGTGCGCAAGGAAATGATGTCTTATTTTCCACTCGGCGTGATTAAAGACAAAACAAAGGCTTAATAACATGAGAGAAGAATTGATCATAGCAGGATTCGGAGGCCAGGGTATCATGTTCACCGGCACATTACTGTCCCAAGCCGCCATGATAGAGGGTAAATTTGTTACTTATTTCCCATCCTATGGAGCCGAGGTTCGCGGAGGCACTGCCAATTGCTGCGTGACTATTGATGATACAACAATCGGCAGCCCGGTCATAATCAATCCCGACAGCCTATTGATACTCAATAAGCCGTCACTGGACCGGTTCAAACCACGCCTTAAAAAAGGCGGATTACTCGTGCTAAATTCTACGTTGATCGAAGATGAGGTAAAAGAGACCGACGCGAAAGTGGTGCGGCTGCCAGCCACAGATATAGCTGAGCGGAGCGGACAGATCAGGGTAGCCAATATAGTAGCTTTAGGGAAATACCTGGCCATCAGGAAAATTGTCAACCAGGAATCAGTATTACAGGCTCTGGAAGCGCTCTTGACTGGTAAGAAAAAAGAATTATTGGGTTTAAACCGGAAAGCTTTGATTACCGGCTATGAATATAAATAAGTTATTAGTTGTAGAAGTAGGTATGGAAGTAGGTCTGAAGTTTTTAGTTTAGAGCCTAACATCTATAGACCTCAGACTAAACTTACTTCTTAAACTAATACCCAAAGACTTATTAAACAAAGGGAGAAAGACATGAAACTACGCAAGGCGAAAATGAAAGATGTCAGCGAGATCCAGAAGATCATCAACTCCTTTGCTGCCAACGGAGAGATGCTGCCACGGGCATTGAATGAGCTATATGAGAATATTCGTGATTTTGTGGTTATTGAAGACAAAGGCAAAGTCGTGGCCTGCGGCGCATTGCATGTTAATTGGGAAGACCTGGCAGAAGTAAAAGCGTTTGCTGTCGCTAAAAGCCATCATCGTCAAGGATTAGGCAGTATACTGCTTAAAGCCTGCGTTAAAGAAGCCAAAGCCCTGGGGATAAAGAAGGTTTTTGCTCTTACTTATAAGCCGGCTTTCTTTAAGAAATACGGGTTTAGCGAGATAGATAAAATGAAATTACCGCACAAGATATGGAATGAATGCGTTAAATGTCCCAAGTTTCCTGATTGCGATGAAATATGCCTGATCTACCCGAAAGGAGCTATAATATAATGCCGGCAGTGAAGATAGAAAACCTGACCAAGATCTATAAAAAAAGATATTTCCTTAAACCACGCTATAGCGTAGGTATAAAAAACCTGAACCTGGAAGTAGAAGAAGGCGAAACCTTTGGCTTACTGGGGCTTAATGGCTCTGGTAAAACAACGACGATCAAGCTTTTACTGGGCCTGCTTTTCGCGGACAGCGGACAAGCTTTTATTTACGGCCATAAAGTGCCGGATCGCCAAGCCAGCAACCTGATCGGGTACCTGCCGGAAGCGCCTTATTTCTACCGCTATCTCAGCGCCCAGGAAATAATAAATTTTTATGGCCGGTTGAGCGGTGTGCCGGAACAAAAGCGGCAAAAAAAGATAGACGAATTATTAGAATTAGTGAACCTGACTAAAAACCGCCATAAACGCCTGACGGATTTTTCCAAAGGCATGTTGCAGCGCGTAGGTATCGCGCAAGCCCTGATCCACGATCCGAAGATCCTTTTCTTTGACGAGTTGATCACCGGTTTGGACCCGGTAGGAATAACGGAAATGCGGCAATTGTTATTACGTTTGAAAGAACAGAAGAAAACCATCTTCCTCAGCTCTCATATTATCAGTGAGATCGTGAAAGTATGCGATCGGGTGGGTATCCTGAAAGAAGGTTCTTTGGTGCGGATAGTTGATTTGCGGCAATTGAAAAATAAAGATGAAGAATTGGAAAAAATATTCTTAAGCACGGTAATGCCGGCTGGTCAGGAGATAGTATCATGAATATATTGCCGATAGCTGAATACACGATAATGGAAAATATCCGCAGTAAAATATTTTATATTTTATTGCTGTTCGTATTAATAATGATCGGTAGTTCGCTGGTGTTTTCATCATTGGCTCCATCTACTGAGGCCAGGGTGATCACAGATATAGGTTTGGCTTGCATCGAAATGTTTACCTTGATGACCGGTATTTTTGCCGCGGTCAACCTGGTATTGCAGGAAATTGAGAACAGGACCATCTACCTGCTCATGACCCGCCCATTACGCCGCTGGGAATATATCGTTGGGCGTTATCTGGGTGTATTAGTGATCCTGTGCTTTAATATCGTTACCATGCTCTGCGTCTTAATGCTGCTGCTGAAGGTATCCACTAACTGGACCCTTGATCCAATGTTCATCTGGAGCGCGATAACCATCTTCTTTAAAATGATCATCATTATCGCTATCGCTATGACTGCCAGCCTGGTATTTACTTCCAGCGTTACAGCGATGGCTTTTAGTTTCCTGGTATGGGTGATCGGCCATTTCTCCAGTGAACTAAAACTGATGGCAGAGAAAGTCCAATCGCTTCTGGCGAAGGGGCTGCTTTATACATTATATTACACTGTGCCGAATTTCCAGATATTTAATCTTAAGGATAAATTAGGCATACCAGAAGGCATGCCGATGGATGTGATCGCTTTAGTATTGTTATACGGCATTACCTATGCGGTTATTCTATTAGTGATCGGTAGCCTGTTTTTTGCTAGGAAGGAGTTCTAGTGCGTCGGGGAATAATAAGTATAATAATACTGGCAGTGATACTTTTTAAACTGCAATCCACTATCGAAAGCAGGTATGTTTATCCATTTCCTCCTCTGACCACCATGAAATATGTGGAGGATAATCCCTATCTCGAATTGGGCGGTTTGTTTTTTGGCTTGCGTTCTCTGGCCGCGGACATTGCCTGGATCAAAACCCTGCAATACTATGGCGGTCCAAATGAAGATGCGATAAAGGAAGAACACGAGCACCATACTAATGAAGAAGAGCATGAAGGCCATCATCATCATGATCTTCATGATAACGACATGACCGCCTACCGGAAACTATATTCTCTCTGTGCCCGGGCAGTTTGGCTGGATCCTTATTTTATGCATGTGTATAGTATTGGCAGCGCGGCTATCGGTTTTGTACAGGAACGCTATGATGAAGCAGCGCTGCTTTTAAAAGAAGGAGTAGTGTGGAATTATGATCCAAATAACGTCCAATATTGGCGCATGAATTATGCCTTAGCTGCTCTTGGCTATAACAAAGTAAAAGATTACAAAAATACGATCGCTATCCTGGAAAAAATGATCGATCCAGTGGATAGTCCTTTGATCTTATTGCGGGTCCTGGCCAATACCTATGAAAAAAACGAGGACTACGAAAAAGCCATAAAAATGTGGAGATTTATCAGCTACAAATTTCCCGAAGAAACAGAGCATGCAAATAAGAAAATGTCCTATCTAGACAAAAGGATATCTGAAATAAAATGAAGACATTAAAGTTACTGGTTGGATTGATCATGCTCATGTTCAGCATCGGGTATTTATTTCGTCCTGACCTGATCATAAAAGTAAACGACTGGGGCCGCAGTTTTGTTTTTAATGATAAATATATTATGGAAAAACGCCGGTTAGTAGGGGTTTTTTTCCTGATCCTGGCTTTTATCGCTATTTTTATGAGCGTTTCATCAAAGTGAGGTCATAGTGTTAGAATTAGGCAGGCAATTGATCAAACAGGTCAAAGATAAATTCAAATTGGATGGGGAAGTCTTTATTTCCCAGAGCCAGGGGACCAGTATTGAGGTCAGCGAAGGCCTTTGCGAAAAATTTAATCTTTTCCAGGACCAGGGTATCGGGATCAGGATATTGAAGGATAAAAAATGGGGTTTATCATATACCACTAATGTACGGGTTGACGCTGATGAATTGATTTCCTCTGCCTTGCGTAACGCCGACTACAATATCAGGGATGAATATAACCTGCTCTCAGCGGGCCGCCCGGCTGGCATTTCCTTTGAAGAACTTAATATATATGACGCCTCCATCCGGCAATTGGATGCCAAAAATAAACTACAGATGATGCTGCGCCTGGAAAAGGAAGCATTGTCCGCCGACAAACAGATCAATAAAGTCCTGGCCGCGGTTTATACTGATAATGAGTTCACCCAGACTATAATCAATACCCAGGGAGTAGAAGTACACTGGCAGGAAACACTCTTTTCCGCTGTTTTGGAACTAAAAGCCGAGCAGGACACTAAAGTACAAGTTGGCGGGGAGAGCCAGAGCCGGCGTTTTTTCGGCGATCTTGATTTTGAAGATCTGGTCAATAAGGCGATATTCAGGACAGTACGGATGCTGGGGGCAAAATCGATTCCCACCCAAAAAATACCAGTAGTCCTGGATCCTTATGTTGGTTGTGAATTTATGGCCTTGATCGCCGGCAGCGTTAGCGCCGACAATATACAGCGTAAAAAATCACCGTTAATAGGAAAAATGAACCAGCAAATAGCGGCCAGTTCGATCCAGATCATTGATGATGGACGACTACGCCGTGGTTTGGGTTCCGGACCATATGATGATGAAGGCGTTCCCACGCAGCGGACCCAGGTAATTCGCGATGGAGTGCTGGAAAAAATACTCTATGACGGTTATACCGCTGCTCGGGACAAAACGACCAGCACCGGCAATGCCAGCAGGGGCTCTTTTATGGGCTCACCCGGTGTTGGCGTTAACAATTTTTACCTAGAACCAGGAAACATATCCAGTGTGGAACTAATAAAAAGCATAAAGCAAGGAATATATGTCATGGAAGTAATGGGTATGCATACCGCTGACCCGATCACCGGTGATTTTAGCGTAGGAGTTAGCGGACTTTGGATCGAAAACGGGCAGCTGACATACCCGGTACAAGGCATAGCCATGGCTGATAACACCCTGAATTTACTGCAAAATATCGAACTGTTGGGTAACGACCTGAAATTTTACGGTAATGTCGGCAGTCCGACCATTAAGATCAAAGAGATCATGGTCAGCGGCAGTTAGCGACTGTTTTTAAGAGGTTTTTATGATTACAGGCAAGACGAAAATTTGCGGGATATTCGGTTATCCCATAGAGCATTCTTTATCACCCTTGATGCATAACGCGGCATTTAAGGAACTAGGCCTTGATTATGTATATGTAGCGGTCAAAGTAGCTCCGGAAGACCTGGCCGCCGCGATCAAAGCGATCCGCGCCCTGGATCTCGCCGGTGTCAATATAACTTTTCCGCATAAAGAAGCTGTCATTCCCTTATTGGATGACCTGAGCCCGGAAGCGAAAAGTATCGGGGCAGTCAATACCATTGTGCATTGCGGTGGCAGGCTGATCGGCGATAATACCGATGGTAAAGGATTTATTAGAAGCCTGGCCGAGGATAATAAGATCAAGCTTAAGGGAAAAAAAGTAGTATTGGTAGGCGCCGGCGGAGCCGGTCGCTCGATAGGAGTGAGCTTACTGAAAAATAATATCCAGGCCTTATATCTTCATGATATAGCGGAACATAAAAGAAATTCTCTAGCTGTTGACCTAAGAAGCATAAGTCCGGCCAACAAAGTGAAAACCATAGGTCAGGCTGAACTTCCCCAGGCTATTAAAGAAGCTGATATCCTTATTAATGCCACTCCTATCGGGATGAGATCCACTGACCCTAGCGTAGTGGATCCTATATTACTGACCAAAAAGCTTTTTATCTACGATATCATCTATAACTGTGAAACAGCTTTACTCAAGGCGGCTAAACGCAAAAAAATAAAATGTGCCAACGGTATGGGAATGCTGGTCAATCAAGGTGCTATCTCTTTCGAGCTCTGGACCGGCAAAAAAGCGCCAATAGCAGTTATGCGTAAAGCTTTATCCGCGTAATCAGTTTTCTAATTCGCGTAATCCCTGCCTGCCGGCAGGCAGGCTGCTGGACAGCCGTTGAAACCAGTGATATTCTGAAAAGATAAAGATAGGAGAAAAGTATGTTAAGATTCTTAACAAGCGGAGAATCACACGGCCAGGCTTTAATGGCTATTTTAGAAGGGATCCCGTCAGGCCTTGAGCTCACGGCTGAAGATATTAACGTAGAACTTGGCCGGAGACAAGTTGGTTACGGCCGTGGCCAAAGGATGCAAATTGAAAAAGACCGGGCCCAGATCATTGCCGGCGTACGACAAAGATTGACCATAGCTTCGCCGATCGGAGTGTTGATAGAAAACCGCGATTGGGAGAACTGGCAAAACAAAAAAGTTCCTGTTGTCACCGCGCCCCGTCCCGGGCACGCTGACCTGGCGGGAACCTTGAAATATGATTTTTCAGATATCCGGAATGTGCTGGAACGTGCCAGTGCCAGGGAAACTGCCGCCCGCGTGGCGGTAGGAGCTATTTGCCGTAAATTGTTGCGCGAATTTAATATAAATATTTTCAGCCGTACCATCCGGATCGGTAAAGCCGAGGATCCTTCTACCTGGCGACTCACAGCCAAAGAATGGGCCAGAATAGAGAATTCCCCGGTCCGCTGTTTAGGCCGGGACGAAGAAAACAAAATGATCAGAATGATCGATCAGGCCAGAGCCTCCGGTGATACTCTCGGCGGGTTAGTTGAAATTGCGGCTATTAACCTACCAATTGGCCTGGGCAGCTATATCCAATGGGATACTAAACTTGATGGCCGGTTGGCCCAGGCTTTAATGAGTATCCAGGCGATCAAAGCAGTAGAGATCGGTTTGGGGACAAAAGTGGCCAGCCTGCCCGGCAGCCAGGTCCATGATGAGATATCCCTGGTTAAAGGCCGGGGTTTGGCGCATACTACAAATCGTGCCGGTGGCATCGAAGGTGGTATGACTAACGGGGAAACCATTATAATGCGGGCCAGTATGAAACCGATCGCTACTTTAACTAAACCGCTTCCCAGCGTGGATTTAAAGACCGGTAAAGCGGTTAAAGCGACAGTAGAACGTTCTGACGTCTGCGCTGTGCCTGCCGCCGGGGTAATTGCGGAAAACGTGGTTGCTTTTGAATTAGCCCGGGCCATGCAGGAAAAATTTGGCGGGGATAGCTTGCGTGAAATGAAAAGAAATTACCATGGATATATAGCGCAGAGCAGTAAGTACTAATAGCAGTAAATGGGAAGTACTGTCAAAAATTTGTGCACTGTATTTAGCTTTGACTGGCAACTGCATCTTGCTATGACTGGAGCACTCTCAAAATGAATATCGTATTGATCGGCTTTATGGCCTGTGGCAAGACCGTAGTCGGTAAAGTATTGGCCGCTAAACTAGGCCTGAAATACATTGATGTAGATGAGACTATCGAGAAAAACTCTAAACATACCATTGCGGAGATCTTTAAGCAGCATGGCGAGACTGTTTTTCGCGACATGGAAACAAAAGCCATAAAATGCGTGGCGCTGCTGGACCATTATGTCATTGCTGTCGGCGGGGGAGCGGTCCTGCGCCCGGAAAACGTCCATGAACTGCGCTCCAATAGCAAACTGGTGTACCTATCAGCGTCGCCCGAAGCTATATTAGAGCGGATAGGAACTGCCGGGACCAGGCCCTTACTGGCAAAAGAACCGGATAAATTAAAAAAGATCAAAGAAATGCTGGCGCACCGTGAGCCATTCTATAAAGAAAGTGATTTCCATGTCGATACCACATCATTGAAAATCGATCAAGTGGCAGATAAGATCATCGAATGGTATAATCACAGGATCAAGAAGGCATAGCAGATGCGAACCGTTAAAGTAAATTTAAAAGACAGAAGTTATAAAATACTTGTTGGCGCTGACCTGTCCAAACTTGGGAGTGCCATGCGCGCCTTAAAGCTTGGCCGTCAAGTCATGATCGTGACCAATCCCCGGGTTGGCCGCTGGTATTTGGCTAAAGTTGAAAAAAGCCTGGAACAAAACGGATATAGCGTATACCATACGATCATCCCTGATGGAGAACGTTATAAATCACAAGAATCAGCCAATAAGATATATGCCAAATGCCTGCGCTCCGGATTTGACCGGGGCGGTACCATCCTGGCCTTAGGCGGCGGGGTGATCGGGGACCTGGCTGGTTTTGCCGCGGCCACATTCCTGCGGGGAATCAGCCTGGTACAAGTACCTACTACCTTGTTGTCCCAGGTAGATTCCAGTGTCGGGGGAAAAGTAGCGGTCAACCTCCCTGACGGTAAAAATATGATCGGGGCCTTTTACCAGCCTAAGCTGGTCTACACCGACCTGAAAACTTTACAGACTTTGCCAGCCAAGGAATTCGCCAATGGCTTAGCTGAAGTGATTAAATATGGCATTATTTATGATAAGCGTTTATTCGCGTATCTTGAAAAAAATATCCTGTGCATCAAGAAGCTTGACGCCGCGATCTTAGAGAAAGTGATCAGCCGGTGCTGTGAGATCAAAGCCAGGGTAGTGGCTCTTGACGAAAGAGAAAAGAATTTACGGGCAATTCTTAATTTTGGCCATACATTCGGCCACGCGCTGGAAGGAATAACCCAATATAAAAAATACAAACACGGTGAAGCGGTAGCTATTGGCATGGTTGGCGCAGCGAAAATCGCTGAATGCTTAAAGCTGAATGCCGAAGAAATTACCGACAGGTTAGAAAAGCTTTTGAAAGAAGCGGAATTACCAGTCAGTATCCGGGGAATTAAAATATCCTGGGCTGATTATTTGAGATTTATGCGGCATGATAAAAAGGTACTGGCTGGCAAGATCAGGTTTGTCCTGCCCGTTGAAATCGGTAAAGTGAAAATTGTAGATACTGTGCCTTTGTCCGTAATTAAAAATACTATAGTCTCTTTGACTAAAGGCAGTTGCAAGTAAAGGAGAATGTGGAAAGAAAGATAGCAAAGGGAAAGAATTGTGCATGACCACAGTGATTTTTCAGGAAACTGTCACTTTTTATTCGCTCCAGTGTCGATTTTCAAGGCGTCAAAGGTCTTTTGACAACTCGGTGCCTCCGCAACTAGCCCTAAAGGGCGTCAGACATGCTCGGCATCCAGCAACCAAAAGATTCCCTCGTTGTCTGCAAGCGTGCTTTGACTAAAATCGACAAGCTCGCTCAAAAAAATGAACAGTTCCCTGATTGAATAAAGCCAGCGAGTATCGGGGAGAAGAGATTATTATCTAAAGTTAATCAGGAAACTACATCTCTGATGGCTTAAAAAAGAAATTTGATGATGAATATTAATGAAATTAAAAGCAAAAATCCTTAAAAAGTAATTACGGCTACGACTAATTCATGTCACTGTAATACACAGTGAATATATACTAGGAGTTGTAATGAAGAAAAGCTTGTTTTTTTTAGGAATTCTATTGATTTTCTCTTCTTTCTTGCTTGCCGAAGAAAATCTAAAACAAACTATTATATATAAAATGAGAGAAGCACTTTTTATTAACTCCGAAAAATATGCCATACAAGACGCTTATTATAGCCTATTTGGCAATAATAATAGTACTCCTAAATATTCTTATCTCAATATTGGAGTTTTCTCTGAATCTGAAAATGCCCCATCTTTCCGCCTTATGGATGAAAATAAAAAGATATACGAAGAATACGAATTTGCTAATGATTTAGGATGTTGGATTGATTGGTGGGGGAAGAATGGAGTGAAAATATCATATTATATAACATTTGATGTCCCAGCTAAACATATATATCAATTATTAATTAGTAATCACAAAGATACGTTATATATAAAGATAAATCCTAAATATAAAAAAGAAGCAATGGAAAATGAAAAATACAAAAATAAGTAATAAATTATTACTAATTTTATTGATGATCCTATGTATTCCCTCTTTTTTGTTAGCCAGAGGTAAGGTAATTTTAGAAAAAGACCTGGCGAGTGAGATGTTAAGAGTAGCTTCTTTGGGTTATTCAGCTTTAGATTTAGAGAATATGGGTTGTGATGCAGAAGGAGTATATGATCTTAGAAATGTGGAGGTTGTAAATTACTATAGCGAAGGAATTCTAATAATTATTTCGCACGAAGTTTATAATAATACATATTGTATGCCATTGGCAGTGATAAGAACAGATAAAAAATTCAAAATTGGCCAAAGGCTTAGTGGTTTTGCAGTCTTCAAAGAAATTAAGGAATTTCATAATAGTACAGATGATATTAAATACTTACCAGTATACGAAATATTGCCTAATAATAAATAATAACCCGAAAAGAAGTAACGGGGTCATCCTATTAAAATGGGAATTAATGTGCAGGATTGTCTCCTTTGTAAGGGGTTGAAAAAGAAAGGGATTTTATGGATAAAGAATTAATTGTGCGACTGAACAAAACATTCGAGGAATCAGCGTATACGCAAAATGGCGTTGAATATTGGATGGCTCGAGACATTCAAAATTTGTTAGATTACGATGAATGGAGAAATTTTCTTAAGGTTATCGACAAGGCGAAAATTGCGTGTTCTAAATCCGGGCAGAGTATAGCGGACCATTTTGTTGACGTCAACAAAATGGTCAAGCTTGGATCGGGCAGCGAACGGCAAGTTGACGATATTATGCTTACTCGCTATGCTTGCTATCTCATTGCTCAAAATGGCGATCCCCGTAAGGAGCAAATTGCGTTTGCTCAAAGCTATTTTGCCATTCAAACTCGCAGACAGGAGTTAGTGGAAAAGCGCATCGCATTAGTAGAAAGAATACGGGCGCGTGAAAAACTTGCTGATACTGAATCAGATCTGTCAGAGGTTATCTATGAGCGCGGCGTTGACGGGCAAGGTTTTGCGCGTTTGCGCAGTAAAGGCGATCAAGCGCTTTTTGGCGGATACACAACACTGGAAATGAAAAAGAAGATGGGCATGCCTGAAAAACGCCCATTGGCGGATTTTTTACCGACTATCACTATCAAAGCCAAAGATCTTGCTGCAGAAATCACGAGTTTCAATACGAAGAAGAATAATTTACTCGGCGAACAGGCCATTACCGGGGAACATGTAAAAAACAACAAAGATGTCCGTGATTTACTAGGGAAAAGCGGTATAAAGCCTGAATCGTTACCTCCCGAGGAAGATATTAGAAAGTTACAACGCCGGCTTCAATCCGAGGGCAAAAAGATCGCAAAAAACGTGAAGATGATAAAGAATAACAAATAATGTTTATTAACATAACTATTCATAAACACATTTTGTGATAGGAGGTCTAAAGGGATGAAAAAAATACTGGTCATTCACGGTCCTAACCTGAACCTTTTGGGCAAAAGAGAGCCTGATGTCTACGGTAAAGTCACCCTAAAAAAAATAAATGAAGAATTGGCCAAAGAAGCCAAAAAGTGTAAAGTAGAAATTAAAACTATCCAATCAGCCCATGAAGGCGAGATCGTAGAAGCTATCGGTAAAGCCGGGGATTGGGCTGACGCGATTGTGATAAATCCTGCCGCCTATACCCACACCAGCGTCGCTATCCGCGACGCGGTATTGGCCGTAAATATCCCGGTAGTTGAAGTGCATCTTTCCAATATCTACAAACGGGAAGAATTCAGGCATAAATCCATGATCGCGCCGGCGGCAGTAGGGCAGATCTCCGGTTTTGGCGTCAATAGTTACCTGCTTGGCTTGCAGGCGGCCGCCAGTCTTTGTGAGAACAAATAGCCGCCATGATATCACAGCGGATCAGGAAAGTACAGCAACAGCTTGGCCGGGAAAAACTGGATGCTCTTTTGGTGACAAATCCGGTCAACCTGTTTTACCTGTTCGGCATAGCTGAAGAAGAATGCTTTGCCCTGGTCGCGCGGCATAAAACTTTGTTTTACGTGTCTGCTTTAAATTATCCGGAAGCGCGGCAGATTGTTAAGGGAAACAGTGTCACCGTTATCAGCACCCGCGAAACAAGCGCTGAATTTATTAAAACCTGTAAGGCCAGGAAAATTGGCTTTGAAAGCCATAATTTGACAGTGCATAGCCTCACAATTTGGAAAAAAACGCTATGCCAGGCAAAACTAGTGCCGACTATTGGCTTAATCGAAGATCTGCGGCTGGTCAAAGACAAGGAAGAAATAGCCCTGATCCGCAAAGCTGCCGCTATCGCCGACGCGGTCTGTCAACAAATCAAGCCAATGATCAAGCCCGGGGTCACGGAGCAGTTCATTGCCGGAAAGATCGACGCTTTGATCAGAGCCAAAGGCTGCGAGCCTGCCTTTAAGACTATTGTCGCCAGCGGCCCGGGAAGCGCTGTACCGCATCACGCCATAAGCAACCGCAAGCTGAATGAAAACGATATTGTGATGATGGATTTTGGGGCTATATATAAAGGGTATCGTTCTGACTTGACAAGGACGATATTTTTAGGTAAAATTAATAAAATACACCAGTCTTTGTATGACTTGGTATCTGCAGCCCAGTCCGAGGCGATCAAAGCAATAAAACCTGGCGTAAAAACACAAGTCATTGACCAGGCTGCCAGACGGATTATTTCCCAAGCTGGTTATGGCAATTACTTTATCCATACTACCGGACACGGGCTTGGCCTGGAGATCCACGAAGCTCCCAGGCTAAGTACCAAAGACACCGTGATTTTGCGGCCCGGCATGGTCGTAACGGTGGAACCGGGAGTATATCTTTCCGGTCGCGGCGGGGTCAGGATCGAAGATATGGTTTTAGTCACGCCTGCCGGGCAGGAAGTTCTAACGAAAGCAGCTAAGTAATAGAGATTGTAGATGTTCAGTAAGGAAGCAGTCAAAAGTCTTTGGGTTAGAGCCTAACGCCCAAAAACAAAAAAGGGGAGCGTATACGTGATAACAGCGGGAGATTTTAGAAACGGATTGATCTTTAAATACGAAGGTGAATTATACAAAGTAGTGGAATTCCAGCATCATAAACCAGGCAAAGGCCGGGCATTTATGCGTTCTAAGATCAAGAATGTGCGCAACGGGTCTGTCCTGGAGAGGACCTTCCGACCTGATGAAAAAATAGAGAATATCACTTTGGAACTGCAAAAAATGCAATTTATGTATAAGCAGAATGACCGGTATGCCTTTATGGACCAGTCTACGTATGAACAGGTAGAAATTGACAAGGACCATTTAGGGGACAATGCGCAGTTCTTGAAAGAAGGACTGGAAGTTACGGTGGTTAAGCATGAAGGAGAAATTATTGGCGTTGATTTGCCCATTACTATTGAGCTGAAAGTGACCTATACTGAACCAGGATTGAAAGGGGACACCGTATCGTCTACCTATAAAGCTGCCACTGTTGAAACCGGGGCAGTGATCAAAGTACCGCTTTTCATAGCCATTGGAGATGTAGTTGTTATTGATACAAGGAACGGCGAATACCAATCAAGAGCTTAAAATAGTTTGCCAGTAAAAGCGAGAAGCAGTCAAAACGAAGAACAGTAATAATAGGGTGAAGGTTGTAGAGGTAGGTATGGAAGTAGGTCTAAAGTCTTTGGTTTAGAGCCTAATTTCTATAGACTTCAGACTAAACTTACTTCCAAAACATACACCTAATAACTGTTCCTCGTACTGACTGTAGTTATATTTTACTGTTTCTCGCACTTGAGGAGGAAAAATGGATACCAAAGAGATCAAAAAGTTCCTGGAGATCATTGCGGACACGGATATTGTAGAGCTGAACTGGGAAAAAGACGGTCAGAAGATCGGTTTTCGAAAAAATGAAGGAGCGGTCTTGTCCCCGCCGATCGAAGAAACACCTTCCGGTGATACTCTCAAGAGCAATGGGAATGGCAACGGCAAAGACAAAGACCAGGTCGCTCACGTAGAAGTTTCCCAAAACTATCATACTATCAAATCCACCATGGTGGGGACATTTTTTGTGGCTCCAACTCCGGATTCTCCTCCCTATATCCAGGAAGGCACCGTGCTCAAGAAAGGCCAGAAGATAGCAGTGATCGAAGCTATGAAGATCATGAAAGACGTAGTGTCTGACAGTGACGGCAAAGTGATCAAGATCTTGCTTGAAAACGGCCATCACGTAGAATATGGCCAGCCGATCTTTACAATACAGCTCCACCCTACGGAGTAGTTTCCAGTAAGAACGAAAAGCAGTCAAGACGAAAGGCAGTAATAGCGAGAAGCAGTAAATAAAGATTAGCTCTTACTGCATTTGATTTGACTGGCAACTGTCTTTAAAAAAGGAGAAAAAATGTTTAAAAAGATACTGATCGCTAATCGCGGTGAAATAGCTTTGCGCATTATCCGGGCTTGCAAGGAAATGGGTATCCGCACCGTAGCAGTACACTCTGAAGAGGACCGGGAATCACTACATGTGAAATGTGCCGATGAAAGCGTTTGCATCGGCCCGGCCCAGTCATCCGAAAGCTACTTAAATATCCCTAACATCATCAGCGCGGCAGAGATCACCGGTGCTGACGCGATCCATCCCGGCTATGGATTTTTAGCTGAGAATTCATATTTCGCCGAAGTCTGCGAAAGTTGTAATATAAAATTCATCGGGCCCTCCAAGGAAGCGATCCTGAAAATGGGTGATAAGGTCCAAGCCAGGGCGATCATGGAAAAAGCCGGGGTTCCGATCATACCAGGCAGTGAAGGAGTGATCTCCCGGGCTGAAGAAGCCCTGAAGTTGGTTAAAAAAGTAAAATATCCGGTGATCGTAAAAGCAGCCGGTGGCGGCGGCGGCAAGGGCATGCGTATCGTACAAAATGAAGAAGCCCTGAAAAACGCGATTTTAACCGCTCAAAATGAAGCCAAAAGGGCTTTTGGCAATCCGGAAGTATATATTGAGAAATATGTTGAAGAACCACGGCATATCGAGTTCCAGATCATGGCTGATAATAAAGGACATGTAGTGTATCTGCCGGAACGGGATTGTTCCATCCAGCGCCGGTACCAGAAACTACTGGAAGAATCTCCTTCCACGTTTATCTCTGACAAACTACGCAAGAAAATGGGCAAAGCAGCCTGCCGCGCGGCTAAAGCCGTCAAATATGTAACCGTAGGCACAGTGGAATTCCTGGTGGATAAACACGGCCATTACTATTTTATGGAAATGAATACCCGTATCCAGGTAGAGCATCCCGTGAGTGAGCTGGTTACCGGCATTGACCTGGTGAAAGAGCAAATAAGGTTGGCAGCCGGGGAATGCCTGGACATTGACCAGGATGATATAGAAATTCAAGGCCATGCCATCGAATGCCGCGTCAATGCTGAAGACAGTGAAAAAGATTTTATCCCTTCACCGGGGAAGATCACCAAATTCCAGGTGCCGGGCGGACCCGGGGTGCGGGTAGATACCCATGTTTATACCGGTTATACCATTCCACCCTATTATGACTCCATGATCGCCAAGATCCTGACCTACGGGCATGACCGGAACGAAGCCATAATCCGTATGCAACGGGCCTTGAGCGAATTTGTCATTGAAGGAGTAAAAACCACGATCCCGTTCCATTTGCGCATCCTGGATAACCAGCACTTCAAAAAAGGCGAAGTATATACTAATTTTATCCAGAAAAGGATCATTGAAGAGGTCGCTAAACAATAATCTATATAAAGCAGTCTTAAGTGATAAAACTTTCTTCAATAGGGGTAATGATGAAAGAAATAATCAGTAAAATATTAGCAGCGCATGAAAAGGCCTGCCAGAATGTGGCCAAAAACAATATCGGCGATATAGAAAAGATCACTAAAGCCATTATTAATTGTTATCGCCAAGGTGGTAAAGTTATTTTCTTTGGTAACGGCGGCAGCGCGGCTGACGCCCAGCATTTAGCCACCGAGCTGGTTTGCCGGCTTAAATTAGAGCGTAAAGCGCTCCCAGCCATGGCTCTGAATACTAACAACAGCCTTTTGACCGCCCAAGGTAACGATTATGGCTTTGAAACTATTTTTTCGCGTCAAATAGAAGCTTTCGCCGCTAAAAACGATGTGATCATTGGTATCAGCACCAGCGGTAATTCGGAAAACGTCATGAAAGCGATCGTCCTGGCCAACAAGCTGGGATGCACGACAATTGGTTTCAGCGGCGGCGATGGAGGGATGCTGGCCAAGACCGCGGAACTCAACTTAGTCGTGTCCAGTAATATTACCCAGCATGTGCAAGAGATGCATATTACTGTCGGGCATATTATTTGCGAATTAGTGGAAGAAGCAATAGCCAGACAATAGGTATAAAGGTTTAAAGGTATAGAGGTATAAAGAGGAAATGATAACTGCCAAGAGTAAAGTAATTGAGAGAAAAAAACTGGCCAAATTACTTGCCAGGTTAAGAAATAAAGGGAAAAAGATAGTTTTTACTAATGGCTGTTTTGACCTTTTACATGCCGGGCATGTCCGTTATTTGAACAAAGCCAGGAAATATGGGGATTTGCTGGTAGTAGCGATCAATACCGATGCTTCAGTGCGACGCTTAAAAGGGAACAATCGCCCGCTTGTGCCGCAGCGGGAAAGAGCAGAGGTTCTTGGCGGCCTGGCCGCGGTTGATTATGTTACTTTTTTTAATGAAGAAACTCCGGAAGCCATTATCCATGAACTTAAGCCCCAGGTCCTGGCTAAAGGCGCTGATTACAAGATCAAGGATATAGTTGGTAACACCTTTATGAAAAGTAATAACGGCCAGGTGGTTCGCATCCCGTTATCCAAAGGGCAATCGACCACTAATATTATCAAAGATATAGTGCGCAAATATGGCTAAAAGACAGGACATTTACCGGGTTTTGGATGCTAATATCAATCGTGCCCGAGAAGGACTCAGGGTCCTGGAGGATGTGGCGCGATTTATTTTTAATGACCGGAAAACAACGCAGCTGCTGCGTTCCTGCCGTCATGATTTGGATCAAAGCGCCAGGAAGATCTACCCGCAATTAATCGCCGCCAGGGATTCAGGTGATGATCTGGGGCGCACCTTCAAAGAACCTAAGAGAAAAGATTTATTAGGTTTGACCGTGGCTAATTTCAAGCGGGTGGAAGAAGCCGTCAGGGTCCTGGAGGAATTCGCCAAATTATTCGGGGCCAGGCAAGGGCGTATTTTTAAGAAGATCAGGTTCAATATGTACCAGGCTGAAAAAATAATAGTGCTAAAGGGGAAATATAAATGACGCAAATGGAATTGGCTCGGGCAGGTAAGACCACCCAGGAAATGCGCGCTGTTGCCCGGCAAGAAGGCCTGGCCGCGGAATTGATCAGGCAACTGGTGGCTAAAGGCCAGGTAGCGATCATAAAAAACAGGATCCATAAAAAAAGCGGGTTTAAGATCTGCGGTGTCGGCCGGCATCTGCGCACCAAGATCAATGCCAATATCGGGACCAGCCCCAGGCAAAAATCGGCATCCCAGGAAAGAAAGAAACTGGCCGCCTGCGTGAAATATGGCGCTGACGCTGTAATGGATCTTTCCACGGGCGGGGATCTGCGGCTGATGAGAAGGGATATCCTGCGGGAATCGACCATACCCTTAGGTACAGTGCCGATCTACCAGGCGGTAGTTGACACGGTGCGCCATAATAAAAGTGTGCCCATGATGAAAGCTGAGACTCTCTTTGAAGTCATTGAAGAACAATGCCGGGACGGGGTTGATTTTATTACTGTGCATTGCGGCGTTACCAGGAAGGTGATAGATACCCTGCGGAAACATAAAAGAGTAATGGGCATGGTCAGCCGCGGTGGGACTTTTTTGGCTGAATGGGTGGTCTGCAATAAAAAAGAAAATCCTTTATATGAACACTATGATCGCCTATTGGATATCGCTTATAAATACGACGTGGTCCTGAGTTTGGGAGATGGTTTAAGGCCAGGCTGCGGCGCCGATGCCACAGACCAGTCTCAAATCGCGGAGCTGAAGATCCTCGGTGAACTGGCCAGGCGAGCCTGGCGGCGCAATGTCCAGGTGATGGTCGAAGGGCCAGGGCATGTGCCTTTGAACCAGATCGAAAAAAATATCATTTTACAGAAAAAGTTATGCGCTGGCGCGCCATTTTATGTGCTGGGTCCGCTGGTTACTGACATTGCTCCCGGCTATGATCATATCTCCTGCGCCATCGGCGGCGCGTTAGCAGCGAGTTACGGAGCCGACTTCTTATGTTACGTCACGCCGGCCGAACATCTGCGTTTGCCTGATATTACTGACGTTAAAGACGGTATCATGGCTTCACGTATAGCTGCTCATGCCGCGGATATTGTTAAAGGGGTAAGCGGCGCGGCTGCTTGGGACAAGAAAATGTCTATTGCCCGTAAGGCCCTGGATTGGAAAACGCAGAGCAGTCTTAGTCTTGACCCGGAAAAATTCACTAATAAAAAAACTAAAATGCATTTACGCGATAAATTTGGCTGTACCATGTGCGGTGAATTCTGTTCCATGAAGGAAATGGATAAATTCCTATGATTTTGCGCGCTGCGGGTTACTTACTGGCTTCAATCTTGATCCTGACTGGTTGCCAGGGTAAAGAAAAGTCAAATATCGCTTTTGGCCCTAAAGAATTGGCTATCGGTATCGTCCTGCCGGAAACAGGTCAATACGCGGAAATTGGCAGAAATGCCAAGCAGGGAATAGAATTTGCCATTGATGAAATAAACCGGATCGGCGGGGTCCGCGGTACGGTTATCAAAGCGGTATTTATTGACGATAATAGTCAGCCGGCCAAAACTGCCCAGGCAGTGAGTGACCTGGCTGAACATAATGAAGTAATAGCGATCATCGGCGGCATGACTGATGAATTGGCTTTTGCCGGGGCGATCCAGGCTAATCGCCGGAAACTAGTGTTCATTACCCCGGCCGCGGGAGCGATCGGTATCCCTGAGATTGGCCCGTATATTTTCCGGAACAGGATCAATTACAGCGTTAACGCGGCAAGATTGATCGAGTACCTGTTCCAGATAGAAGGAAAACGCACGTTCGGTATTATATACCCGTTTAATGAATATGGCGTCAACATGGCCGAAATAGCAGCGCGCCGGATCAGGGAATTGGGAGGTATACTGGCCGGGAAAGAATCTTACACTGTTGATGTCTACAACTTTAATTCAACTATTGCCAAGATAGGCAACAGGGACCTGCAAGTGCTTTTCTTACCCTGTTATGCGACTGAACTGCCGGGGATCGCCCAGCAAGTATACCAAAGCGGGCTCAGGACGATGTTGGCCGGAGTTAATTCCTGGACCAATGACGGTAAGGTGAGCCGGGGGAGCGAGTTCCTGGAAGGAGCGGTCTATACGACCAGCTTTTATGTAGACAGTCATAACCAGAATGTGATGGGCTTTGTGCAGCAATACAAACAGAAATTCGGTGCCACGCCGGATAGTTTAGCAGCCCATTGCGTTGATACGGTACGTTTACTCGCGCAATGCGTATATGCCGGCGGCTTTAACCGTGAGAACATTAAAAATGAATTACAGCGCATTAAGGACTTTCCCGGACTGACCGGAAAGACCACTTTTGGCAATAACCGGGATGCGGAAAAACAACTGTTATTCTTGACTGTAAATGGCGGGAAAATAGATAAAATACAGTAATAACAGGGTGAAGGTTGTGGAAGTAGGTATGGAAGTAGGTTTTAAGTTTGTAGTTTAGAGCCTAACACCCATAGACCTCAGACCAAACTTACTTCCAAAACTTACACCTCATAACTGTTCTTCGTACTTACTGGCAACTGTTACTCGCACTTACTGGCATACTGATAAAAAAGGAGCAACAATGAACAAACACAAAAAGCTGAAAAAATGGGTAGATGAATGCGCCAAAATGTGCCAGCCTGACAAAGTTCTCTGGATCACTGGCTCTGAAGAAGAAAGAGTCACCTTGGAACAGCAGGCTTGCGATACAGGCGAAATTATTCGTTTGAACCAGGAACTGATGCCTGGCTGTCTTTATCACCGGACCGCCCCTAATGATGTGGCGCGCACCGAAGACCTGACCTTCATCTGTACCAGCAAAAAAGATGATGCCGGCCCGAATAATAACTGGATGCTGCCCAAAGAAGCTTATCACCGGGCCAGGGAGATTTTTACCGGCTCAATGCGCGGCCGGACCATGTATGTCATTCCATTCTCGATGGGTCCGGTAGGTTCGCCTTTCAGCAAGATCGGCGTAGAGCTGACCGATAGTATTTATGTAGTGCTGAATATGCGGATCATGACCAGGGTTGGGACCAAAGTCCTGGAACAGCTTGGCACTACCAGTGAATTTACTAAATGCCTGCACAGTAAAGCGCAGTTGGACATTACCAAACGGCTGATCCTGCATTTCCCTGAAGACAATGCTATCTGGAGCGTAGGCAGTGGCTACGGCGGAAATGTTTTACTGGGTAAGAAATGCTTAAGCTTAAGGATTGCCAGCCACATTGCCAGGAAAGAAAGCTGGTTGGCTGAACATATGCTGATCATGGGCGTGGAAGAGCCTGGCGGCAAGATCGATTATATCGCTGCCGCTTTTCCCAGCGCTTGCGGCAAGACCAATTTAGCTATGCTTATCCCGCCAGAAGGTTTAAAAGTAAAGGGTTACAAAGTTTGGACCGTAGGCGACGATATTGCCTGGATGCGGGTTGATACTGACGGGGCCCTATGGGCGGTAAATCCTGAATCAGGGTTTTTCGGCGTAGCTCCCGGGACGAATTCCAAAACCAATCCCAATATGATGGAAGCGATCAAAAAGAACACTATTTATACCAATGTGCTCCTTAAAATGGACGGTACCGTCTGGTGGGAAGAAGGCGATGGCCCTGTTCCTTCTGAGGGGATCGACTGGATGGGACGTCCCTGGAAACCTGGATTAAAAGACGAAAAGGGAAATATTATTAAAGGCGCCCATGCCAACAGCCGTTTTACAGTCCCGGCCAAGCAATGTCCTTCTATCTCTTATCGCCTGGAACATCATCACGGAGTGCCGATCTCCGCGATTGTTTTCGGCGGACGCCGGGCGCATCTGGCGCCGCTGGTATATGAATCGTTTAGTTGGCAGCACGGCGTCTATGTTGGCGCTACTATGGCCAGTGAACGCACTGCCGCGCAGTTCGGCAAGCAGGGTGAGATAAGACGTGACCCTATGGCCATGTTCCCATTTTGCGGCTATAATATGGCTGATTATTTTGGCCACTGGTTAAAAATGGGAGAAAAGATAGAAAAAAAGCCTAAAATATTCAATGTGAACTGGTTCCGGGTGGATGAAGATGGGAAGTTCCTCTGGCCAGGTTATGGTGAGAACCTGCGGGTACTGGAATGGATCCTATCCCGCTGCCGCGGTGAAATAGACGCGCAGAAAACACCGATCGGCTATGTGCCGCGTCCTCAGGATATAGACTTGAATGGCTTAAAAATTAACGAAAAGACCATGGATAAACTGGTAGCAGTGGACAAAAATGAATGGCTGGAAGAGCTGAAAGGCCACAAACAGTTCTTTGACCAATTTGGCGATCGCATGCCTAAAGCCATCTGGGATGAATATGAAGGCTTGAAACAACGGTTGGAAAGCAAATAGGGCCTTTTTAGCGCTATATTTTGTATACAATTTAAACACCACTGCTAGCGGCAGTGGTGTTTTTATTATTTAGGTCGTAATTATATATTGACAAGAAAACAGGTATAGGAGTATAAATAAATCGGAAATGCTCGAGTGAGCTGGCATATTATGGGAGAGCTATTGTGAAGATTGGCGTTGTCAGTGACCTTCATGGAAGTTTATTAGCATTTGAAAAAACAGTAAATCATTTTCGGGCGAGGAATGTGGAATTGATCCTCAACGCCGGCGACCTGTTCAGCTACGGGCCGCGCAATCCGCTGCCTGAAGGTTATGCTCCGGGAGACCTGGTCAAAGCCATTAATAATCTTTCTATCCCGATGGTAGTAGCCCAGGGCAACTGTGATAGCGAAGTAGACCAGGCAGTGCTCAATGTGCCGTTATTGTCGCCTTATGCTTTTGTTTATGTGAGCGGCAAAAAGATCATGGTCAACCACGGGCATAAACTGTCTGATGATGAAAAGATACAATTAGCGAAAAGACTGAACATAGATATTTTTATTGTGGGCCATACTCACCTGCCGAAGCTGGAACGGCTGGAAAAAATGATCTTGCTTAATCCCGGCAGCCCGGCTTTACCGAAGGGCAGTCCCACGGCGGGAACCATAGACATCACCGATCATGAGACGAATATTGAGATATTTAACATCGACACCGGCAACGTAGTAATGCGCTAAATATTAAAATAGTTTTAGGTGTTGGGTTAAGAAGTAAGTTTGGTCTGAGGTCTACAGATGTTAGTCTTAAACCACAAACTTCAGACTTACCTCCATACCTACTTCCACAACTAATACCTTTTTTAATCAATGATTGATCAGTAAACTGGAGGTTAGGTGCACACAGAAATAATTTCCATAGGGACCGAGCTCTTATTGGGCAAGGTGAATACCAATGCTAGTTATTTAAGCGAAAAAATAACCGGCATTGGCCTTAATTTAATATATGAGACTACGGTCGGCGATAACAAGGCTAACATGGCTGAAGCTTTACGGCAGGTTTTTAGACGGGCGAAGGTAGTTTTTATTACCGGCGGCCTGGGCCCGACTTTTGATGACCTGACCCGGGAAGTTATAGCCGAAGTGCTGGATAAGAAACTGGTCTTTAGCCGGGAAGCTATGCAGTCAGTGGCTGCTTTTTTTGCCAAACGCGGGCAGGAAATGCCCAAGAAAAATGAAAAACAGGCATATTACATTGAAGGAGCGCGGCTGATCCCCAATGAGATCGGCACCGCGCCCGGGCAGATCATTGAATTACAGAAACACCAGGATTTTACGGCTGAGACTATCATCCTCTTGCCCGGGCCGCAGTATGAAATAGAGCCAATGATCAACAAAGTAGTCATTCCTTTCCTGAAAGAAAAATACGAACGCGGCCTGACCAGGCTGCACGTGATGCATGTAGCGGGAATGAGTGAAAGCAAAGTAGATGAAGAGATCAAGGAACAAGTCGAGATAGAACGCAAACTGGAAGGCGGCGATCTGCGCTTTGCTCTGGTAGCGCGCCCGGGTGTCGTCGATGTAGTCATTATCGGCAGCGGCAAAAACGAATTATTGATCGACGGGTTTATTAATAAAGCGAAAAGGGAATTAAAAGAAAAACTGGGCAATAATATCTTTGGTGAAAACGACGAGTCCCTGCCGCAGGTTACGGGTAATTTACTGGGCCGCAAGAAAATGACCTTGGCTATCGCCGAGAGCTGCACCGCGGGGCTCCTCAGCAAAATGATCACTGATGTTTCCGGCTCATCTATGTATTTCAAAGGCGCCATAATTGCCTATAACAACCTGGTGAAGAAAGAAGTCCTGGGAGTATCTGCCGAAAGCCTGGCGCAGCAGGGCGCCGTCAGCAGAGAAGTGGCCCTGGAAATGGCCCGGGGAGTGAGAAAATTATGCAAATCCAGTATCGGTATCGGTATTACCGGTATTGCCGGCCCCGGGGGAGGCACTCCGGAGAAACCAGTGGGTTTAGTATATTGCGCTTTAGTCAGTGACCAGGGAGAGCAATGCAACGAACAGCATTTTGCCGGTAACCGGCGGGGGATCAGGGAAAAAGCGGCGATCTATTCATTAGATATGCTGCGCAGATTTTTGTTGTAATTCCGGATAAGGAGCTTTTATGCTCGATATTAAAAAATTGTTCAACAGGCTTTTTATAGACCAGGAAATGAAACAGAAGATCGGATTTTTCAGGAAGATCAGTATTTTTAACGGCTTAAGCAGTTTTGATGTCGGCAAATTAGTGACAGCTATGTATTGCCGGGCTTACGAAACAGATGAAATAATATGTTCCGAGCATGAGTTAGGGAAAGCCCTATTCATCATCATGAGCGGGGAAGTGGCTATTACCCGCAAAAGCGGCTTACTAAAAGAAAATAAGGTCCTTTCCCGCTTGCAAAGCGGTGAATTCTTTGGGGAAATGGCTTTGCTGGAGGAAAAACCACGTTCCGCTACGGCCAAAGCAATGACTTCTTGCCAGGTGTGCATTATCTATAAAGCGAATTTTGACAGCATGATCGAGAAGAATCCTAAAATAGGCTTAGTAGTTATAAAAAATATCGCGGTTATCCTGTCATCCCGTTTACGCGGGATGATCGACGGAGGGTAAGAAGATCCGTAATAGATATCTTTTTTTGCTTATAATTATTGCGGTTTTGTTCTGGTTTACCTATGAGATCAGGAGCGTTCTTTCCCCGTTCATCATATCCGTGGTCCTGGCCTATCTGCTAAATCCGGTGATAAACTATTATCATGCCCAAGGCTACAAAAAAGGGGTAATTGTACTCATCCTCTCGTTGATCTGCCTGTTGATCGTCGTGGAAACAGTGATCTTCCTGTTGCCGACAGTCATGGCGGAAATAGGACAATTGCAGCGCCAATTGCCGGAGATCTCCCTGCAGGTCAGGAACTCGCTGGCCAAAGCGCAGGAGCATTTAGTACAATATTATCCGCCTTTGAAGAGCAAAGACCTGCCGGACCTGGCCATGCAGAAAATGAACAGCTTCGCCGCCGGCATCCCGGCTCATCTGCCGCAGATCATCGGCAATCTTTTTAATTTCCTGTCCTTATACGTGCTGGTGCCTTTTGTGACCATAGCGCTTTTGCTTGATGCCGACCGATTTTCGTCATGGCTTTTTGCGATCGTTCCCAGCCGTCATACGGAAACGATCTTAAGCATTATTTCGGAAATCAACCAGGTCATGCGCGATTTCCTGCATGGACAGGTAATGCGTCTTTTTTGGCTGACCGTCATCAGTATCTTCGGTTTATTGTATTTAAACGTTGATTTTGCTTTGATCTTCGGATTGCTGGCCGGTATCTTTAATATAATTCCGGTTTTGGGAGCCTGGTTCGGAGCGATACCACCGATATTAATGATCATTGTACAAGGAGATATATCCCTGGTTTTTAAGCTCATTGTCCTCTTTATTGGCATTCAGGTATTGGATAATGCCTTTATCTCCACATACTACCTGTCAACCAGCGTGAATTTACATTTTGTCCTGGTGTTACTGGTAATTATGGTCGGGGCGGAGTTTTACGGTTTGATGGGGGTAATACTGGCCGTACCAGTGGCCAGCATGATCAAAGTAGTCATACAGATACTCTATCATGACTACCAGCATAAACAAAAAATAACGGTACAGCAACAACAGCCGGCGCAGGGATAAGGAGAAACACGGGTGCGTATTTTTGTCGGGATCGACGTCAATTCCGGGATAAAAGAGAAAGTGGCCGAGGTACAGGAACAGTTAAAACTGGTTGAAGCTGACGTGCGCTGGGTGGCCAAGGAAAATTTACACCTGACCTTGCATTTTTGCGGTGAAGTCAGTGATAAAAAAGCCCAGGATATTATCCAGGTCTGCCGCGGCATTGCCAGCGAAGTTCCTCCTTTTACCCTGGAGATCAAATATGTAGGTACTTTTCCTCCGTATGGCGATCCGCGCATTATCTGGACCGGTGTCGAAAAAGGACGGGATGAGGCGATCACCCTGATCGAGGTAACTAAAAGACATCTGACCCTGGTCACGGGTGTTACGGAAAAAAAGGATATTTCTCCTCATTTGACTTTTGGGCGCATCAGGACCAACAGGAATATAGGAGTGCTCACTACCCAATTGCATAAATTAGCCAACCTCGGTTTTGGCGAACAAGTAGTGGATAAGATCCTGGTAATGGAAAGCAAATTAAAACCTACCGGTCCTGTATATTCTGTTTTAGAAGAGATCAAACTGGCGGAAAAGAAATAATTTTAGCCGCGTAATCGTATTTCGGAAATCCGCGCAATCAAGGGCTGAACGATTTTGTGAAGCCCTAATCAAGGAGGCGGGACAGATTAGATGACTAAAAAAATCCTCAAGATAGGCCTAGGGGTAATGATCTTTAGTTTCATCCTGAGATCGCAAGTCAGCACTATATCCACTGCCGCTACCAAAGATTTTAATAATTTTGATTTTAAAGAATACTTATGTAAACCCTGCATCGCCCTGACTTTTGATGATGGCCCGCACCAAGGCTATACCAGGGAAATATTGAAAGTGCTGGAGCAGGAAGGGGCCCGGGCTACTTTTTTTGTGGTCGGCAAACAAGTAAAGATCTTCCCGGAGTTATTGCGGGAAATTGCCAGCAGCGGCAATGAGATCGGCAATCACACGTATAATCATTATAACCTGACGACGCTGGATGCGGTGCAGATCAATTATGAGATCAAAACCAATGAAGAATTGATCGAACGTGTCACCGGCCTGGTCCCGCGGTATTTTCGGCCGCCGGGAGGACATTATAATTATAAAGTGGTAGAGGTAGCCAATGAAAACGGCGAAGATATGGCTCTCTGGTCGATCCATACCAATGATACGGATCGCCCGACTTCCGCGTATATTTGCCAGCGGGTACTGCGTAACGTGGAAGACCGGAGCGTCATCCTCCTGCACAGCGGGGTAAAACAAACCCTGGAAGCACTGCCTCAATTGATCAGGGAGTTAAGGAAAAAAGGATTCAGGTTAGTCACACTCAGTGAATTAGACAATAGCGGAGAGTCTTCTTGAAAAGGATAATGGGCCTGGACGTCGGAGAAAAAACGATCGGTATCGCGATAACTGATCCTTTGCATATTATGGCCCAGCCAGTGACCACGATCAGGAGAACCAGCCTGGAAAAAGATTTTGCCTGTATCGCTGAAAAGATCAAAGAATATGATATCGGCGAGATCGTTATCGGTTTGCCGCTGAATATGAACGGAAGTAGTGGCGAAAAAGTAAAAGTTGTGCTATTCTTTAAGGATAAATTAGCTGCCGCGGTGCCTGTCCCTATTATTACCTGGGACGAACGTTTAAGTACGGTGGCCATGCAGAAGACCTTGATCGACGCTGATGTCTCCAGGAAAAAGCGCCGGCAAGTGATAGACAAACTAGCCGCTGTTTTTATATTGCAGGGGTATATGGATTTTAAGAAAACGGGGAGAAAGAATGGATAAAAGGAAACTGCTATACCGCGTCACTGTGTTATTCCTATTAGTTTTTTTGGTGGGCAGTATCTATTATACGCCTTATACCGAACGGATCATTGTCATCGAGCCGGGGATGAATGCCAAGGAGATAGCTTTTATGCTCAGGGAAGAGCAATTGATCAAATCCCCGTATCTTTTCCTGACTTATACCAGGTTTAAAAGACTGGCCAACAGACTGCGCCCCGGCTGTTATGATCTAAATACTGACATGAGTTTTGGGGATATGCTGACGAAATTATCCGAAGGGGAGACCTACGGAGTTAAGGTGATCATTCCCGAGGGCTATAGCAGCGTGCAGATCGCCGCTCTTCTTTCGGTTAAGAAATTAGTTAACCGGGAACAGTTCTTAAAAGTCGTCCGGCAAAAAGGGCTGGAAGGCTATTTATATCCGGCTACTTACGCTATCCTGCCGGGCACCAGGGCTGAAGCTGTCGCCCAAATGATGGTAGAAAAATTCAACAGCGTCTTTAATGAGAAATTATTGGCGCAATGTGAAGCGCTGAACCTGAACCAGCGGCAAGTATTGACCATGGCTTCTATTATCGAAAAGGAAGCTAAAAGATCCGAAGAGAAGCCTGAAGTTGCCGCTGTTTTTTATAATCGCTTAAAGAAAAAATGGTTATTGGAATCATGCGCCACTGTCCAGTATGCTTTAGGCAAGACCAAGGTTGGTTTGAGCCTGGGGGATCTGAAGACCAGGTCGCTTTACAATACCTACCTGCATCCCGGCCTGCCGCCTGGCCCGATCTGCAATCCCGGACTGGCTTCCATTAAAGCCGCTCTCTATCCTGGGAATTCAGACAATATGTTCTTTATCGCCAAGGGCGACGGCACCCACAAATTTTCCCGCTATTACCGGGACCATCTCAAAGAAAAACAGCAGCTCAAAAAGAAATCTTAGCATAGGATTAAAATTGTAATGCACCCCATTTGTCAAGGAGAAATTAAGTTAGAGACAGGCTGTTGATCTTTGAGCAAAAATTGTCATAGAACTGCCTGGGGGTGAGATTACCCAAAGCCTGGTGGGGGAAATCGGCGTTGTAATCGCTGATCCAGCGATGCAAAGCCGTATCTAGGGCGAAAGGATCAGCCCAGTCATAAGGCCAGACAATGAAACGTGGGAGGTATATCCAGAAAAAGGAGTAGGGGTAGGAGACTTTAGGAAATTTGGGAATCCAAAAAATTCTTTAACAGTATATGGAGAAGATTCCAAAAATATCCTAAAAACTATAGATGCTGATCCCTCTCGTGTTAGACAAGCTTGTGAAGAGTACAAAAACCAACCATATAATACCTTATATCAAAACAGTAATACTGGCGTAGGGGATGTTCTTGAGAGTATAGGGATTGGAGTTCCAACGGGTATGGGTTGGACACCTGGTTGGCCAAGGGGGTGGGCACCATGGTAAGGAAATGGGTGAAACTTTTTACTATAGTATCTATTATTTTGGCAACATTTTTGATTTCCTCTTTAGAAGGAGGATGGTTAATGAGAAGAGAAACTTTGCGAGAGCGATTAGAAAGAATTGGGAAAGAAAATAATTGGGGTATAGCAGGGATAAACGATAATGACATAGTTAAAATATCAGTTTTAGGAAAAGAACTATTTCATATTACTATAGGAGAGAAAAATAGGACTTGTGGAAATTTATCCTCTTCTCCGGATGGATTAAAATTTGCCTTTTGGAAAACAATCTTTTTTGATAAATCTATTTTATATACTATTAACAGCGACGGGACTGGCTTAAAAGAGTTATTTTCTATACCAAAAGAACCATATAATGGTTCTATCTCTTGGGCACCCTCTGGCAAGTTAATTGCTTTTATAGTGGGATATTCTAGACAAAAGAAGGAAGATTTATATATTATTGATGTTGAAAGTGGGAAGTCAAAGATTCTTATTGAGAATATCGGTGGAATTTCCCCTCAAGCATGGTCACCCAGTGGTATTTCTCCTCAGGCGTGGTCACCTGATGGGAATAAAATTGTTTATGAATCTTGTGAGACTCCCGCACATGAAATTATGATTATTGATATAAATACTAAGGAAACTAAAAAAATAGCTGAGGGTAAATATCCTAGTTGGTCTCCTGATGGTAAAAAGATAGCTTTTAAAGATAAAGAGGGTAATTGTTATATTATTAATCATGATGGTAGCAATAAGCAACTTTTACTTAAAGGAAAAACTTCATTTATTAAATATATAAAAGGGATATATCAAGTTCGTGGTAATTTACTTTGGTCACCAGATAGTAAGTATATTCTTTATGATAGAATTACGGGGATGAAAGGAGTAGAAAGTACACTTTACATCATGGATGTAGAATCTAAAGAAAGTATCAAAATAGGTAGATTTTATTTTACTCCTTCTGTTTGGGTTAATCATTGATTTAGATGACGGAGTTAACTATTTAACTTTTGAAAAGTTTTATAAATGAAGGCTGGTGGAATTAATTCATCAGCCTTTATTTTGTAATGCACCCCATTTGTCAAGGAGAAATTAAGTTAGAGACAGGCGGTTG
>JAQTQE010000069.1 GCA_028712365.1 bacterium
TATCCTCATACGCGCTGGCTACCAGGGCTAAGGTCTTGCCAGTCAAGCGGGTGGTCATGGTATCATTTTTGTTATCCCATTTGAAAAGGGAGAACATCCGGTCCATGACCAGCTTGAGCTGGGCGCTGGGCCCATAAAAATATAACGGAGTAGCCATAACGATCACATCAGCATCATTCATTTTAGCCAGGACCAGTTTAGCATCATCATTGACTACGCATTCGTAGGCAGCGATCTTTTGGCAACGGCGGCAGGAAAGACAACCATTAGTTTTATATTTCAGGAAAGCGGCTTTGATAATTTCTACCTGCGCCCCTTTCGCACGGGCTCCCGCGGCAAACCAGTCAATAAGGATTGCGGTATTGCCGTTTTTTACGGGACTACCGGAAATAACCAATATTTTATTAGGCATATACACTCCTATTCATTATTTAACTCGTCCTGAAGAATAGTGAAGAATTTATCCCGGGCCTGCTTTTCCAACCAGGGTTTATGGCCGCAGCGCTGGAGTAAATGGAACCTGAAATCCTTGAGGATAGCAGAAAGCGGTTTTTGTATACCCTCAGACGGATGAGGATCATAGTCGCCATGCAGCGCCACTACCGGGCATTGGATCTGTTGAGCCAGGGCTAGCAGCTTGCCGCTTTTCCTCAAAGTAGCAGCCTCTGGCCAAACCCGGTTAAAGATCTCGCCATTAACGGCTATCCCGGATAATGAACCTGGTAAGGGATCAAAAGCATCAGCTTTGGAAAATAATTCCCCGCAGCGCGCAAAAGACGCGACTTTTACCTCTTCCTGCTCCTGGGTATCAAGACGGGACAGCCGGGTATTTTGTATCTGTGCGGCATATTCATCGGTGAAAGGCCCGCTGCTGACCAGGATAAGTTTTCTAACCAGCGCCGGATAATAGGCAGCAACCATAAAGCTGAGCCAGGCACCCCAGGAATAGCCAACCAGAGTGAGCGGTGGTTGTCCATTTTCCGCCAGAGTATTTTTTAATTCATCAATTTGGCCGGAGAGTGACATAGCAGTCTGCAGTGGTTCCAGTACACCCCAGTCACTAGCCAGAATTAGTGCTACCGGAGACATTTCACCGGCAGCGCCGGGGCCACCATGGATCACGGCAATAGTATATGGTGACTGGCCATGCTTTCTGTAATTATTAATACTCGTTCTCCTCTTATTTCGCCATAGCCTGTTTTTTTAACCGGGGAGACATTTTTTCCAAGGCGTATCTGAAGGCAGTCCGGGGGATGGTTGTTTTATATTTCATCAGGTAGGCAAAAACTTCCTGCTCGTGCTGCCGGCTGGCTTCTTTCAACATCCAGCCATATCCTTTTTGCACCAGGTCATCCTGGTCCAACTGCAATATATCTGCGATACCGAATACCTCTTTGAGGAACTTACCTCTCCGGGCCGGCAGGATCAAGGTGACTGCGGCGGCCCTCCTGACCCAGCGGTTCTTGGACTTGGCCCATCTCTTTAATTCCGGCAGTAAGACCGGATACTTTTCCACAAGAGCGCCGACGGCATGGTTGCAAAAAGTATCGCATTTGGCCCAATTGTTCACGTATTTATTGACCCATTTCTCAAATAACCGGAAATCTTCAAGCCTATATTTCTTTTCCAGGCGAAAAGCCCATTCCGCGGCAATAAACGCTTCTTCGCTGTAATCTGAAGCGAACAATTCTTCGCACAGAGCAAATATTTCTTTTTTATCCCGGTCCTTTACCTGTTGAAAATAAGCCCGGGTGATCTTCTTCAGCAAGGCAGATTTGACGCCATAAAACCTGGCTTCTTCCTTAAAAAATCTCCGCGCGCTTTCCCTGGTTTTTTTGTCTGCCTGCTTCTTGAGCTCTGTCCTGACCGCGGTTACTACCGTATTCGTCATCGTTATTCCCCGGTTACCGACGCGGGGACCGTGATAGGCGCGACAGTTACCGCATCCAGCGGGACCAGGACTATTTCGATCCGCCGGTTCTTGGCCCGGCCTTCCGGAGCGGCATTATCCGCTACCGGACGGGTATCAGCATAACCAGTGATAGCCACGAGCTTCGGGTCAAGCCCTGTTTTCTCGAGCAAATAGCGGGCTACGTGGGTGGCCCGGGCAGCGGAAAGCTCCCAGTTAGTTTCGTATTTAGCCTGCAATTCCCGGCTGATGGGCTTGTTATCCGTATGCCCTTCTATGCGGAATTGCTTATCCTTGATACTTCTCAGGATAGCCCCGACTTTTTCCAGAGTTTCCTGTCCCTGCTTGTTGACCTCAGCTTCGCCGGAATTGAACAGGATCCGGTCCACCATATTCACGGTCAATTTATCTTTCAGCTGGGTGATCTGTATCTCCCCGCTTTCGATCTCAGACTGCATATTCTACATCAGGTTATCATAGGTTTTTTTCAGGCTGGTTATCGAATCTTCTTTCTCTTTATTCAGCGCGTTAATCTTGTCCTGCAAAGATTGCTTTTCCTGTTGCAGAGCCTGTTTTTCCTTGGTCAAATCGCTGATCATCTGGTCTTTTTTGTTCTTTGTGGCTTTTAATCCTTCAGAAAGATTCTGATTATTTTCCTCTAGTTCTGTGATCTTCTTTCTCAGGACGGTTATTTCCGTCTCCAGCCTGGCTACTTTGCTGTTCAGGTCTTGTGTTTCCGCCTGATAACGAACTGCTTCGTCAGCCTTTATTTTATATTTACCGCTGGAAACACAACCTGCGGTCACTACTATCATTAACATGAAGAAAAACAACCTGCGCATTATCGCCTCCTACCAAAGATTATATCGTTCTCCCCAGCTGGTATCTTCCGGGGAACTGCCAATGATCGAATTATCAATAGTCGAATGATAATTGGCGCACACCCGGCCAACACGGGAATCAAAAGCCCAACCGCCGCCACCGGAGATCTTGGCATCCCGGGAGCTAACCGAGTCAGATGGATCAAGAGGAAAAGCGGCAGTAACCTGGTAAACTACTTTTTTCCGGAAGAACGGATCGATCGGGATCCTTTCCAGGAAAGTTTTACTATCCACATCAAGAGCAGTGCCGTCCCACAGGTCATCAAGAACCGTGGGGTAACAATTACTATGGGAATTAGCTTTATACGCCTCTAATGAAGCGCGAATAGTTTTTAAATTACCTTTCAGGCTCGCTTCCCTGGTTTCCCTGGTAGCTCCGCCGAACCTGGCAATGACTACGGCGGCCAGTATGCCCAGGATAACGATCACGATCAGTAATTCAACCAGGGTGAATCCCGCATAATGTTTTGATCTCATTATTTTTCCTATACCTTACATTGGTGTATGGATCGCCTGGTGAATGATCATCACCATCGGATGCCGGCCAGTGACTATAGCGTAAATCCCGGATAAAAATATT
>JAQTQE010000042.1 GCA_028712365.1 bacterium
ACTTTCGCTAAATATTCCCAGGCAGAAAACAAAGGTCAAGGCCATCATGATACATTCGGCAAAAGTCAAAGGATGGCTCCGGGTGGCTATTACCCGGCCATGATCCAGGGCAAGGTTCTGCAATAGCCCGGATGGCCAGCTGTGCATAAAGGCATATGGATTCTGTACTATTACCCCATCGATCATATTGATGCCCAGGATATATTGCATGATCCCGTATAAGCTTACCAGCACCGAACCGGCAATGAAGTAATAGACCATTTTTTTAAGCTGGCCCTCATCTTTGACCAGGGTGATGATCAGCCAATAAATAGTGATGAGGCTGATCTGTTTCCAGTCCTTGAAACTATGCCAGGGATCAATGGCGGTGATCGTGGACATAGCGGTAATAGCCAGTAACCAGAAGATAGGCCGGTCCAGGACGGTGCGCCTCAGTAAACTACGGTCAGAGAATATTTTTACTATGCCTGTCAACAATAACCAGATCCAGGCAATGTTGGTCAAGGCAGTAGATACTGGCAGGGCAAAAGCGAACAGCATTAAGCCAATATGTATCGCTTTATCGAGACGTTCGGGGCGCGTGTTCATAATACTCCTCTGACTTTAGCAACTATATCACTTACGGAAACATTTTTTATACAATCCAGCCGGTCACATTCCGGGTCACTGCCGCACGGACTACAGGTCATTTCTTTTCTTACTACTTGATGGCCTTTGCCGTAGGGACCGAACTTTTCAGGGTTGGAAGGCCCAAAAATAGCTATGGTCCTGGCGCCAACGGCTGTGGCCAGGTGCATTGGGCCGCTGTCCTGGGCAATGACACAGGCGCATCTTTGAAAAAGCGCCGCCATCTGCAGGATGGATATATCCCAAAAAAATATTACTTTATATTTATTAATTTTGTCTTTTATTTCCCTGATCACCTGATCGCCGTGGGAACCGACGACCATTACCTTCACCTTGCGATCCTGTTCGAGTTCGTTTATCAGCTTAATATAGTTTTCAGACGACCAGATCCTCGCCTGGTGACCCGCGCCAGGATGAATACCGACCAGGGATTCTCCTTTGGCCAGGTTGTTTTTCGTAAATATCTCGGCTGCCCAATGCTGCGTGCTATCATCCACAAAAACTTCCAGGTTGACTTCGTTTTTCCGGTACCCGAGCGCTTTCAGCAAGTCCAGGTTATCCTGTACCGTATGTCTGCCTGGATCATTATGATAGGATACTGGTTTGGTCAGGAACAAGAAAGCTTTCTTTTTATTGGCCCCTACCCTGACCGGGATCCCGGCCAGTTTGGCCAGCAACGCTTTGCGCCAGTCACTATTGACCACTATGGCCAGGTCAAACTTGGCCAGTTTTAATTTCCGGATCAGAGCTTTGGTCTGCTGCCAGGAAAATCTTTTATCCAGCAAATCCCCCAGCCAGGGAGGATTGAAGATGATCAATTCATTGATAAAGGGATTATTTCTCAAAATATCCTGGCTGTATTCTTTCACCAGGACTCCGGTATAACTGTCTGGATACAGCTCCTTCAGGGCGCGGGGCAGAAAACTGGCCATCACCACATCACCCATATTATCCAAATCGATAATTAATATTTTCAAAATGGTCCCCGTTTCAAGTTTACACCTCTACACCTTTACATCTGGCATTCAGCATTTAGCTGTTCTTCTCCGGGCGGGTTTTCCACCTGTTATGGACCCAAAACCATTGTTCAGGATCAAGTTTGATCCACTGTTCGATCTTTTCATTGCATAACCGGGTATTGATCCGCACATATTCCTGGCGGTCAGGGAGATCTTTAAATTCCATCTCCGGGTCAATGATTATTTTAAAAGTATTATTGGTTGATCTGAGCATACGTATCGGGATAATGGCGACGCCGGTTTTCTGGGCCAATAACGGGATGATCGGCGTAGTAGCCGCCGCTTCATTGAAAAAATCAACAAAGGCGGCATTCTCATAAAGGTTTTGGTCCATTAAAATACCGATCATTTCGTTTTTCCGCAGGACTTTAATGACATCTTTAATGCTGTTCTTGTTAGCAATGATCCAGGTGCCGAACTTGCTGCGGATACCATTGACGATCTGATCTAATAGCGGATTATCGAGCGGCCGGGCCAATACATTAACCTTATACCCAACAGCGCTGAGAGCGATGCCTAACAATTCCCAATTGCCAAAATGCGCTGATAGGAGTACAACGCCCTTGCCTTTGGCCAGCGCGGCATTCAGGTGTTCCCTGCCGGCAAATGATACTTGCCCTAGCAACCGGTCTTTGCTCCATTCGCCAGTAGCAATAAATTCGATCAAAGTTTTGCCGATATTACGGTACACCTTTAGAGCAATAGCCTTGATCTCAGCAGGATCCTTATCCGGAAACGCTTTCGCCAAGTTATGGATGGTGATCTGCCGGCGTTTGGCCCAGGTTATGAATACCAGCCAGCCTAATCCTGATCCTAACCTTAATGCCCAGCTATAGGGCATTAATCGTACCAAGCCCATAAAAAGGATAACCAGGATATATTCTAGATAATTAGTTGTTTTAGTTTTTTGAGCCACTCAGCCTCTCCCTTGATTATCTCCATTTCTATGCGCAGAGAGAAAAAGTTAATGCGGGCGATCTTTTCCAGGTTCCAGAATTCTTTTTTAAACCGGGTAGTGTCTTTTTCCGTGGTGACAATAAAATTATATTCAGCTTCTTCCAATATCTGGATAAAATCATCCCTGGTATAATAATGATGGTCGGGATAGCGGATGGTTCGCACTACTTTTGCCCCGATCTCTTCCAGGGTTTTTTCAAATGACTCCGGAGAGCCGATACTGGACAAAGCCGCTATTTCCTTATGCCGCAGGAAACTCAGCGGCATTGTTTCGCCGGTAGCCAGGTTGATCAGGTCCATTGGTTTATGAGCGCATTTCAGGATAGCGGCATAGGGGTTGTATTTTTTGATATTATTGATGATCAGGTCCACTTCCTCGGGACTGACCAGGTTGGCTTTGGTCAAGGCAATGACATCCGCCCGTTTCAGACTGCTCATTGGTTCCCGCATTATGCCGCGAGGGAGGCAGTGGTGATTGCCAAACGGGCAGGTGGCATCGATCAAGACGATCTCCAGGTTGCGGTACAGGGGATAATAACTAAAGGCATCATCCAGGATCAAGACTTCACTGTTGAAATTATCAATAGCATATTGGCCGCTTCTGATCCGGTCACGGCCCACCATCACCGGTACATTGGCCAGGTATTTGGCCATCATGTAGGGTTCGTCGCCAGCCTCTTCCGGAGTGAGGAGCACATCTTTGCCGGTGGAGACGACACTTATTCCTTTTTCCAGGCCTTCACCCCGGCCCAGTGATTTTTTCCGCTTATACCCGCGGCTCAATATCGCCACTTTTTTCTTCCTGTTTTTCAGGTATTTGGCCAACATAATGACAAACGGGGTTTTCCCGGTGCCTCCCACCGTTATATTGCCTACGCTTATGACTGCCGCGGAAAGATGTTTTTTCTTTTTCATTTTGTCGTATATGACCTGCTTGGCTTTAACGACGGCAATATATAGCAAACTCAACATGGCCAGGAAAAGGTCGAATACAAAGGGAGCTTCTTTTTCTCCTTTACCTATCCTGAGTAAACTGTCCTGTATCTTCCTGCTCATAATGATACCACCTTTTTTATAGCTTCTTCCACCATAGAGACAGTGATCCTTTCCATACAGCTCAGGTCAGCGCATTCCTGCTTATTGCATTCCAGGCAAGTGACGTCGGCTTTTACCGTAATATTATTCGGTCCTGGTTCATTCCAGTTGGCGCTTTGCGTCGGTCCAAAAATCACTACAGATGGAATTCCCAAGCCCTGGGCAATGTGCATCGGCCCGTTATCATTACCGATGAACAATTTCAAAGCACTGGTCAAGGCGATCGATTCAGCGATGTTTAAGGCCGGCGCTTTGAGCGGTCTTTTCTTCATTAAGTTGATAATGTCATCAATATAAGTTTCTTCACCCGGGCCCCATAGAAATACTACTTTGGCCTGGTATTTCTCCATCAGGAGGTCGGCTATTTCGGCAAATCCCTGCTTTAACCATCTCCTGGCTGGACGGCGGCTGGTTGGACTGATGCCTACCAGCATATCGTTGGCGGCTATCTTTTCTTTGGCCAGGAAATTCCGGACCCGCTCTTTAGCCGGAAAGCTGACGGTTAGATCCAGGCTGGTATTGTTAGCTATTATTCCCAATGGTTTAAGCAGATCCAGTTTATGCGCCGGAACATATTTAGGCGCTGGATCAGGCTTAATTTTAATAGAATAAACAAAATCACGTCCCGGACGTTGAAAGCCAAGGCGGTATTTCGCGCCGCTCAAGCCGACGATCCAGGCAGTCCTGGGATTTCCCAGGTAATCCAGGATCAGGTCATATTTCGCGGCTCTTATTTTACCGAGCCATTGCCACTGTTCCTTCTTATTATAGATCAGCAGGTTGTTAATATACGGATTACCGGCCAATAATTCCGCTCCCGGCTTTTCTACCAGGAAGTCGATCCGGGCATTAGTGAACTTGCGGCGCAAAGCCCTGACTACCGGAGTAGTCAAAAGCACATCACCGATCCGGCGCAGTTGGATCACCAGTATTTTCGCGTTTGGTTTTAATTCTATTATTTGCATATACCATCCCAATACAGCTATAAAGCTGTAGAAGTCTATCTTTGAAGATCAGCAAGCTGTAAAGATGTAGAGAAGCTTGCCTCTTTAGAGCTTTACAGCTCTAGAGCTATACAGCGATTTTACAACCGGTTTTTGCCTCTCGTAATTTGTAAGTAAAAGTCAAACATATTTTCATCTCCGCGGACGGTGATGCGCTTGAGGGCAAACAAGTCTTCTTGATCACGCATATTTATCGCCTGCTTGATGCCAACAGCTAATTTATATCCTGCTGGTTTTACCAATTGCTTGACCCTTGGATTATAGGCGCCAGCGCCGTATGGGTAGGCAAAAATATCCACTGGTTTACCCAATACCTCTTCCAGCACAGGCTTACTTTTGGTGATCTGGATATTGGCTGCTTCAATGTTCAAGGCATTAAGATTGAGATGGCTTAAGGTATGGGAACCAAATTCCATACCCGCGGCCTGCATTTCCCTGATCTGTTCCAGGGATAACATTTTCTGGTGCGGTTCAGTGGCTGGATCGTGCCATTTATTGATAATGCCGATCGTATCGCTCACCAGGAAGAACATAGCCTTAAAACCGTATTTTTTTAATACCGGGAACGCTTCGCTGTAATTATCCTGGTAGCCATCGTCAAAGGTGATAATGACTGCTTTTTCCGGCACTCTTTTCTCTTGCAGCATTTGATAATATTCAGCGAAAGAGATAACCGGGATAGACTTTTTTCGCAGGTAATTCATTTGCTGTTCAAATTTCCTCGGACTTACCCATAATTTTCTTAGCCGTGAATCCCGCGGCGGAGTACCGATCTTATGATACATTAAAATAGCCACGCCCTTTTTTGGTAAACGCCACCAGTTCCAGCGAGCGCTAAATCCCAAGGCGCACAGTCCGGCAATTATCAGTAGTATTTTCAAGGTTTTCCTCCGTCTCAATATAAACCTTCTTATCGTGTCAATGACCCTCTTTCTTGACACTGGTTTTATTCTTCATCGTACTCATCCAGTTGGGATAAATAAACGCTGATCGTCTCTTCCTCGGTGGCACATTCCCTAACTTGATCGATCAAACTTTTATCCCAGCCGGCTTGTTTACATACCTTCGATAATGTCCCGGTATTAAGGTCGGATACTTCCAGCCATTTGCCCGCGTCTTTTAGCAGTGAATCCAGGGCAGCGCGTTCCAAGGTATCCTTGCCGGGGAATTTCAAGCGCGGGGTTATTTTTACCCGGACTTTATGGTCATTTCCTTTGATGATCTCTATCTTCTCTTTCCTGGCGAATTGGACGATCTGTTCTTTGACGACGTTGATCTTTTCCTCGATCTTTTCTTTTTCCCCGGCTAATTGGGCGTATTTATTGGTCAAGCTCACGCCCCGGTCTTTGAAATAACCGTTCTCACCCAGGTTTTCCACGATATAGAAATGCTTGCGCTTCGGGCACAGGTCAGGATACTCGCACCAATTACAGAGGCCGCTTTCGATAGCCGGGAATTCTTTAGCTGCTTCGATCTTGTCGATCAGAGCGATCGTATCTGTTTTCAGTCTTTCCAGATCGGCAGGCTCACGTTTGGAGACCAGATCCAGGTCAAACGCCAGATAATGCCAGATCAAACGCACTTCCCTGGCAGCCGGCCACATTTCCTGGATCGCTATCTGGTAGAACGCTAATTGGCGGTCCGTATCCAGGTGCCGCTGGGACGGGAGCGAAGAACCGGTTTTGTAGTCATGGGCTTCATAGATCCCGTTGGCATGCGCTACCCGGTCAATATACCCAGTGATCTTATATTTACCCGCGTCATCCAGGTCAAAGTTTACCGGCATTTCAGTGCCGATAGTGATGGACTGGTCAAACGGCTGGTAACGTTTATAGTAATTCTCTATGCCTTTACGCCCGAACTGGTAATAATGCTCTTTGTTGAATTTCTTCCTGACGATAGTGATGTTATCGTTCCAATTCTCTTTCCATAAAAGGTCGTAGTAATTCAACAGGTCAGCCAGGGTATTAGTCCTGGTCAACAGGGATTCTGCGTAAAGCTTTTGCAGTACTTCATGTACCCGCTTGCCAACGAAAGCTTCGATGCTTTCCGCTTCTTCTCTCTTGATATGGTCCAGATAACGCAGTTTAAATTTGAACGGGCAGTTCTCATAGGTCTGTAACCGGGAATGGGAATAGATCATTATTGGCACATTCTCCTGAAAGTACTTTACTTTTGCTGCCGCAATTTTAAAAGTTTTTTGTATTTTACCAAAACATAGAGCGAAGAATACCAGGCGTATTTCAGGCCGGCAACGCCATCGAGGAACGCGCCATAGAGAATTACCCGGCGGAAGAGCTCCCAGGGGAAGCCCAGGAATTTATACCAGCGCGCTTTCTTTCCCGCTTTATGCATCTCTTGCGCTGCCAGGGTAGTATACGCTTCAAATTTCTTGAAATATTCACTCTCATCCCGGTAGCTGTGATGGATAACCGGATTCTTGAGTAAACCTATTTCACCTGCCACTGCCAGTGTCTCATGGATCGTGGTTTTGTCGTATTTGCCCTTCTTCCTGCGGAAAAGGCGCAGATGCTTTTCATTGCCACAACCGCCAAAGCGCATCTTGTGTCCCAGGAAATAAAATTCAAACGGGATCTCATAACCATCAATAGTCAAAGACCCGCGGTTGACCGTATAGAGTATTTCCGTGGCCAGTCTTGGGGATACCCGCTCATCGCCATCTATATTCAAAGCCCATTCAGTGGACAAGTGCTCCAGCGCGTATTGTTTCTGCTTACCATATCCGCGCCAGTGGCTCTGGATGATCCGGCATTTAAATTCCCTGGCAATTTCCAGTGTCTTATCCGTGGAATGATCATCTACGAGCACGATCTCATCCGCCCATTTCACGCTTTCTAGGCATTCGCGGATATTGTGCTCTTCATTTTTAGTGATAATATAGACGCCTATTGTTTGCATAGTCAGGTTTTATCTTTCTACAATCTCAACACAAACATTTAATTTACAAGTTTCTCCGTATTTATTCCGTCGTCAAGCGAGATTGCGCGGATTACAAAACCAATAACGCGGATTTTAAATCTCAAAAAGGCTGATTTCTCATTCTACTACCTATAACTGAGTTCTTTATAGACCGCCAAATTCCCTTCCACCATTTTGTCTGTGCTGAAGTTTTTAACCATTTGCCGGCTGGCGCTGCCCATTTTTTCTCTCATTTTTTTGTCTTTGAGCAATTCCATCATAGCCCAGGCTAGAGCTTCACTGTCGCGCGGCGGCACTAAAATGCCATTGACGCTATTTTGTACTATTTCTGGTATGCCTCCTGTGCGGGTCGCGGCTATAGGTAATCCCGCGGCCATAGCTTCCAGAGTGGAAGAACCTAATCCCTCCAGATATGAAGAAACCGCAAATATGTCCATAATGGTCAATATTTGCGGCACATCTGCCCGGAAACCGGTGAATATTACGTTATTAAGAATCTTTAAGTTTGCAGCCAGTTGCTTTAATTCTTTTTCCAGTTCGCCGGCGCCAACGATCAGGAATTGCGCTTCAGGTACCTTTTCCAAGACCATTTTCGCGGCATGCAACAGGTTTTGCTGGTCCTTGTGCGGCGCTAAGGCAGCCACATTACCAATGATCGGTTTGGCCGGATCCAGCCCTATTTCACCATACAAGTTAACGGCTTTGTCCCGGCAGAGGAAAGCATTGACTTCAATACCGTCATGGACGACGGTGATCCTGGCCGGATCAATACCGTCTAATGCCAATACTTTTTTTACGCCTTCACTGACCGCGATATACTGGTCAACGCGTTGTTTATATTTTAATTGACTGATGAAATTATTACCAATAGGAAAGTCTACCCTGCGGGTCACTAACAATTTACAATTATCCAGACCCATCGTTGCCAGGAGACCGATGGTATGAGCGTGACTGTCATGGCAATGTAAAATATTCACTTTAAGAATCCTGATCAATTGCCGCAGCCGTCTTACCGCCAGAATGTCCCATTCCCCCAATATATGCAATGGAAAAACCGAGGTAACCTGGGAAAGAGCTTTGGTGAATAGCACGCTGTCAGGAGGACAAGCCAGGAAGCTGATAATATCACGCTGCCGCAGGCCATTGACCAGGTACAATACTTGCTGCTGGCCGCCGCGCCAGGATAGCGCGCTATCCAGGTGCATGATGGTATTCACTCTAAACTCCAGCTTGCTTCATTATTTTTAGCGCGATCTGCTTGGCTGCTTTCAATACTTCCTCTGGTTTGCGTTTAACCGCTTCGCCTAATACTTCCAGGGTAAACACTCCACCGTAATTAATTTCTTTCAATTTCCGGGCGATCTTGACAAAATCGAGCATCCCTTCACCGGGGATAAGATGATCGTCCATCTTGCCATGGTTATCGCTGATATGGACAGCAATGATACGGTTGGCAAAAGTCTTCAGCAGTTTATCCAGTTCTTTGCAGAGAGAGGCATGGGAAACATCTACGCATACGCCCACTATATCTTTATCCAAAGCCCCGGCTATCTGTTCCAACTGCCAGGCTTCTCCGGCAACCATACCGGCAAGCATATTCTCTAAGGCCAGCCGGACATTATTCTTTTTCGCGGTCTCGCTGATGAGCTTCAGGCTCTGGATGCTGGTTTCGATCCGGCGGCTCTTTTCAGCACCATCCTGGGAATTGGTCAGGATATTACCGGGATGGGTAATAAGTATCCTGGCGCCTACTTTCGCGGCTGTCTCAACAGCCAGGTTCATTTCATCAATAGCTTTTTTCCTGGCTTTGTCATCCGGCACAGAGATATCGCAGTTGACCCCGAACGGGCCATGCATAGTCAAACCGCGTATCTGCTGATCCCAGAGGGCGTCTTGCAAGGCTTTAACCTGTTTATGGTCATGATGATCAAAATGGGTCGTACCGCCCCATTCTTTGCCGCCGTTCCAGACTTCGACAATGTCAAAGCCGGCTTTTTTTATCAGCGGCAATAATTCCCAGATCTTATGCGTATAGAATAATCCTGTCGAAATCCCGATATCCATATTTACTCCAAATACAGTTTTGAGTTTTGAGTTTTGAGTTTCGTTTTTTCTATCAACTATCAATAATGCCTGCCCGCCAACGTTTGCTGGGCGGGAACAATCAACTGTTTTACTCCGTGCCGCCGACTATTATTTCCGGTATCCGCAAGGTCGGCTGTCCGTCTCCCACCGGCACATGCTGTCCTTCCTTGCCGCAGGTACCGATCTCAAAATCCAGGTCTGTGCCGACCATATCAATGGATTTGAGCACATCCGGGCCGTTACCGGTCAGGATCGCCCCGCGCACCGGCTGGCCTTGTTCCCCATTGACTATTTCATAAGCCTCTACTACCTCAAAAACAAAATCACCGGTAGCTGTGTTGACCTGGCCGCCGCCCATCTTTTTGACATATAAACCTTTAGGAGTGGATTTTATAATGCTGGCAGGATCATGCTCACCGGGAGTGATCATCGTGTTGGTCATGCGCGGTATGGGTTTATAATGGTATGATTCGCGCCGGCCATTGCCGGTAGAAACCGTATTGTCTTTGCGGGCGGTGAACTGGTCATAGAGATAATTTTTCAGGACGCCTTTTTCCACCAGTACGGTACGTTGGGCAGGGACACCTTCATCATCTATGGAAAATGAACCGCGCATATTGGGGATCGTCGAGTCATCCACTACCGAGATCAGGGATGAGGCAACTTTTTGTCCGATCTTCCCTTTATACACCGGGGATATCCCCTTCTGGACCGCGTCTGCCTCCAGACTATGCCCGATAGCTTCATGGATCATGGTACCACCGGCTTGACTATCTAAAACTACCGGCATTTTACCGGAAGGAGCCTTTTTGGCAGCCAGCATGCGTATGGCCCTGCTGGTGGCTTGTTCGATCAGATCAGCCACTGCGGCCGGAGTGAATTTTTCGAAACCAGACAGCCCTCCCAGTACTTCCCGGCCGGTCTGGATGATCTGTCCGCTTTGGGCGATCACATTTAATATCAGGATGACATAGATCCGTTGTTCCTGACGGAACAAACCCAGGGAATTAGCGACTATGATCTCTTTGGCGCGATCTCCATAATCAACCTGTACCTGTTGGATCTTGGCGTCCTTTTTCCAAGCCGCGGCATTGACCATGTTCACCAGGGCGATCTTCTCAGTCATTTCCACGCTATGCGGTTGTCTGACAATATTATGTACGATCCCCAATTTTCCCGCCGCTAACCTCCAGCCCCTGGCCACTTCCTCTTTCTTACCAGCGGCCTGACTCAAGCTGCCGGCCAGCGCTAATATTTCATCCAGCTCCTGGCTATTGGTCGAAGCATAATAAGTTTCTTCTCCCTGGATAATGCGCAATCCCAGGCCCACGTCGATACCGCTGGCGATAGATTCGATCTTATTCTCTTCGCAAGAAATACCCTGCAGGCTGCTTTTTTCAACATAAACTTCGGCGAAATCAGCGCCATTAGTGAGCAGTTTTTTGACCACTCTTTGCAGAGCTTCTTGAGTATAAATCGGGTTTATTAACATATTATTAGATGATATCATAAAAATCCCCTAATAGCAATAAAAAAACAGGATAGCCCGGGCAAGCTTCCTGTACCGTATTTTACACTAAAATCCGCTATTTAGAAGATATCTTCTTCCGGCTCGATCTTCTTGATCAGGCTGACTTTTCCTCCTATTTGCTTATCATAAAGCCCGGCACACGCCTGCTGTAATTGGTAAGGATTCCCTTCCGCGTGATGGATAACCCGTTTGATGATCTCTTCTTCAAACTCCACCCCGGTGTCTTCCAAGGTTGTCACGATGACTTTTTTCATATCCGCCTTGGTCAGCTTTTGCAGTTGGATGCGCGGGGAAAAATATCTTCCTATCGGATGATGCTTGGCCAGAAACTTCTCCCAGCCCGCTGGGATACTGGACAGGATGAATAAGAATTTTGTATTTTTAACGATCTGTTCATCAGTAAGCACATTCTTTAAAATAGTGAAAAGGCTGTTGATCGGCTGGAAATTCTGCACGTCATCAAGCAGGATCACGCCGGCCTCGCTATGCTCCTGGATATCCTGCCACAGCGCCAGCAGGACGTCGGTCAATAATGTCTGGGGATGGATCCCTTCTACTTTCCGGGAGAAATTAAGGCCCCGGCCGACTACTTCTATATCCAAGGCTTTCAGTTCTTTCATAAAATTCTTGAGCTGAGATAAAGGCAAAGGGAATCGTCGGGGGATCTGTTCGATCAAGTATTTAACCCCATCCAGGTCAGTATTCTTGCGGCTGAATTCGTTAATGCTGACAAAAGAGGTAAAAACGCGGTGGTCTTCTGCGATCTGTTTATATTTCCGCAGGAGCGATGTTTTACCCATACCCCAGTCGCCAAGGACGACAAAGTGGTCGCATCTTCCCCGCCGGGCTTCATATAATTTACGGGAAAAGAACTCCAGGTCAGCATCGCGGCCGATAATGACCTTAGGTTCCCAGCCTGTTTTTGGTGTAAACGGATTAGGCACTGGTATCATGATATTAACTAATAGCATAAAACCAGCCTGGCTTCAACATATTTTCATTGACAATCTCTACGGCATCTATTTATAATGTTTATGATCAGCCAACATTATTAAAATTCCAGTAAAGGTGCCTTATGAAAAAAACCATTATTATTACCGCCATTGGCAAGGATCGCCCCGGCATAGTGGCCGCGGTGTCAAAAGTACTGTATGAAACCGGCTGTAATATCGAAGATTCCAGCATGACCATCCTGGGCAATGATTTTGCCATGATCCTGATGGTGACCCTGCCGGTAAAATATTCTGCCTCAGCGCTCGAGAAGAAACTGGCCGCGGTAAGAAATAAATTGGGTTTGTCAATCACCCAGCGCCCGTTAAAACCAGCGGAATTAAAAGCCGCCAATACCGGCAGCGCCGTTCCCTGCATGATCTCTGTCTATGGGACGGATAAAACCGGGATCGTTTACCGGATATCTGATTTTTTGTCCAGGAACAAGGTAAATATTACAGATGTGGAAACTAAGATACTGACTGCTGATAAAATTCCCGTCTATGTAATGATGTTGGAAGTAAATGTGCCATCTCAAACCAGGATACCACAGCTGACTAAAGATCTCACCGCCCTGGCCCAGGAATTGCATATAGACATCTCCGTTAAACTAATTGAAAGCTACCAACTTTAGTCAGGATACTTACACACTAATGCCCATTTTATCGATCATCCAGTATCCCCATCCCATCTTAAAAACTCCTTGCGAAGCCCTGCATCAGGAATTACCGGGTGTTGGACAGCTCATCAGAGATATGCAGGATACTTTAATGGCTCATCCTTTTTGCGTCGGGCTGGCAGCGCCCCAGGTAGGAAGCTTGCTGCGGATCGTGGTCATTGATTGTTCGCGCAGCCGCAAACCTGCCAAAAATCACGGTAACCTGGTCCTGATCAATCCGGTCATCACCCATAGGGAAGGCGAACAGGTGATGCGTGAAGGATGTTTAAGCTTGCCGGATTATACGGGTAATGTAAAAAGGGCTGTTGCAGTGGTGGTTGAAGGATTGGATAGTGATGAGATCCCGCAAAAAATAGAGGCTGAAGGATTTGAAGCAGTGGTGTTACAGCATGAAATCGACCATCTTGACGGCATTCTCTTCCTGGACCGGATCACCTCCCTGAAAACCGATGTCTTCCGCCGCAAAACCTATTAAATACAATTACGCGGATTTCCGAATCTAGCATAGGATTTTATACTGCTCCCTATTAACAAAAGAGGTAATTTAAGTTAGAATAGACATATCCTATAAAGAAGGCTTATTCTATGAAACGACGCAAGTGGACCAGCCAGCAAAAGCTCCAAATTATTCTGGAAGGACTAAGCGGTCAAATTGAGATCAGCAAGCTCTGTTCCAAGTATCAAGTGTCGCAGACTCAATA
>JAQTQE010000010.1 GCA_028712365.1 bacterium
TGTGATTATCGGACACTCTGAACGCCGGCAATACTTTGGCGAAACTGATGCCACGGTCAATAAAAAAATGAAGAAAGCTTTCCAGTCTGGATTGCTCCCTATCGTTTGTATCGGGGAGACCCTGGCGGAACGGGAAAGTAATAAAACCTTACAGGTATTGGAACGCCAAATACGGGATGGCATCAGCGGCCTGAGTCCTGAAGAAGCTAAAAAACTGGTAGTCGCTTATGAACCTGTCTGGGCGATCGGTACCGGCAAAACAGCTACTCCCCAACAGGCTGAGGAAGCGCATAAGTTCATTCGACAAAAATTAGCAGAGGTATATGCTCCGGCCATAGCTGAAGAGATCAGGCTCTTGTATGGCGGCAGTGTCAAACCGGAAAATTGTAAAGAACTAATGGGACAAGCGGATATAGACGGGGCTTTAGTCGGCGGAGCCAGCTTGGAAGCTGAATCGTTCAGTAAGATCGTTAACTATTAAAAAAAAGCAATGCTAAATTTAGGTAAGAGTTTATATCATAATTGGGCATAAACGAAGTGATAGAATTTATCACTTAGCATTTTCTCTAGGGGTTTAGTGTGATCATAGCTATTGGCAGTGACCATGGTGGCGTCGAATTAAAAGAAAAAATTAAAGGTTTCTTAATCCGGGCCGGCCATGAAGTGAAAGATCTGGGTACCAATAATCAGGATAGCGTTGATTATCCTGATATTGCCTTACATGTGGCTGAAGAGATCTCGCAGGCTAAAGCTGCGCGGGGGATATTGTTATGCAAAACCGGGATTGGTATGTGTATTGCCGCCAATAAGGTTCCCCGGGTCAGAGCTGCTCTTTGCTGCCGGGAGGAACAAGCCAAATTAGCCAGTGAACATAATCAAGCCAATGTGCTTTGTTTAAGCGGCTTGACCAGTGAACCGGAAATGGAAAAGATGGTCAAGGCCTGGCTGGAGACTCCGTTCGGAGGGGAAAGGCACCTCCGGCGTATTAAAAAGATAGCGAATATAGAAAAAAAATATATGAAGTAACAAAGACTGGTCCTGGCCATGGATTTTGACCAAAAGTTAGCCCAAATTATTGACTACGCTGTATTGAAACCTGATACAACGAATGCTGATATTGATCGTGCTTGTCAAGAGGCTATAAAGTATCGCTTTGCTGCTGTTTGTGTTAATCCTAGTTATGTCCCGCTGGCCGCAAAACTATTGCACGGAAGCGGTATTAAGGTCAGCGCGGTGATCGGTTTCCCTTTGGGGGCCAGCACTTCCACGGTCAAGAGTATCGAAGCTCGTAATGCTTTGCTTAATGGCGCTGATGAAATTGATATGGTCTTGAATATTGGCGCTCTTAAATCAAACGAAATTGAGATCGTGGATGAAGAAATTAAAATGGTGCGGAATGTTACTAACGGGCATGTGCTGAAAGTAATACTGGAGACCTGCCTGCTGAGTAAGGAAGAAAAAGTTAAAGCTTGTGAGATAGCCAGTAGCCAGGGAGTAAATTTTATCAAAACTTCTACTGGTTTTAGTAATAGCGGCGCTACTGTTGATGATATTAAGCTGATCCGCCAGGTAGTGGGAATAGAAATGGGTGTCAAGGCCAGCGGCGGGATCGATACTGCAGAAAAAGCCTATGTCCTGATGGAAGCTGGCGCTACTCGTATCGGTACCAGTCATGCTGTTGATCTTGTTTCCGGAGAGAGAAAGAGATAAGTACTACACTAGAAAAGGGGTTTACCATGAATGTTGACGATCTTCTGCAACTGATGGTCAAACGTAGTATTTCCGATATTCATTTTAAAGCGGGTAGCCCGCCGATGCTCCGTTTCAATGGTAAACTTATGGCCGCAGAATCCAGCCCTTTGACTAGCGAACATGTAGAACAGCTGGCCTATAGCTTGATGAATGAAAAACAGCAGAAAAAATTCGAGAAAGAGGATGAACTTGATCTTGGTTATGAAGTAGAAGGAGTATCCCGGTTCCGGGTCAATTTGTACCGGCAAAAAGGGGGTATCGCTTTAAGTTTAAGAGTCATTCCTCCCTCGCCAAAAACCTTTGAAGAGTTAAACCTGCCTAATGAAACCATGCGCAAAATAACCAGTCATAACCGCGGGCTTATTTTGATCGCCGGTATTACCGGCGCCGGCAAGACTACCACCCTTAATACCATGATCGATTTTATCAATTCTACCCGGCGGTCCAATATTATTACTATTGAGGACCCGGTTGAATTTTATCACAATGACAAAATGAGCACGGTCAGCCAGCGGGAAGTAGGCAGTGATACCAAGTCTTTTGGACAGGCCTTGAAGCATGTATTGCGCCAGGATCCTGATGTCATTGTGATCGGTGAAATGAGAGATTTTGAAACTGTAAATGCCGCGATCATGGGTGGGGAGACCGGACATCTGGTTATTTCTACTGTCCATACCATTGATGCTGTACACACCGTAAACCGTATTGTTGATATGTATTCCCCTCACCAGCAAGCCCAAATCAGGATGACCTTAAGCCAGATCTTACGGGGTATTATCGCTCAGAGGCTGATTCCGCGCGTTGATCAGGAAGGACGGATACCGGCGATCGAGATACTTACCGTTACTCCGTTTGTCAGAAAATTGATCGCGGAAGGGAAAGACGTTGGTATCTATACAGCTATGCAGCAGGGCACTTTCTACGGCATGCAGTCCTTTGACCAGTCTCTATTGAATTTATACAAAGAAGGGAAGATTTCCCTGGAAGAAGCGCTGGATAATGCTACTAATCCTGATGAACTAATGTTGAGCGTCCGGGGTATTTATACCGGGGTTGATGAGAATAACAGCCAAGGCAAGAGGGACAAATAATGATCACCCGCTGGAAAATAGAATCTTATTTTGATGATAAGAACCAGGACCGTTATCTGGTATCCATAAATGGGGAACGGGAAGATGTCCTGCGGATAGTGGGCAAATTTGAAAAAGTTTGCCAGCCTCCTTTTCCGCTCAAAGCCTCGCGAGGCGATTATAATTGGGGTTTTTACCTGAATACTTCCAATAAAGAAACCAGGCTGGAAATTGAAAAATTTATGAAACGTCTTTCAGTCGTTGAAGCCGGCGAATTACCTGACTCGAAAAAGAAACCTGTATCTCCGGCTAAGGAAAATGGCCTGGCTAAAGAGATTGGCGGGGTGATTAAAGACCTGGCTGCCCATGGTATCAGTAAAGCTGAAGCCAAAGAAGCGCTGAAGCATAAAAATATTGTTTTGCCTGGCGACATAAAGATACCGGGCCAGGAGCATGATGAGTCTATCCCCTTGGAAGTAGGCCGGATCCAGCCCCTTTATCTGCAGAAAACAGAAGGCCTGCCGGAGGGATTGCCGGTACCGCAGGAAAATATGGTGCGAGTCGGGATTTTGTATCCTGACGGAGAGCAGGAAAAAGCGCGCCTTTTTATCGCCGGATTGACGGATGTGCTAAAAACCGTAAAACATCATTCTTTCAGCCTGGAAAATGTTTTCGAAGATACATTCCCTCAGCGGGCCCAATTAGACTTGGCCAACCTGATAGAGATATACCAGGCCTCTAATATCGAAGCATTCCTGGTCTTTATTCCCAATTACCAGGTTTTCCCTGAAGCCAGGAACCTGACGGAATTACTTAAAAAAATGCCGAAAAAACGTAAAGTACTGATTAAAGCTATCCCGCTGAATAAAATGGCGTCACGGGCCACGTTCGTTGGCCTGGTAGTTGATATCGCCTTGTTCAAAGGACGGGGAATCGGAGATTTCCAGAATTGAAACAGACTAAACTCTACTCTTGGCATCAACAGCATAATGCCCGTTTGATCGAATTTGGCGGTTGGTTGATGCCGGTGCAATACAGCAGTATTATTGAAGAATATTGGGCGGTACGGAAAAAAGCCGGTTTGTTCGATATTTGCCATATGGGAGAGATAACTGTTACCGGTGAACAGGCGGACGAATTCCTGCAATATACCATGACCAATGATATATCATTCATGAAGCCGGGAGACTGCCTGTATAGCGTCATGTGTTATGATCATGGCGGTATCGTTGATGACTTGTTTATCTATAAGATCGCCCAGCGTAATTATTTGTTAGTGGTAAATGCTTCTAATACAGAAAAAGATTACCAGCACTTAAACGCGCAAAAAAGAAATTATGTCGTAACCTTGAACAATATTTCGGAAAGAACTTCTTTTATTTCATTACAAGGTCCTGATTCCAGAAGTGTCCTGGCAAAACTTGCCGGGCCGGAGATCGCTAAACTGGATTATTTGCATTTTACCGAGGGACAGATCGCTGGCCGAGCAGTGACTGTTTCCCGGACCGGATACACAGGTTCGCTGGGATATGAGATCTTTTATTTTGCCCCGGCTGGAGCAGAGCAGGATACAACGGCTATTTGGCAAGCCATAATCGACCAGGAGGTTATTCCCTGTGGATTAGGAGCCCGGGATATTTTGCGGCTGGAAATGAAGTATCCGTTATATGGTAACGATATAGACCAGAATATCAATCCCCTGGAAGCCGGGCTTAGCTGGGCAGTGAAAATGGAGAAAAATAATTTCGCCGGTAAAGACAGCCTGGAACAGGTTAAAAAAACCGGCCTGTCACACCGGCTGGTCGGTCTGGAAATGAAGAACAGGCAGATCGCCCGTCACGGATTTCCTGTCTTTAACCAGGGCGAGAAGCAAATAGGGCAGATCACCAGCGGAACATTTTCTCCGGCTTTATCTAAAAGTATTGCTTTAGGATATGTCCAAACAAATGAAGCTGTGCTAGGTAACATCCTGAGCGTAGAGATCAGGGGGGAAAAATGCCCGGCGACGATCGTAAAAACGCCTTTTATCCCCAGCCATGTAAGAGACTAATAACGGAGGTTTTGAATGGTTCCTAAAGAATTGAAATACAGCAAGTCCCATGAGTGGGTTAAACAGGAAGGGAATAATGTGGTGATCGGTATTACTGATTATGCCCAGGAAGAATTGGGTGATATCGTATTTGTTGAATTACCTAAAATAGGCCGCCAACTGAAACAGCAGGAATCCTTTGGCGTAGCTGAAAGTGTTAAAGCCGTCAGTGATCTGTTCAGCCCGGTTAGCGGGAAAGTGGTCGCTATTAATGAAACAGTTGGCAAGCAGCCTGAATTAGTCAACAAAGAACCTTATACCGGGGGCTGGATGATCAAAGTGGAAATAGCCGCGGCCGGGGAATTAACCGGACTGATGTCTGCGGAAGCTTATGAAAAGCTCATTAATGAAGGATCTAAATAACTATGGATTATATCGGCAATACTGAGGCTGATAACCAGGCGATGTTGCGTGAGTTAGCCATAGCCTCGGCAGAAGAGCTGTTGAAAGATATACCGCAGGATAAAATCATTAGTCGGCCGTTGGATTTACCACCGGCTGCCAGTGAAATGGAAGTCAGAAAGCGCCTGCGGCAATTGGCCGGCCAAAATGCCAGTGTCGCTGATTTTGCCTGTTTTTTAGGCGCCGGTGCTTATGATCATTATATTCCGAGCACTATACCGGTGGTTACCAAACGGGGAGAATTCTATACTGCCTATACGCCCTATCAACCGGAAATAAGCCAGGGCACTTTACAGTCGATCTTTGAATATCAGACCATGATCTGCAATTTAACCGGACTGGATGTAGCTAATGCTAGTCTTTATGACGGGGCTACAGCTCTTTATGAAGCGGTTCACCTGGCGTGCGAACACACCCGGAGAAATACAGTACTGATAGCCAAGACGATCCATCCGGAATACCGGCAGGTATTGCGTACGTACACAAAAAATTCACCGGTTACGATCAAAGAGATCATGTTTACGGATGGTATTACCGACCTGACAGAATTAAAAAGGCAGCTGAACGACCAGGTCGCGGCTATAGTCATACAACAACCGAATTTTTTCGGTTGCCTGGAAGATGTTCTGCACCTGGGCGAAATGGCCCATGAACACGGGGCTCTCTTTATCACCAGCGTGTATCCGATCAGCTTGGGGGTCTTAAAAAAACCGTCAGAGTATGGGGCTGATATTGTTATTGGTGAAGGTCAATCATTGGGGTTACCTGTTTCTTTTGGCGGGCCGTATTTGGGGATCTTTGCCTGCCGGCAGGAATTTATGCGTAAAATGCCTGGCCGGATAGTGGGCGAGAGCGTTGATAACCGAGGGCAGCGCGCCTACGTGCTGACGCTGCAGACCAGGGAACAGCATATTCGCCGCGAACGGGCTACCAGTAATATTTGTTCCAATGAAGCTTTGTGCGCTTTAAGCGCTTGTGTTTATCTCTCTTCACTGGGAGCTGCCGGATTAAGGGATGTTGCCACTATGTCTCTAGCCGGCGCCCATTACCTGGCTGAAGCTATTGCCGGCATACCTGGCTGGAAAATAAATTTTAAAGCCCCATTCTTTAATGAATTTGTCGCCACCGCGCCGGTAGACACGGAGATCCTGAACAGGAAATTGTTAAGTAAGAATATCATCGGCGGATTGCCGCTGGGGACTTGCTATCCCGAACTTAAAAAGTCATTATTATTCTGCGTTACTGAAAAAAGGACTAAAGCAGAAATAGATAACCTGATAAATGTCTTGAAAGAAGAGGTTGTTTAATTTGGAAAAATTGATTTTTGAATACCACTCCCAGTCAACTGCTTATGTGCCTGGCAGTGAGACGGCAGCCAGGAAGAAATATATCCCGGCAGAATATTTAGCGGCGGAAGAACTGGTTTTGCCGCAGGCCGCGGAGCAGGATGTGATCAGACATTTTACCGCGCTTTCCAGGCTAAATTTTAGCGTGGATACTGGTTTTTATCCCTTAGGTTCATGTACGATGAAGTATAATCCCAAAGTGAATGAAAGCGTAGCTGATCTTGATGGGTTGGCGGGCATACATCCTTATGCTCCGGAAGATTGTGTGCAAGGCGCATTGGCGCTGATCTATGAGCTGGAAGGTTTTTTAAAGGAAGTAAGCGGATTTGCGGGCATGACTTTGCAGCCGGCGGCTGGCGCGCATGGTGAAATTACCGGCATACTGCTCATTAAGGCATATCATCAACAGCATCACCCGGAACAAAAACGTACCGTTATCCTTGTCCCGGATACTGCCCATGGCACCAACCCGGCGTCGGCGGCTTTAGCCGGCTACCAGGTCAGGCAAGTAAAAAGCGACAGCCAGGGTGATATCGATCTGGAAGACCTGCGGCAGAATTTGGGACCGGATGTTGCTGCGCTCATGCTGACCAATCCGAATACGTTAGGTTTGTTTGAAAAAAATATTCTTGAGGTGAGCCGTTTAGTGCATGATAACGGCGCGTTGCTCTATGGCGATGGCGCTAATTTTAATGCTTTGCTAGGATTAGTAAAGCCTGCTGAGCTGGGGTTTGATATCATGCATTTTAATTTGCATAAGACCTTTTCCACACCGCATGGCGGCGGTGGGCCGGGTGCCGGCGCGGTTGGCACGAACAATGAACTCATTCCGTTTTTACCGATTCCGCGAGTAAACAAGAAAGGGAATAAATATTCCTGGGATTATCAACAAAAAGATAGTATTGGGAAAGTCCGTTCTTGCTATGGTAATTTTCTGATCGCGGTTCGGGCCTATGCGTATTTCCTGGCTCTGGGCGCGGAGGGGATAGCCAAGGTCGGACGGCAGTCCATTCTTAACGCTAATTATTTAATGCACAAGCTGGAAAATTATTTCCCCAGACCATATCCACGGCTCTGCATGCATGAATTCGTCATGACTCCGCACCATGACTGGGAAGTCAGTACCCTGGATATCGCCAAAAGGATCATTGATTACGGATTCCATCCGCCAACAATATATTTTCCGCTTATTGTCCATGAAGCGATGATGATCGAACCGACTGAAACTGAGACTAAAGAAACCATGGATGCTTTCGCCGCTGCCTTGGTGCGGATCGCCGCTGAAGCTTCGCGGGAGCCGGAGTTATTAAAAAAAGCTCCTCAAAACAGCCCGGTAGGACGAATCGATGAAGCCCGGGCTGGCCGGCAGCTTATCTTGAAATATGAAAAAAGAAGGGATGCGAGGTAAAAATGATTACTAAATGGGACCTTGTAGAAAGTTTTACCGCGGATTATCCAAGTCGCTGGAAAGTTGTTTTGCATGGCGACAGGGAAGATGGTATCAAGTTGTCCAACGTATTGACCAGGCTTAATTACAGCTGTGGCCGTCCTACCTCTTTGCGGGAGAAGGACTACAATTGGGCGTTTTATATTTACCAGCTGGTAGAGGAAGATAAAGAGAAAATATACGAGATCGTAAAGGATTTTAAAGAGAGTCCCGATAATTTTGATTTTTCCAAGTATTTACCTCCGGTAGAAGAAAAAGAGATAATTGATGAAGAAATAAACCAGGAAATAACGGGAGAGGCTCCCATTGCCGCTCCGCTTACCGCTGAAACCGCGACCAAACCAGTGTTAACAGAGGACCAGAAATTAGCCCTTTTTTCAGAAATAGGATTGAACCCGCGCTATACTTTTGATACTTTTGTAGTCGGGAAAAGCAATCATTTTGCCAAAGCCGCGGCCCTGGCTGTGGCGGAAATGCCTGGTAAAGTATATAATCCGCTTTTTATGTACGGTGATGTTGGCCTGGGGAAAACTCATTTAATGCAGGCTATCGGGCATTTTGTATTGGATGCGGATCCTACGGCCAAAGTGCTGTATACTACCGCTGAACGTTTTATGGCCGAAGTAATAGACGCTATCCGTTACGGCAAGATCATCGAATTCAGGAATAAATACCGCAAGATAGATGTGTTGCTAATCGACGATGTGCAATTCTTATCTGAGGCCGAAGCGGCCCAGGAAGAATTTTACCATACCTTCAATGCCCTTTATGACGATCATAAACAGATCGTTATTGCCAGTGATAAACCGCCTAAGAAAATTTCGGTATTGGAAGAACGTCTTCGTTCCCGTTTTGAATGGGGTTTGATCACTGATATACAGTCGCCGAATTTAGAAACCCGGGTGGCGATCTTGAAAGCCAAGGCTGACAGCACCAAAGTGCAGATCGAAGATGAAGTCATGTATTTCATCGCGGAACAGTTAAAATCGAATATTCGCGAACTGGAAGGATTTCTGATCCGTATAGTCGCCTATGCGTCGTTGACTAACCGGCAGATAAACAAATCATTGGCTGAAGAACTACTGCAAGACCTGCTGCCGGAGGAAACTACCAGTATAGAAATGAGCACCCTGGCGCCGTTGGAAGAGAGCCTGACCCAGGTTATTGAAGAAAAGACAGAGATTATTTTTGAACCAGAGACCAGTGTCCCTCAGCCTGTAGAGATAGTAAGTGAATCTGAACCAGTCCCGGCTGCCCCTGAACCGCCGACTGAACAGGTCTCTACGCCTGAACCACCGCCAACGCCCGAACCAGCGCCAACGTCTGAACCAGCGCTAACGCCTGAACCAGCGCCTGCGCCTGAGCCGGCTCCGGCGCCAGAAACAGCTACACCACCTCCGCCGCCAGAACCGGAGAAGCCTAAGATCACTCCACAGCCTGTACCTGCGGCTAAGGGAGATGATGCCCGCAACCTGCGGACAGGTTATATTTATCCGACTGGTAAGGACAAAGAATTAGATAATATGATCAAGAACTTTGCCGAGACTATTAAAAAGCATAAGATTAAATTCAAATTAGATAAGACCTTTGCCCAGACTTATACTCCCAGCGCGAATTTGAATTTCAGTGAAATGATCGAGTTGTGTCGCGGTCAGGGAGTTGACCTGGTTATCTGGATGGGACCGCCGCCCTCCAATAATTTGATCGAAGGGGAATTTGTCCGGTCGATACATAGTGTGTTTGACAAAGAAAAGATACCCATGCAGTATATATCTTTTGAGAGTGTGCCGAAGCAGTATAAATATCTTAACATGGTACTTGATTTTGCGTTCTTGAAGAAATAACGCGAATGACTTTAAAGCCAGCGAATGGCGCGAATAAAAGAATATGGCGGCTGCTGGTAGATGGTCCACAAGATGGCGCTTGGAATATGGCCGTGGATGAGGTTCTTCTGCAACAGCGCAAGGCTGGGGCCGGTATATCCACTCTGCGTTTATATTCCTGGCAGAAACGCACAGTCACTTTAGGATATTTCCAGCGTATTGACAAGGCTTTGGCGGGATTTTGTGGACAAAACAATATCGACTTGATCCGCCGGCCTACCGGCGGAGGATTTGTCTTACATGACCAGGAATTGACCTTTAGCCTGGTTTTTAACCGGCAGGACCTGAGAGCGAGGGCCCAGCACCAGGCAGTTGAATATTTCCGGGTGATCGCTACGTGTCTTCAGAAAGCTTTGCTTTCATTAGGCGTGCCTGTCAGTCTCGAGGAAAATGTTTTTTCGGGTAAAGATAATAACTTCTTCTGTTTTAATAATCCAACCAAGTATGATCTTCTGGTTGACGGAAAAAAAGTATGCGGCAGTGCGCAACGGCGGTACCGTGATACTATTCTCCAACAAGGGTCGCTGATTTTAAGAACTCCGGGGGACCCGGCTTTTTGGCAAAAAGCCACCGGGCTGGAAGAAGTGTTACAACAAAAAATAAGCTGGCCCGAGATCTGTGCAGCGCTCCAAAAAAGTTTTACCGCGGAATTACGGCTTAATTTTATTCCTGGCGCCTTGACTGAAGCAGAGCTGATAATGGCCAGGCAATTAGCGGCGGTAAAATATACCCAGGCTTCCTGGAATTATCAGGGTTATTATCAAGGTGAACATGCCTAACGAAAAAATCATAAATTTCAGACCGAAGATCAAATTTACCTTGGGCTTTAAATTTGTAGCCGCCTTGATGGTGGTTTTGATACCGCTGATGCTGTTGATCGGATTTATTATAATCAAGCAGGTGAAGCAGGTAGTCACCGATGATATCAGCAAAAAAAGTAAGAATTATGCCAGTTTCCTGGCTAAAGTCAGCCGGCAAGGAATTAAAGAAGCGGATGTGGCTATTCTTAAACGCTATGTGCAGGAGATCAGCGGTGATAAAGATGTGCTCTACATCCTTCTTGTTGATACCAAAAATAAACCAATTATCCATAGCGAAAAGAAAGCTGATAATTTTAACAGCGCCCTGGAAGTACAGATCCCGATCTTTTATAAAAGTGAGCGGACCGGTACGATCAAGATCTGGTATTCTCTTAGCCGCGTAGCTGAGGAACTAACGACAAATGTCCAACAAGTGCTCTTTTTGGTCGTAGTCCTGGGGATCATATTATTGGGACTGGTAATGTTCGTTGTTTCGGAACAGATGATCTTTAACCGTATCGGGAAACTGCTCAAAGCCATGCGCCGGGTACAAAAAGGTGACCTGTCAACCCGGGTGGAAAAATTAGGCAATGATGAATTGGGTTACCTGGCGGGCCAGTTTAACCAGATGGTCACCCAGGTTGAAGAAAACCAGCAACAATTGACTTTATTGTTTGAAATGTCACGGGCCGTAACCGCGGCGCTGGATATCACCTTGATCATGGACCTGGTCCTGGAAATGAGCGTGGAAAAACTGCAGGGTACTTCTTGTAGTATTTTCCTGGTCGGTGATAGCGGGCTTTTTAAAATGCGCGGGGCCAGGGGCTTATCCACTTCTTTTGTTAATGCCAATGGTATTGCCTTACTGGAAGACATGGCTCAGAAAGCGTTACTATATAATGAACCTTTAGTTATCCGTGATTTTAACCTGTCGCCGGGTAACTTATCCGCTCTTTTGATCCAAGAACAAATTGCCGTTATGGTCAATATTCCGCTGCTGATCGGGGACCGTAAATTAGGGGTCTTGAATATCAATTCCCATAATCCTGAAGCCTTTCCTCCGGAACGGGTTGAACTACTAATGGCTTTTGCCCGGCAATTAGCTGTGGTCCTGCAGAACGCGCAACTCTATGAGCAGACCCAGCAATTCAGTAAAGAGCTGGAAGAAAAGATCAATATCGCTACCGGCAACCTGGCCCGGGCGAATGAACGTCTTAAATTAGCTAATGAAAAATTAGTGGAGTTAAGTCAAGCTAAAAGCGATTTCATCGCTATTGTCAGTCATGAACTACGCTCGCCATTGACCAGTATCCTGGGATTTACCGATCTGCTGGTGCAGGGAGAACCGGGCGCGCTGAACGCCACCCAAAAAGATTTTATGGAGATCATCAACCAGAATACCAGGCGCTTGATCGATCTGATCAATAATCTGTTGAACTTATCTAAAATAGAAGCCGGCAAAGTAGAATTGAAAAAAACACCATTGGACTTGGAAAAAACCCTCCATGGGGTCTTGCATAATCTGCGGCTGACCATAACCGAGAAGAAGCTAAACATAAGAGTGCTGCCTCCGGCAGAGCCGCTGGCTCTTGTGCCGGCAGATGAAAATCAACTCACTGCCATTCTCCTTAATTTATTGACTAATGCCATTAAATATATTCCAGCCCAGGGAGAAGTGGTTATTAACTTTAAAGATGCCGGAAAATTTATAGAAATTCAAGTGATCGATAATGGTGATGGTATAGAAGACAAAGACTTGCCCCATATTTTTGACCGGTTTTACCGGTCAGCTAAAGCTAAAGCCGAACATGTGATCGGTACCGGATTGGGCTTGGCCATTTCCAAACTGTTAGTGGAAATGCATGGAGGTAAGATCTGGGTGGAGAGCCCGGTAAGCGATAAAGAGGTTTTTAACTGGGATAAAAGGGACAGGAATGGGGCAAAATTTACGTTCACTTTGCCAAAAAATTAAAATGAAACAGGGGTGACGTTATGAGTAAAAAGGTTTTAATCGTAGATGATGAACCGGGCGTAGTCAAGATGGTTAAATATTTATTGGAAAAAAATTCTTTCGCGGTGGTCAGTGCCAACGAGGGAGAAGAAGGAGTTAAGCTGGCGATCCAGGAGAAACCGGACCTGATATTAATGGATATAATGATGCCTTTGATCGATGGTAATGAAGCGACCAGAAGATTAAAGGAAAATGAAGTGACTAAACAGATCCCGGTGATAATGCTCAGCGCCTTGGGGCAAGAAGGTGATGTGGCGAAAAGCTTGGAATTAGGCGCGATGGATTATATCGTTAAACCTTTTCATCCACAGGAATTAATGGACCGCGTTAAGAAGATTTTAGGTTAAGTTATTTAGAATTTCGTATTTCGAATTTAGAATTTGTTTCATCTGGGGGTTATTTTGGACATTGCACAGTTAGAGGAGCAAGCTAAAAAGATCAGGCAAGATATAATTAAGATGCTGGGAGCTGCTGGTAGCGGTCATCCTGGTGGTTCACTTTCATCCACCGACTTGATGACTGCTTTGTTTTTTAATATCCTGCGTCAAAAACCCAAAGAACCCCGCTGGCCGGGAAGGGACCGTTTTATCCTTTCTAAGGGGCATTGTGCCCCGGTTTTATATGCTTGCTTGGCTGAATTAGGTTATTTCCCAATTGAGCAGCTCTTGACTTTGCGCAAGCTTGGCAGTTGTTTGCAAGGTCACCCTAGTTGCCAGGATGTGGCCGGGGTAGAAGTGTCTACCGGGTCATTGGGCATGGGCTTGTCCGTAGCCACAGGCATGGCTCTCGGGGCAAAGTTTGATCAGAGTGATGTCCGGGTATATTGTCTGGTGGGAGATGGGGAACTGCAAGAAGGCCAAATCTGGGAAGCCGCAATGAGCGCTGGTCATTACCGTCTGGACAATCTCTGCTGTATCGTAGATAATAATGACCTACAGATCGACGGCCGAATTAAAGAGGTCATGAATGTTTATCCCATAGCGGACAAATTTAAAGCCTTTGGCTGGCAGGCTATGGAAATAGAAGGGCATGATTTTAAACAAATATTGGCGGCCTATGACCGGGCCTCTAAAACTAAAGAAAAACCAACCGTGATCATTGCGCGTACCATCAAAGGTAAGGGTATAAGTTTCATGGAAGACCAGGAAGAGTGGCACGGGAAAGCGCCAAATAAAGAATTGACGGCAAAAGCTTTGAAAGAACTAGAATAGTCCCAAAGCAGTAACTCGAGCACTGTTTTTCGTATTGACTGGCACACTTTATTATAGGAGTCCAAATGGAGAAGAAAGCAACTAGGCACGGTTATTCAGAGGCTTTAATAGAAATGGGTGCGACTAATAAAAATATTGTGGTGCTGGACGCGGATTTAAGCCGCTCTACATCCAGTGAACTATTCAAAAAGAAATTTCCAGAGAGATTTTTTAATGTCGGCGTAGCAGAACAAAATCTGCTTGGTTTGGCGGCGGGATTGAGCCTGATGGGCAAGATCCCTTTTGCCAGCACGTATTCAGTTTTTGCCAGTGGCCGGGCCTGGGAACAGTTACGCACTACTATCTGCTATAGCAATCTTAATGTAAAAATAGGTGGATCACACGGCGGGATCCTGACCGGCCCTGACGGCGCCAGTCACCAGGCGTTGGAAGAATTTGCTTTAACCAGGGTTTTACCGAATTTAACTGTGTTTGTCCCTTGCGATTTTTTGGAAGCCAAGAAAGCCACCATCGCCGCCGCTGAGCTGAAAGGACCGGTCTATATCAGATTGGGCCGGGAGCCACTCCCGGTGCTCACTACCCAGGAAACCCCTTTTATCCCCGGAGAAGGATTGCTCATGAAAGAAGGGCGTGATGTTACGATCATAGCCTGCGGCAGTCTGGTCGCTGAAGCGCTACAAGCCGCGGCATTGCTCGAAAAAGAAAAGATCAGCGCCCGGGTTATTAATATCCATAGCTTAAAACCGCTGGATGAAAATATAATTATCAAAGCAGCACGGGAAACAAAAGCTATAGTAACAGCTGAGGAGCATGAGATCTATGGCGGTTTAGGCAGCGCGGTGAGTGAGGTAGTGGTGAAAAACTATCCAGTCCCATTAGAAATGGTCGGATTGGCAGACTCTTTTGGTACTTCAGGCGCACCTGAAGAATTGATGCGTTTTTTCCATTTGAAAGATGTAGATATTGTCGCGGCGGTTAAAAAAGTAATAACCAGAAAAGGATAAAGATGGCCCGACGGGTTATTCTTGTCATTTTAGACAGCGTGGGCATCGGCGAATTGCCGGATGCTTGCGTTTACCAGGACCAGGGATCTAATACCTTGGGAAATTTGGCTAGGACTTTGGGCCAGCTTAACCTGCCGGTATTAGAGGGATTAGGATTAGGCGAACTGGTTGATCTGGGACATGCGCGCACAAAATCGATTATCGGTTGCTACGGTAAAATGGCTGAAGCTTCACCAGGTAAAGATACCACTACCGGTCATTGGGAGTTAGCCGGAGTGATCTTAAAAAAGCCTTTTCCTCTATATCCTCATGGTTTCCCCCTGGAAATTATCACCGCGTTTGAAAAGAGTATCGGCACTAGAGTCCTCGGCAACATCCCGGCCAGCGGGACAGAGATCATTAAACAACTTGGCGAAGAACATCTGCGGACCGGTTATCCTATTGTGTATACTTCGGCAGACAGTGTTTTCCAGGTTGCCTGCCATGAACAATCCTTCGGTTTGCAAAAATTATATGATATTTGCCAAAAAGCAAGACAACTGCTGAGTGGAGACTATGCGGTTGGTCGGGTGATCGCCCGTCCTTTTATCGGGACTGGCAGCGCGGATTTTCGGCGGACGTTTAACCGGAAAGACTATTCTCTCAAACCGCCAGAGCCGACAGTGCTGGATCTATTACTGCAAAAGGGACTATTAAGCAGCGGGATAGGCAAAATAGAAGACATTTTTGCCGGACAAGGATTGAGCAGCAGTATGCATACCAGGGATAATGCTACCGGCCTGGCAGCGACTAAGGATATCATGCGGCAGACTGCTGGAAAGAGCGGGCTGATCTTTGTCAATTTGGTAGATTTTGATATGATGTATGGCCATCGTAACGATGTGCAAGGTTATGCCCAGGCATTGCGGGAAACAGATAGTGGATTAGCCGTGCTCATGCAACAATTGTTGGATGAAGATCTGCTTATTATCACCGCTGATCATGGCTGCGACCCAACGACTCCCAGTACCGACCATTCCCGGGAATATGTGCCCTTGCTGGTATACGGTAAACAAGCGCGAAAAAGTATTGATCTTGGGATAAGGAATACGTTTGCTGATGTCGGGCAGACTATCGCGGCATACTGCAGCGTGGGTTCGTTGGCTAATGGGACTAGTTTTTTGCAGGAAATCACATAAACAGTCTCGAGTCTTGTTGAAAAGCAGTTAAAGGGTGTAGGTTTTGGAGGTAAGTATAGTCTGAGGTCTGAGGAAGTTGGGCTTAAAGCCCTAAGACTTACTTCCTACTTCCATCCCTACTTCTACAACCTTCAACCTGATTCTAATAGACTCGCTGACAGTTCTTGGAGTATACATGGATTGGTTGTTTTGGATAGCGATAATTCTAACTATCATTTATGATATCTTAAATGGCTATAATGATGGTGGTAGTATCATTGGTACTTTTGTTTCCGCTCCCTTCCTTTCTCCTTTGCGCATAGTTATGTTAGTCTGTTTTTTTGAATTATGCGGGATATTTATTATTTACTATATCGGCATGCACATAGCCCAAAGCATTACCAGCTTAAGTCTATTTGCCGTGACTCCGGCAATTATATTGGCCGCGCTTGGTGCCGCGGTTATCTGGAAAATAGTGACTATAACCATAGGTATTCCGACTTCTTCTGCACATGCGTTAGTGGGGGGGGTGGCCGGGGCGATCTTTGTCGCCTATGGCTGGAAGGGGATCGCTCAGGATACGTTTGGCAAGATCATTATAATTTTACTGGCCACGCCGGTGGTCAGCGCTTTATTGGGATATTTGTTAATGCATCTTGAATTGTTTTTCCTACGTTGGGCTACACCGCAAATAAATAGTTCCTTGGGAAAATTACAGCTTTTGACCGTAGCCATTACCAGCACCTTGCATGGCGCGACTGAGCCGCAAAAAACTATCGCTGTTTTTGTGTTGATCCTGGCTTCCTTTGGGTACCAACGCGATTTGTCCATCCCAATGTGGGTCGTGGTGGTTTCTGTTTCCCTGATCGCTCTTGGTATCCTGGCTGGAGGTTGGCGCATCGCTAAAACATTTAATCGCCGGCTTTTGAAGATCAGGCCGCTTGATTCAGTAACCACGCAGATTAGTGCCAGTATTGTGATCCTGTTTTCTGCCCTCTGGGGAGGTACTTTTTCTACCAGCCAGGTTATTGGCTCTAGTTTGGTCGGAGCGGGCGTGGCGAAGAGATTTAATCAGGTCAGTTGGCGGCAAGCACGGCATATTCTCATTGCCTGGCTGGTTACTATTCCGGCAACCGGGTTACTGGCTATGGTCATCTGGAAATTATTAGATCTGTATTCAATAGCGATAAAGGGAGGCATATGGGTTTAAAAGAATTCTTTTTCCCGAAAGAAAAAAACTTTAATAAATTATTATTAGACCAGGCTGACAAAAGCCTGGATGGCATTATTGCCCTGGAAGAGTTCATCACGAAATCAAGTCCGGAAGCCGGTGATAAGGTTAGAAGGATGGAGCAAGATGCGGATGACCTGCGGCATATCCTGATCACTGAATTGAATAAGTCTTTTATAACCCCATTTGACCGGGAAGATATTTTTGCCCTTTCCCGTACCATTGATGATGTTGTGGACTATGCGAAAAGCACGGTAGGTGAGATGATCCTGTTTAAAGTGGAGCCAAACCAGTCTATGCTGAAAATGGTCAGTATTCTGCGGCGCCAGGCCGAGGAAATATCCAGGGCTGTCTTTCATCTGCAAGCCAAGCCTTCGCTGGCTTTGGAACATGCCCAGAAAGCTAAGAAACTGGAAAATGAAATGGAGCGTACCTACCAGGAAGCCCTGGTTGATTTATTCGAAGAGAAAGATACTATTTACATTCTTAAAGTACGAGAGATCTACCGGCATCTTTCAAATGCCGCTGACCGGGCTGATGAGGCCGGCAATATCATCGGGGATATAGTGGTGAAACTAACATGATGCGGACAAAGATCGAGCAAGCGTTAAAATTGATCCAAATGAAAAAAATGATCCAACCGGAAATAGGAATTATTCTGGGATCAGGATTAGGGGTATTGGCGGAAGAAGTGGAAAACAAAATAGTCATCCCTTTCATGGAGATTCCCTATTTTGTCTCTTCCACGGTAGAAGGACATGACGGGGTCCTGGTTCTGGGGACCCTGGCCGGTAAAGAGGTAGTTATTATGCGTGGCCGGCTGCATTATTATGAAGGATATAGTATCGAAGAGATTACCTTCCCGATCCAGGTGATGAGAGCGTTGGGAGTTAATAAACTGTTTCTGACTAATGCCAGCGGAGCCATCAATACCAGGTATAAACCCAGCGATTTAGTACTGATCAAAGATCATATTAATTTTATGGGTATAAATCCCTTGCGGGCTGAAAAAGGAGAGCCGATCAACTTCCTGAACCTGACCAGTGTTTACTCCACGGAATTAATAAAAATAGCTAAAACCGAAGCCAGGAAACTGCAACTGGGTCTACAGGAAGGTATTTATGCCGCTGTCTCCGGGCCCACCTATGAAACTCCAGCGGAAATTAAAATGTTCAAGAAAATAGGCGCTGATATTATCGGTATGTCCACTGTTCCCGAGGCTATTGTTGCCCGGTCATTGGGACTGGAAATCCTCGGTTTGGCTTGCGTGACCAACCAGGCCGCTGGCATAGGTAAAATGAGACATAGCCACCACACTACATTGGAAATCGCCCAAAAAGTCAGTTTTAACTTAAATAAATTGATCAAAGCGATTCTCAGGAAATTATAAATGAACGTTATAGAAATTATCATTAAAAAAAGGAATGGCCAAAGTTTATCCGCGGCAGAGATAAAATATTTAATTGATGGATATACCAGCGGTAATATTCCTGATTACCAGATGGCTTCTTTTTTAATGGCCGTGTATTTTCAGGGTATGAGTTTAGCGGAGACCATAGCTCTGACTAAAGCGATGGCCTGCTCTGGTAAGATATTGAAGTTGAATGGTTTAAAAGGAATGGTTATTGACAAACATTCTACTGGCGGGGTGGGTGACGGTATATCGCTGGCTTTAGCCCCGTTAGTGTCCGCGGCCGGATTACCAGTGCTCATGATGAGCGGCCGGGGGCTGGGACATACCGGCGGGACCTTGGATAAGCTGGCTAGCGTGCCAGGGCTTAACACTTCATTAACCGGAAGCCAAGCCTTAAAGCAAGTCCGGAAAATAGGCATCGCTATGATCGGGCAGACCGCGGAATTATCGCCGGCAGACAAAAAGATATATGCCTTGCGTGACGCGACTGGGACAGTGGAAAACATTTCCCTGATCTGCGCCAGCATACTGAGTAAAAAGATCGCCGCCGGCATAGATGGATTAGTGCTGGATGTCAAATGTGGCAATGGAGCGTTCATGCCTGATCTGGCCACTGCTCATGACCTGGCAGCGATACTAAAAGCGGTAGGTAAAAAGAACGGCCTAAAAATGAAAGTTCTTATTACCGATATGAACCAGCCATTGGGTAAAGCTATAGGTAATAGCTTAGAAATAAAGCAGGCGATCGATGTGCTTCAAGGTAATGGTCCGGCAGATTTTATGGAATTAACCCTAGCCTTGGGAGCCGAAATGCTGGTGTTGGGTAAAAAAGCCGGCACCGGCAGGGAAGCTAGAAAAATATTACAGTCCTTAATTGCCAATCGTCGCGCTTTAGACAAATTTTATCTTCTGCTTAAAACCCAGGGCGGGAAGATTCAACAACTACCGCAAGCCAGGCATGAACTGGAGATCAAAACTACCGCCCGCGGTTATATCTGCGGCATGAATACCAGGGAGATCGGATTGGTCGCGGCCATGCTTGGCGCCGGACGGCAAAAAAAAGAGGACAGCCTTGATTATAGCGCGGGCCTTATCCTGCATAAGAAGTTTGGTGATGAACTGCGGGTAGGGGACCCTCTGGCTAGTATATATTATAATAATGAAACACTACCTCTTAAGGAGATCGCGCAAAAGTTTATCGCCGCCATTAAGATCGGTAAGATCAAGCCAGAGGTTAAGTATTCTTTAATATATCAATAAAAAAGAGAGGTAAAAAATGGCTGTTTGTGAGATTTTACCAGTATGTATTTTTTTTAATGATAAAATGAAAGATATGCCCGGTACCGCTTCTTTTTTTAAGAGCAAATTCTGCCAGGGGGATAATCATAAGTGCGCCAGGCATATGGTCTTGATCGCTTGTGGCCGGGAAAATGTACCCATCGACCTGTTCCCGAACCAAGAAGAAAAGGCCAATAAAATAATAGAAATGCACCGCCAAAAAAAGGGGAAATGAAGTGGTTACTATTATTCTATTAGTTTTATTTTTAGCTATGATGGTTGGAATAGGTTTTTGGGGTATGCGTAAAACGTCTACTCTTAATGATTTTTTCCTGGGTGGCAGGACTATTGGCCCCTGGATGTCTGCTTTTGCCTATGGTACCACTTATTTTAGCGCGGTGATTTTTATCGGGTTTGCCGGGAAACTAGGTTGGGGTTTTGGCCTGAATGTTTTATGGATTTCCGTAGGTAATGCGGTCTTCGGGTCACTGTTAGCTTGGCTCGTACTTGGCCGCCGGACCAGGAGAATGACCCAAAATCTGGATGTTATGACCATGCCGGAGTTTTTACATGAACGTTTTGCCGGTAAATACATAAAAATGATCACGGCGGCGATAATTTTTTTATTCTTGATCCCCTATTCTGCTTCTGTTTTTAAGGGATTGGCCTATTTGTTTGAGGCGAATTTTAATATTTCTTATGATTTTGCGCTGTTGATCATGATCTTTATCACCGGAGTATACCTGATTTTAGGCGGATATTTTGCTATTACTCTCACTGATCTTATTCAGGGTATTATTATGCTCTTCGGAGCTAGCCTGATGGTGTTCATCCTAGTGCATAATGGCGGGGGGATTATAAATGTGCTCAATACCATTACCGCCAATTACCCGCGGCATGTTCCCTTGGAAAAACAACCAAGCCTGTTATTGCTGTGTGCTTTGGTCTTTATGACTTCATTCGGTACCTGGGGACTACCGCAAATGGTTCAGAAATTTTATGCGATCAGGGATGAAGGAGTCATTAATAAAGCGGCTTTAGTTACTTTTATATTCGCCATGGTGATAGCTTGCGCCGCGTATTTTACCGGCGCTATGGCGCATGTTTTTTACACTGCGCCGATCATGGTCAATGGTAAGCCTGCTTTTGACCGGATCATACCGACCTTACTGACCTCCCAGCTGCCGCCAGTATTAATGGCGATGATCCTCTTGCTGGTACTGTCTGCTTCCATGTCAACGCTTTCTTCCCTGGTGCTGGTATCAGCTTCTGCCATTGCTATTGACCTGTATAAAGGTCATATCCGTCCAAATATTTCTAAAGAACATTCTCTCTTTATGATGCGGTTTTTAAGCGGGATTTTTATTGCTGTTTCGTATCTCATTGCCAGATATGATTTTGCCATTATTATTACCCTGATGTCCCTTTCCTGGGGAGCGGTAGCCGGCTCGTTTATGGCGCCGTATATATATGGATTATATTGGAAGAGGACGACGAAAGTAGGAGTTAAGGCAGGAATGGCCACAGGCTTGTTTTTATCCATCTACCTTTTCTTTAAATTGGGACCAGACAGATCACCCATAGCTGCCAGCGTGGCTATGCTCGTGCCATTTATAGTAATACCGGTAGTGAGTCTTTTTACTAAACCACCTGATAAAAAGTTGCTGGAAAAAGCCTTTCAAGGTGTTGCTCGCTAAGTATATTGTGTAATGTTTGACAATCTTTCGCAAATTGGATACAATGACTACATTATAAATAACTGTAGACAGGATGAATCCGGATGGAAGACGCTGAAAAGAAGAAACTTGAAGAATCTTTACTTCTCTTACAAGCTGAAATAAAAACAATATTCCAGGGATTTCACGATATTTTTTTTAAAATAAAGGAAGACGGGACGATCATTGATTATAAAGTCGGAGACGAAACATTATTATATATTTCACCGTCGGATTTTTTAGGAAAAAGAATGCAGGATGTCCTGCCTGCTTCCGCTGGCCAGGTTTTCGCCGCCGCCTTGGAGCAAATAAACAAAACCCGGAAAAAAGCCCCGATCGCTTATTGGCTGCCGCTGGCCGGGGTCAATCACCATTTTGAAGCCTGTCTTTTGCCTTTTCTGGATAACCAGATTGTGATCATGGTACGTGATACTACTGCGCAGATAACGGCTGAGCAATCCTTGAAAGAAAGCAAAGAATACCTGAGTAAGGTTATGAACGCGGTAGCTGATCCTATTTTTGTCAAAGACCGTTATCATAAGTGGGTCCTGCTTAATGATACCTATTGTAAATTCATGGGTTATAAAAGGGAAGATCTTATTGGCAAGTCTGATTTTGATTTTTTCCCAAAAGAACAAGCGGAAGTATTTTGGGCTAGAGATGAAATAGTTTTTAATGATCTTAAGGAAGACACTAATGAAGAGCAATTCACCGCCGCTGATGGCAAGGTCCATAATATTCTGACCAAAAAGACATTATATGTGGATGACCAGGGAGAGAAATTTATTGTCGGCATTATCCAGGATGTAACGCAACAAAAAATTACCGAAGGTAACTTACTGGAAAGTTATCGCAAGCTCCAGCACACCTTAGAAGGTACGGCCAATGCCCTGGCCACAGCCTTGGAAAAAAGGGATCCTTATACCGCCGGCCATGAAAAAAGAGTGGCTAAATTAGCATGCGCGATTGCTGAAGAGATGGGCCTGTCTAAAGACACTGTCGCCGGTATCCGGGTAACCGCCTTTTTACATGATATCGGCAAGATCGTAGTGCCGGCAGAGATCCTGTCTAAACCCAGTCGCCTCAATGAATTTGAATATAGTATTGTTAAAACCCATCCCGAAGTCGGGTATGAGATATTGAAAGAACTCGAATTCCCCTGGCCGGTAGCCCAGGTAGTCCTGCAACATCATGAGCGTTTGAATGGGACCGGTTATCCCAAGGGCTTGAACGGAGAAAGTATTATCCAGGAAGCCAGGATCATGGCTGTCGCTGATGTTACTGAGGCTATGTGCTCGCATCGTCCTTATCGTCCTTCATTGGGCATAGAGAAAGCGCTGGATGAGCTGAAACAATATCGCGGCACGCTTTATGACCCGGTTGTTGTCGATGCTTGCATAACTGTTTTTACCAAGCGTAATTTTAAATTTGATTGAACCGTGATAGGACTCTCCATGGCTATAAGATATCGTAAAATCTTGCTTAATATCGCCGGCTCGGCCTTTATTATTTTAGGGATCCTTGGACTATTTTTGCCTGTTTTACAAGGGATTATTTTTTTAAGCATAGGCCTGTTTTTATTAGCCAAAGAAAATACATGGGCTAAGAAGATGTTTGAAAATTTTAAAGGACGATATCCGGAAAAATATATGCGCTTTGAATTTTTTAAAAATAAAATGACCGGACATATTCGCGGCTCTTCTATTAAGCAGCTCTTTTTATCACGGGCGATACTACCGCTTTTAGGGATATGTTTTTTTTGGTCCCTGGTATTTTTTGAAGGTTTGTTTAAGAATAAAATATTTGTTTTTGGAGAGATCGCCCGTTTTTATCTGCCAGGATATAAAATAATGGCCGAGGCCTGGCAGCACCGGCACTTGCCTTTATGGCTATCCCAGATCTATTGTGGTTATCCGCTTTTTGCCGCCGGGCCCTGGGGTGTTTTTTATCCCTTGACTTTCCTGGCGCAAATATTCTTAGCCCCGGAATACGCTCTTTCGCTGCTTCTTATTTTCCATTTTTTACTGGTTGGCTTTTTTACCTATATCTACGCCCGGCAAATGGGAATGGAAGAGAGCGCTGCTTTAACTACTAGCCTGGTATTTTCTTTCAGCGGATTTTTGGTCACGAATTTGATGCGGGTCAGCTTGATCTTTACCGCTACCTGGCTTCCTTTGGGATTGTACTGTTTAGAGAGATATATACAAGAGCGGCGACGTTCTTATCTAGTATGGTTGAGCCTGATTGTGGCTTTGCAATCCCTGGCCGGTAACCAGCAAATAGTATTGTGTTCCATTGTGGTATATACCGCTTATTTTGCCTGGTTCTGGTCCCGGGAAAAACTGCCGTTTAAAGAAGCTATATATTTTACCGGTTTGATCATCCTGGGATTAGCTATGGCCGGTATACAATTACTGCCGTATCGTGAATTGCTTTTAAACGGGATAAACTCGGCTCATTATGATCATGGGGCTGCTTTTTTCCCGGTGCGTAATTTCATTACCTATATTTTTCCTAATTTCTTTGGCTGGCAAAGCCCTACCGCCAGTCCTTACTATTATGGTTTGGCTACTTATTGGGATCTAGCTTGTTATATTGGTATTGCCCCGCTAGTTCTGGCTCTGGTGGCTATGATGTTCCGGTTGACCAGGCATTTGAATTTTTTCATTCTACTTTTTGTCGTGACTATGGCCCTGTCACTTGGCCATCATTCCGCGGGCATATCCGGGTATCTCGTGGTCACCAGTTTTAGTCTGGCAGTTTTGGCCGGCTTTGGATTGAAAATAGTCCTGCTAAAAAAAGAACGGTTCAGCCTGGCCTTAAAACGAGTATATGTCCTGATCGGTTCTTTCATGTTGTTAGCTTTTGGACTGGGTTACAGCCTGATCTTGATCGGTAAAGAACGGTTGGCTAAAACCGTCGGTGTCTTTATCCATATCCCTTTTCATAAACTGGCCAATTGGGCGGACCAATTGATCGGCGGCCTGCAATATTCACTGAATTTGGTCAGCCTGCATATCTATGCCCAATTGATCATTCTTTTCCTGGTATATTGGGTTATTAAGGGATTTCTGGAGGGAGAGCTTAAAGCTAAATCTTTTCAGCTGGTATTAGTGGGCATTATTATGTGTGATTTGTATTATTTTAGTTTGGGCTATAATACAGCGGTGGAAAAGAATGATCTGGCGCCTTCATTCCGATTGCTCAGCATCCTGAAAAGAGACCCGGACTATTTCCGGATCTATAATTGCAATGGTACTGATCAGGGTCTTAAACCGGATATGAACCTATTGTGGAATATCGATGAAGTCAGCGGTTACAGCCCCCTGGAAATAAAAACCGCGCATCGTCAACTGCAAAATATTGAGCAATTGGATATTCGCCTGGCCGCACCGGCCTTGGGACAGAAGAATGTAAAATATATTATTACTTCCCAAAAGATCACTACGACCGGTTTAAAACTGGTTTTCCAGGATGCGCATGCGTTTATGTACGAGAATCTTTATTTTAAACAGCGCGCCTATTATCTCCGGCAGAAACAGTATCATCCGATAATAGCCTTTTACCATAATGGTGAAATTAAGGTCTATACTGACCTGCCGCTGCCGGACCAATTGGTGTTGAAAGAAATATCTTATCCTGGGTGGCAAGCTACTGTCGATGGCGTACCGGTTTTACTGGAACATGAGGAGGAGATATTCAATAAGATTGTTGTCCCTGCCGGAAAACATGAGGTCTGGTTCCGTTATCGGCCTCGTTCCTTGCGTCTGGGCATGTTGTTGAGCGCCTGTTCCATCATCGTCTTCCTGGTACTATTGCTTAGCAAGTTTTCAAGAAGAATTTAGCTATAATATGGGTTTTAATTTGGTGGGATAAGCGTACTTAAAAGAGAGGAGTAATAATGGCAAAGATCGAATTAGGTATTATCGGTGGCAGTGGATTGTACGATATTGAAGGGATCAAAAATTTAAAAGCGACAGCTATTACCACGCCTTTTGGCAAACCCAGCGATCAATATATGATCGGGGACCTTAACGGCAAAAGGATCGCTTTTTTGCCGCGGCATGCCCGCGGGCATAAGATCACTCCTTCAGAAATAAATTACCGGGCCAATATTTTTGGTTTTAAAAAGCTGGGTGTGGAAAAGATACTGTCAGTCAGCGCGGTGGGTAGTATGCGTGAAGACCTGGTCCCCGGGGACCTGATGGTCGTGGATCAGTTTTTTGACCGCACCAATCAAAGGAAGTCTACCTTCTTTGGCAAGGGTTTAGTGGCGCACGTCGGTATGGCTAATCCGGTTTGTCCGGTATTAAGCGCCGCGGTCTATACTATAGGGCAAAAACTGGGATTTCGCATTCATCGCGGGGGAAACTATATTTGTATCGAAGGACCGCAATTTTCCACCAAGAGTGAAAGTGAAATATACCGGAGATGGGGAGTTGATGTGATCGGTATGACCAATGTGACCGAAGCCAAGCTGGCCAGGGAAGCGGAAATTTGTTATAGCACTTTGGCTTTGATCACTGATTATGATGTCTGGCATGCTTCCGAAGCAGCGGTGAGCGGCGATGGGGTGATCAAAGTATTACTTGGGAATGTTTCTAAAGCCAAGACGATCATTAAAGAGTTGGTAAATGTCCTGCCGCTTAAATCAGATTGTCATTGTGACCGGGCTTTAGCCGACGCGATCATTACGACTCGGGAAAAGATTTCCGCTAAAACCAAAAAAGATCTGCAAGTCATTGTAGGCAAATATATTAAATAAAACAATGCTTTTAGGAGGTTTAGTTGAATAAGATTTTGGTTGTGGGATCGATCGGCCTGGATACGGTGGAAACTCCTTTTGGCCAGGTACAAGATGTATTGGGTGGCTCCGCTACTTATTTCAGCGTAGCTGCCAGTTTCTTTACTCCGGTAAACCTGGTAGCGATCGTCGGATCTGATTTTCCTGAAAAGGAAATAGGATTCTTGCAGAGCCGTAGGATCGATACTAAGGGCTTGATCATTAATCCAGGGAAAACATTTCGCTGGAAGGGAAAATATAGCTATGATTTGAATACGGCCCAGACCCTGGATACCCAGTTGAATGTCTTCGCCCAGTTTAAACCAGTACTGCCGGCGGATTATCAAGATGCGTCTTTTGTCCTGCTGGCCAATATTGACCCGGAATTGCAATTAGAAGTGCTCAAGCAGGTAAAGAAGCCAAAATTTATCGCTTGCGATACCATGAACTACTGGATCGATAAAAAGGTTGATGCTTTGAAAAAAGTGATCGCCGCGGTAGATCTTCTTTTTATTAATGAAGCAGAGATACGGCAGTTGACCCAGGAGTTGAACCTGGTCAAAGCCTCTAAGAAGATATTCTCCTGGGGAGCGAAGCATGTCATTGTCAAACAAGGGGAATATGGCGCACTCATGTTCAGCCAGGGATCTGTTTTTAGCGCGCCCGGGTTCCCGCTGGAAGAAGTAAATGATCCGACTGGGGCCGGCGACAGTTTCGCCGGCGGTTTTATGGGTTATCTAGCGCAAAAAGGGGAGCTTTCAGAAAAATATTTTCGCCAGTCGACCATCATTGGCAGTGTAATGGCGTCTTTTAATGTGGAAGATTTTAGTCTGAACCGGTTCAAACGGCTGAAATATGAGGAAATTGAACAGCGCTTTAAAGAATTTAAGAGATTATCACATTTCGAAGAGACGCTTTAATTGCAAGGAGGATCATCCGGTGGAAAAAGAGATCCAGGAACTGGTACAATTGGCTAAAGCAGCGGCGGATAAAGCGTATGCTCCGTATTCCAAATTTAAGGTCGGAGCCGCCTTATTGACTGCTAATGGCAAGGTATTTTCCGGTAGTAATGTGGAAAACGCGGCATATGGTCTTAGTATTTGCGCTGAGCAGGTGGCTATTGTAAAGGCAGTGAGTAGCGGGGAAACCAATTTCAAGATCATGGTGATCTTTTCACCGACCGAAGATTTGACTCCTCCCTGCGGAGCTTGCCGCCAAGTCATAGCTGAATTTAATCCCAGGATGGAAGTGATCCTGGTGAATAAAAAAGGGGAAATGAAAGCCCTCAATATGAACAAACTATTAGCTGAGCCGTTTACTCTCAAAAAGGATAAACTATGATCCAAGCCGTAGTTTTTGACCTGGACAATACGCTTTGGGATTTTATGAAAGCCAAGCGCGTGGCGGTAGAAGCGGCGGTAGAAGCTATGATCGACGCGGGAATGGATCTGGGGAAGGAAGCAATGATCAACCGGATATTCAATCTTTATTCCGTGGAAGGCATCGAAGACCAACAGATATTTGATAAAATATTATTACAGGAATTCGGTAAAATAGATTATAAGATCCTGGCCGCGGGGATCATTGGCTATCGCCGGGCCAAAGAAGGAGCCCTGACCCTTTATCCGCATGTCATGTCCACCTTGATCGGTATTGCCAAACGGGGCATTAAGATGGCCGTGATCAGTGATGCTCCCCGGCTGGCAGTATGGATGCGGTTATGCTCATTTAATTTGCATCCGATATTTGACCAGGTCATTACCTTTGATGATACCGGTGAAAGGAAGCCAAGCCCTAAACCATTTCGCAAGCTACTAGAGCTTTGGCCGCTGGATCCGCAGCACGTGGTCATGGTGGGGGACTGGGCGGAGCGCGATGTTGTTGGCGCTAAGCAGGTCGGGATGAAAACGGTCTTTGCCCGGTATGGCAATCTTTTCGAAACCAAAGAAAGCGGCGCTGATTACGAAATAAATGATATTAAAGAGATCATAAGTATTATCGAAAAAGAAAATGGTTAAAAAGATCAGCGAATTTATGGCGTTAGTCGGTATTTATATCGCTGCCGGCAGGAAAGGAGCAGTCCCGATCGGGATTGCTCTTTTTAGTTCCTGGCGGGTAGTTTTTCTTTATTTGCTTATTATCGAACTGGTGCAAATACCGCTTTTCTATTTTTTATTGGGGCCGTTGGCTTTCCGCATGGTATGGGTACAGCGTTTGAAAACAAAATACCAAGCCCAAAGAACCAAGATCATGCACTCAAAGCCATTCTTAACCGCTAAAAAGTATGGTGGCTGGGGAGTGTTTTTTATTGTCGCGATGCCGGCTTTTACCGGCGGTGTGTTAGGAGGGGTCTTGCTGGCGCGATTGTTGGGATTGCGGCAGCGGAAAAGTATCCTGGCGATCATAGCTGGCATTTTGACCTGTAATGCGGGTCTGGTTTTTGGCGTGGTGGGAATTAAATGGCTATTAACTTAATTGAAAAAAATAATAAAGTTTTACCGTATTTATTAAGTATCGGGTTGGTATTAATAACTACTTTATTTGGTATTTTTATTAAAGGGAAGCTAGAGCCCACCAACCTGGTTATGTTTTATCTGCTGGCGGTTGTTATCGCGGCTATTAACTGGGGTAAAGGCCCGGCTATTACTGCTTCAATTATTGGCGTGCTCTCCTTTGACTTCTTTCTAGTCCCGCCCTATTATACTTTTACCGTATCCAGCGTCCATTATATTTTTACCTTCATTGGCTTGCTCATAGTTGGCTTAGTGGTTAGTACTTTAGCTTCCAGGGTACGGGAACAGACCATTAAAGCGCAGAAAGTCGAGTTATTACAGGAAACGGAGAAATTGCAGACAGCTCTCTTGCATTCCATATCTCATGACCTGCGCACCCCCTTAGCTACTATTACCGGCAGCTTAAGCACTATACTCCATGATGATCTTGATCTTAATAAGAAAACCAGCCAGGAGCTTTTAAAAGGCGCAAAGCAGGAAGCAGACCGTCTTAATCGCCTGGTTAGTAATCTACTGGATATGACAAAGATGGAAGCGGGAGTATTGCGTATTTCTAAAAAACCTTGTGATTTAAGGGATGTTCTGGGAACTTCCCTTGAAGCACTAAAAGAGAAAGTGGGCTGCCGGGAAGTTAGAATAAGCATCCCGGCAGATTGCCCGGAGATCTACCTGGATTTTTCTTTCATGATCAAGGCTTTTTACAATTTGATCGATAACGCGATCAATTATTCTCTTCCTGGCTCGCCTATCCTGATCAGGGCCGCGGTCATAAATGATAGAGTAAGGATAGAAATAATAGATCAAGGGCCAGGCATTCCTCCGGCAGACCTAGAACGCATTTTTGAAAAGTTTTATCGGGCAAAAAGTCCCGGCCGGGTAAGTGGGACAGGATTAGGGCTTTCCATCTGTAAAGGGATTATCGAAGCGCATAATGGAGCGATTGCAGCCCGCAATAACCCAGCTGGAGGAGCAACGTTGGCCATTAGCCTGCCTTTAGGGACCAGCGGAGGACAAGATGAAGATGGAAAAAAATAAGGATATCCGGATCCTCATAGTTGATGACGAAAAAGCGATCAGGAATTTCTTGCGGGTATCTTTGGCCGCTTGCGGTTATAGCATTTATGAAGCCGGGAGTGGTAAAGAAGCTTTGGAGAAAGTGATAGTTTTAAATCCCGAGGTCATAATACTGGACCTGGGCCTGCCGGACATTGATGGTATAAAAGTTATCCGCCAGATTCGCAAAAGTTCCAGGACCCCGATCATAATATTATCGGTTAGAGAAGAAGTCGGGGATAAAGTGACGGCGCTGGAAGAAGGAGCAGATGATTATTTAACTAAACCTTTTAATATCGCTGAACTTCTGGCGCGGATCAGAGCGGTTTTACGCCGTCTGACGCCAGCGGACCAGGAAAGTATTTTTCGCACCGGGAAACTTATTATTGATTTTACTAAGCGTCTCGTAACGGTAAGTGGTAAACCAGTAGAATTGACTCCGACTGAATATGAAATAATAAAACTTATGGTACGTAATGCGGGAAAGGTGTTAACGCATAGGCAGATCCTGAAGGAAGTTTGGAATAAAACCGATGAATTAGAAGGTGTTTTTCATTTATTGCGTGTCACCGTCAGTAACCTGCGCAGTAAGATCGAGCCAGATCCTGATCGTCCTACCTATATCCTGACCGAACCTTGTATCGGTTATCGCCTGCAAGATTTTTGACCTTTTATTGATTTGCCTTCCCCTTGATCCTAGAGTAAGTTTTAGGTATGAAAAAACTCACTCCCTATCAATTATTGCTTTTTGGGTATATTTTTATTACCTTAATCGGGGCTATGATTTTATCTTTACCGGTTTCTTCAGCCAAGGGTACAGCCCAGCCCTTTCTGGATGCTTTGTTTGTTTCCAGCTCAGGGATCAGCACTACGGGACTGTCGGTAGTCGATATAGGCAGCTACTATTCCTTCTTTGGGCAGATAGTCCTGCTGGTTATTTTTCAGATCGGCGGGATAGGCTATATGACTTTCATTATTTTTACCGCTTATATGTTGGGGATGGGCCGCTCTCTGAAAACCTCTTTGGTCGCCAGGGAATCCTTAGTAGGATCAGACCTTAATTTACTGGAAACTTTTTTTAAGAAAGTGCTATTGTATACATGTTTTTTTGAATTAAGCGGGACGATCATTTTAGCCTTGATCTGGATGAAAGATTATCCATTGTGGCAGTCTTTATATTTGGGCCTATATCATTCTGTTGCTGCTTTTTGTACCGCTGGATTCGGATTATTTTCCGATAGCTTAATGAAATACCAGCATAATGTGTTACTGAACGTAACTATAATTATCCTCTCCCTGGCAGGTGGCCTGGGATTTTTTGTTTTAGATGACATTAGGAACTACATACACCGCAAAATCAAGAAGCAATATCCTGCCAGATTGGCCGTGCATACTAAACTGGTATTAATTACCACCTTTATTATTATTTTGGCTGGTACGGCAGTGATCTATATGGCTGAAGATTGGCAGCCCATAACCGCGAATAATTATGAAAAAGGAATGCACTCTGTTTTTCAGGCGGTTTCCGCGTCTACTACCGATGGGTATAATACTATTGATATAGGCAAGATGAGCTTGACCAGTTGGATCATGATCATGCTGCTGATGTTCGTCGGGGCTTCGCCAGGAAGCACCGGAGGAGGAATAAAAACGACCACGTTTGCTTTATTATTCATCCTGATCTGGTCTAAGCTGCGCGATCGCAATTTTAATATTTTTAAAAGGGAAATAGGTGATCAAGGGATATATAATGCGGTGATAATCTTTATCTTCTTCCTGGCCATTATTTTCATTGATGCCTTGGTCATGGCCTTTACGGAAAAAGCTTCTTTTATCCAGGTTTTGTTTGAAATTGTTTCGGCTTTGGGAAATACCGGATTATCTACCGGGATCACCGCGGCTTTGAGCAATGCGGGCAGGGCGATATTATCACTGACCATGTTTATTGGCAGGGTAGGGCCATTAATTGTGGCTACAGCGGTTATCACCAAACCAAAAAAGGTGCTTTATAGATATGCCCGGGAAGATGTTTTTATTGGTTAGAACTGAAAATTAGTTGCTGCTAGTTATCCAGAGATAAAAGTGGTCATACCAAGAACGATCCTTCAAGCAGGATCGTTCTTTTTTTATTTGAAACTATTTATTGTTTGAGATTGTCTAATTTTTGAAATGAGGGAAAACTACGGCAGCGTTTCTTGAGCCTTACCGAGCTACTCCTCTGTTGGACTCAATTTTCCTGCCGTAGTTTATTAAGCAGATCAGCCCCCAGCCAAAAGCAAATCCCCCGATATGAGCCCACCAGGCGATATTGGTATGGTGCGTCAAATGGGCCCACCAGCTGTTAAAGAGTTGCAATCCCAGCCAGCTAGTAAAGAAAACAGCAGACGGTATCTCTATGATCTTGAAAAAGAACAGGGTTTTGATCTTAATTTTTGGGAATAGGAATAGGTAAGCTCCCATTATCCCGCTGATAGCGCCGCTAGCGCCGATCAATGGCGCAAAGCTGGTTTTATTGAAATAAACATGCCCCAGGCTCGCTGCTAAACCGCAGGCCAGGTAAAAAAGCAAAAATTTTATAACCCCGAACTTCTCTTCTACATTGTCCCCGAACAACCACAGGAAGAACATATTCCCCAGCAGGTGAAACACTCCTCCATGCAGGAATAAAGCCGTCACAATGTTAAGGCCGATAGTGCCTGCCATGAATTGGGCGGGTACCAATCCGAATTGTTGGAAGAGCGTCGGCCATTTTCCCAGCGGGATAAATATTATTTGAAATATAAAAGCAGCCAGGTTCAGGCTGATCAGGGATAAGGTGGCCCAGGGGAAAGAAGAACGGGGATTATCATCGGCTAAAGGCAGGATGATCTTAGGTAAGATTAAGAATAAAGGCACGCTTTTAGCCAGGCTGGATAAAGATTCCATTGTATCCAGTTGCTGCTGGAACCCTTTTTGCTCCTGGGCCATAGCCGCGGCTAATTTATTGATCAAGGGATTGCCTTGGTTAAATCTCACTACTTTGGCAATTTCGTCCCGGTCAGCCCAGAGACCCTGGCAAGTAGGGCAACGATCCAAAAAGATATTTGAATTATAGGCATAATTGAATTTGTTCATGGGCAGAAGACAGCGTGGGCATTTCTTTTGTTGCTCGGCAAGAGTGTAGATATTTTGGGCTTTTTGGGTGACTTCGGAGATAGTTAAAGGAGGAAATTCATGTATGGCCTTGAATGTTTCAAGGTAAGCTGGTAATTCCTGTGGATCAAACCAGAGGCCGCCACACCTGGCACACATATCTATCTTGATGCTATGATAATTAATAGCCTGCAGGGGTTTTTGGCAATTAGGGCAAAGCATGTGGGGTGCTATTCCAATAACCGTGGAGTAATAAAGATCAACAATTCAGTTTTATCATGGGTCTTAGAGGTTTTTTTGAATAACCAGCCTAGAATAGGAATATCACCGACAAAAGGAACGGCGGAAACAGAATCGTTGTCAGTTTCGCTCATTAAGCCGCCGATGACCAGGGTCTCTCCGTTATTGACCATGATCGTGGTCTCTGCTTCCCTGGTATGCACGATTGGGCCGAGTGTCGATGGGGTATAGGTACTTACTTCAGGACGGATTTTCATAGTGATCTGTTTGTTAATATTTATAGTTGGCGTAACTTCGAGCTTGATGCCAATATCGAGAAATTCTATTGTTGACTCTGTCGCTGTCTCCCCCGCCGCGGAACTGGAGATAGTTTTCTTTTCATAAGGAACTTTATCACCGATTATGATCCTTGCCGGTTGATTGTCAACTGTCGTGATACTGGGAGAAGAAAGCAGTTTGCTCTTGCCTTTCTGGCCCAGCATGCTGAGAGTGGCATTAACCTGCATTTTATCGATGACCGTGCCCAAGGCAATGCTTAAATTGCCCTGGTCTTGCGAGGCATTATAGGTGGTACCGGTATTTGTCGGTAAAATAGTACCTTTAGTAGCAGTCCAACTGATGCCTAGTTCCCTTAGAGAATTGGTATCTACTTCTACGATCTCAGCTTTGATCTCCACCACATTGGGCCGGAGGTCCATTTTGCTAATGGCATCGGTTATAACCTGGATGTTGTTTAAAGCGTCAGTGATCAATAAGCTGTTTGTGCGCTTGTCCACCTGGATATTACCTTTGCTGGAGAGCAGTGGCGTGACCAGGGGTGCCGTGTCTTCAGCCCGGCCAAATTTAAGCTGCACGAAGGTGGTGACCAGGTCGGCTTTTTCTTTTTTAGAGATCCGTATGACCTGGTCGCTGATCTTAGTCATGGAAAGGCTTTTTATCTTCAGGATCGTATCAATGGAATCCTCAAAAGAAATACTATTTAGGCTGATCGTGATCGGTCCGGTCACATCTTCATCAATGATAATATTAATTCCTTTTTTTAATCCTAACGCGTAGAGCACGTCTTTAATATCGGCATTTTCGAAATCAAAAGAAAATAATCTCGAAGAATTGGGATTGGTTGGCGCCTGGGCTGCCGGTTCTGGTATAGGCTCGGTAATAACTGGTAATACTGCTGGTTCCGGCGAGATAACCGGGGCTGTAATTGCCTGTGGTTCCGGGTTGGCTAATACAGGCGCTGGCTCAGCCGCCTGGTCGAGTGAAACTATGATCTCTAATCCGTCTTGTAGCGGCTTGATCTCGTATTGCGGTTTCGCGGTCAGGTCTAATACTACCCTGGTGATGGGTTGTGGGATAGCTTTATATTGCGCTGAACGCAGGCGCAAGATCGGAGCCAGGTCTATTTTTAAGTTCTTTAAAGAAGAGGCATGCTTCGTATTATATAGATCAAGTACTAACATGGTCTCAGTTTCGGCTAAAACGAAATCCTTGGTCTTTGCCGGCCCGGATAACTGGAGAATAATTTTAAATAAGGACGCTTCTACTTTGGTAGAGATCGCCTGCAATATCACCGGGTCTGGCTCGGCTGCTGCTAAACGGGAGAACGTCCCTATCCCGAGAGCCAGGATGCAATATAGGATTAAGAAGATCGCTTTCTTGCTCATTCCCCTACTTTCCTGAGCCGGTATAGTAATTCTTGTTTCCCTTGTTTCATCACGACAGTATTTTCATCAACGCGGGCAACCTGGATATTTTTCATGATTCGTTTTCTTTTATCGATTAATTTTTGTTGTTGGGTGATATAGACTTTTCCGGTCATGCTATTCCTGAAGATCCCTGAATATTCTGTTTCATCTTTGACGATGCCGATCAGTTCCATATCCCGCAACTGGACCGCGTCTGACTGGCCTGACACAACAAGAATTTTGGTCTTTGTTTTTTGTTCGTAAGTCATGCCTAGAAGAGGCACAAACGGGTTTTTACGCCAATTCGTCCGATCCGCTAATTCCTGGCTTTGCGGTATAGGCAAAGAGATCGTGGCGGTACTGACTAGAACAGTAGTGGTGGATTCAGGCAGGGTGGGAATTTTGGCCGAAGGCACAGCCCATAGGCAAAAAGGCAAACTCAGGAAAAATAGGGCAGATCCTATGATTTTAGCCGGCAAATTCTTCCTCCTTTATATCAGCGCTCTGCCCGAAGGGAATGTCCATTTTGATCGTTTTCTGCCTCATTTCTCCTCGACGTATCGCTCGGATACGCCATCGTCGGCGTTTGTTGAAACTGATTCAAACTGGAACATTCCAATATTAATAAAATTATATAGCAGAACACGTATCTATACTATAATTAATCCGGGGGCAATTGTCAAGACTAATCATTAGCCCATGATAATTTATTTGCGCTTTATTCGCTTGACAAGTCAGGGGCTGAGTGTTAATATTAATTTGACTGATCAGTCAGATAAATGACTCTATGGTCAATAAGGGTGGCTAATATGAAAATGAAAGGCTTTAAGAAAAAGGAAATGGTCTGGCGCCGGCAGGAAGTCTTGGCCATGGCCAGGAAGGTATTCACTAAAAAGGGATTTCATCACTCCACTATGGATGATATCGCGGCAGCCATAGGCATCAGCAAAGGCGCGGTTTACCTGTATTTCCCCAGTAAAGAAAAACTTTTTATGGACATTATTGAACAAGGGTTAAGAGGGCGCACGGAAATGTTAAAGGAGATAGTCAATAAAAACACTGATTGCTTGTCCAAGATCAAAGAATATATTAGCCAGGCGTTTGTTTATATGGAAAACAACCGGGATCTGGTGCAAATGTTCATGATGGTGGAAAGAGACCTGGTCTGCTCTGACCTGCACCAAAAACTTCATGGGCAGGCGATAAAGGAAATGGAACGATCAATAGAATATCTTACGGCTATCATCAGGCAAGGAGTAAAAGAAAGATTGCTCAAAGATATTGATCCGGAAAATATAGCTCTGGGACTAAGCGGGATCATTCAAATGTTCATTATGAGAGCTATGTTCCAGAAGATGACAAAATCACTTGAAAAAGAAAAATCCTTTATTTTGGAAGCTTTTCTGGAAGGAGTAAAAGCATGAACTTGAATAAATATTGGATAATTCTGGTTTTACTGACCGGATTAATCGGGGTTGCCGGGTTCATCCAGGCCCAGGAACGGGTCCTAAGTTTGGATGAATGTATTAAGATCGCCCTGGAAAATAATAAGCAATTGCTCCTTTTCCAGGAAAAAACTAACGATGCTGAAGCCAGGAAAAAAGAAGCGGCCAGCGGTTATTGGCCAAATATCAGCGCCACCGGAGCGTATATTTATAATCATGAATTGTATAATCAAGTAGATTTAGATCCAAGAGATTCATATCTGGGTAAATTAAGCCTGACCCAGCCTTTGTTCATGGGAGGCAAGCTCTACCACGCCAACCGGCAAGCTGATATCGGCTTGCAGCTAGCCCGGTGGGATTATTTGAAACAGCGGGATGACCTGTTGTATCAGGTCAAGCAAAGTTTTTACACCGTACTGCTCGCCCAACAGCTGGTGCGGATCAACCAGGAAGCTTACGCAGTGGTGGCGGCACATCTGAAAGTAAGCCAGGCATTGTATAATGAAGGGAAAATGTCCAATTATGATGTCAGTCGGGTAAAAGTGCAGTTGGCTAATCAAAAAACCAGTTTGATCAAAGCACAGAATAATTTAAAAATAACCGTTGATGCCTTGATCAATATATTAGGATGGGAACCTTCGTTGGAAACAGAATTTATGGGGCAACTCGGTTATGTTGAAAAACCGGTGAAAGGTTATGAAGAAGGATTGAACCAGGCTCTGGGAAAAAGGATAGAACTACGACAACTGCTGTTGCAAGAAGAAGCAGCTGATAGTTCTGTGTCTATAGCCCGCGGCGGCTATTGGCCGAATTTGCTCTTAAATTCAGCAGTTTCCCGGCAAAGTTATTCTCTCTATAGCAATGGAAAGATCTGGACCAATAGTTGGACCAGTACCCTGTCATTAACCATTCCGTTATTTGAAGGTTTCGCAACCAAGGCCAGGATCAGTCAGGCTAAATCGCAAAAAGAGCAGGTGCTCTTAACCAAAGCCCAATTAATTGATAGCATCAAGATCGAAGTAAAACAGGCCTATTTTACCTTGGACCAGGCCAAAGAAAATATTGCCGGCCAAAGCGAAAACGTAGATACGGCTAAAGACAACCTGCGCATTGCCCAGGAGCGGTACAAACTGGGCTTGATGAGTGATATTGAAGTGCGGGATGCGGAATTGACTTTGACCCAGGCAGAAATTAATTATTACCAGGCCACGTATGAATATATCATGGCCCAGGCTAAAGTGGAGAAAGCTATCGCGGAAACATTAGAATAGGGAGGGAAAAAATGAAGTTAAAAAGAATAGCTATTACCATTGCCGTCATTCTGGCGCTGATCGTGGGATATCGCCTAGTGCAATTGATCAAGCGGAAAAGGATCGAGAAGAACCTGGTGGTACAAGAAGCCGTTATCCCTGTGCACTTGGCTAAGGTTCAGGCTGGTCCCATAGAATCACTGGTGAATTTTGTTGGTGAAGTGCGCGGTCTCAATGAAGCGAATATTTATCCTAAAGTCGCTGGAAAACTAATCAAAAAAGTGGTCGATGAAGGTGTCGTTGTTGAAGCTGGACAGACTATAGCCCTCTTGGACCGGGATGAACCAGCTATGGATTACAAGGAAGTTGAAGTTACCGCGCCGATCAGCGGTGTTTTCACCGGGTATCTGGTAGACTTAGGGACCAAAATAGATCCGCAGGATCCACTGGGCAGTGTCGCTGACACCAGTATTATTAAAGTAGTAGCTAATATCACTGAAAAAGATATTAATAGCATCAAAAAAAATGATCTGGCTAAAGTAAAAGTTGATTCCTATCCTGAGCGTGAATTTGACGGTAAGGTAGATATGGTAAAAGCCAAGATCGACCAGAATACCAGGACCGCGGAAGTTAGTATCAGGATTGACAATAAGGAAGGGAAGCTTAAGACCGGCATGTTTGCCAAAGGCCGCATCATTAAAAAAGCCTATCAAGGTGTGCTGATTCCTATAGATGCGGTTTTAAAAGAACAGGACAGTAGTTTTGTTTATATCAGTGATGGCAAAGCCGCGGTCAAAAGGCAAGTATTCACCGGTTTGATCCAGGACAGCCTGATCGAGATCGTTGCCGGCTTAAAGGTTGGTGAACAAATAGTAATTGTGGGCCAGGATAATCTGCGGGATGGAGCGAAAGTGGAGGTTGGGCAATGAGAATTACGGAATTCTGCGTTAAGAGACCGATCTTTACTATTATTATATATATAGTACTGTTGATCCTGTCTTTTGTCTCTTTGGCTAAGATCTCGGTTGACCTGATGCCGGAGATCACCTTGCCGATGTTGACTGTCATTACCTCATATTCCGGCGCCAATGCCCAGGATATTGAAACTAAAGTTACTAAGACCATTGAAGACGCGGTGCGTACTGTCCCAGGTATAGATTCTGTGGAAAGTACTTCTAAAGAAGGCGCCTCTGTGGTCATAGCCAAATTTGAGTGGGGCACGTCTCTGGATACGGCCAGCAATGATATCCGGGATCGTTTGGAGTTTGTTAAAAGCAGGCTGCCTGATGATGCTGATACTCCCCGGATCATTAAGTTCAATACCAGCGCTATACCCATCTTATTTATGGGAGCTAATGCCCAGGAAAGCTATGACCGCCTGAATGAAATTATGGAAACAGATATCGCCGATCAGTTGCGGGCTGTCCCGGGAGTAGGAGCGGTGTATGTCCGTGGCGGCAAAGTCAGGGAGATCCAAGTTGTTTTAGACATTAACAAAATGAATGCTTACAATATTTCTCTGGACCAGGTTACCGCTAAGATCCAGCAGGAGAATGTGACCACTCCAGCCGGTGCAATATATGAAGGAAAGAAAAAATATAGTTTACGGGTCCCCGGTGAATACACGACCGTGCCTGAACTGGGCCGGACTTTACTGGCTTATCGTCAGGGGAAACCCATCTATGTGAGCGATATTGCCGAAATAAAGGATGATTTTCAAGAAGCTATAAAACGGGTCCATGTCAACCAAAAGAACGGCGGCTTTATCGTCGTGCAAAAACAGTCCGGCGCTAATACCGTGACAGTGGCCAAAGGCGTGCGGGAAAAATTAAAAACGATCTTGCAGGTTTTGCCGAAGGATGTTGACGTCAAGATACTGATGGATAATTCTGATTTTATTGTTAATTCGATCGATAATTTAAAAGGGTCAGTCTACTGGGGTGGTTTATTGGTGGTTTTGGTCTTGCTGTTTTTCTTGCGTAATCTGCGGGCCAGTTTTATCGTGGCCCTGGAAATCCCCATATCGCTGCTGGTGGCCTTTATTTTTGTGTATTTTAATGGCTGGACCATTAACGTCCTGACGTTGACCAGCTTCGCTATTGCCATCGGTATGGTCGTAGATAATGCTATTGTAGTGATCGATAATATTTACCGGCATTTAAGTGAAGGGGAAAGACCCCAGGAAGCAGCTATTTTTGGCACCGGGGAGATCGGTGCGGCTATCCTCGGTTCTACCTTGACGACAATAGTCATTTTTCTGCCTTTGATCTTTGTGGGTGGTTTTTTACAGACTTATTTTAAACAATTAGCTTTTATTGTGACTACTACCTTAATGGCCTCCTTATTCGTGGCTTATACTTTATCTCCGATGTTAGCCGGAAGTATATTGAGCCAAAAAACTTTGCATAGCAATAATAATGCCGACACCAATAAATTAGTAGACCGGTTTTTCCGCTGGAGTGAAAAATGGTTTGAACGTATGGATGAGAAATACCGTCAAATCCTGGGTTGGGCATTAAACAACCGGAAAAAAGTAATTGGCGGAGCTACGGCTATTTTTATTTTCTCCTTACTTCTGTTCCCGCTGGTGGGTACAGAATTCTTTCCCCGGGAGGACCAGGGTTTTTTACGCTTGCGCATAGAACTGCCGCGAGGGACCAATGTTGACGAAACAGAAAAAGTAGCGGCCAAGATCGAACAAATACTCCAGGATGAAGTTAAAGAACTGAGAATGTTGATGGTAGATATGGGAGAGAGCCGTGAAGCTATGGGCAGCGTGCAAGGCGGCCGTAAGGAATTATCCAATGCCGCTGATTTCTTCGGCAAGCTGGTCCCCAAGGACCAGCGTAAGCGCAGTGACCTGGAAATCATTGAAGCGGTCCGGCCTAAAATTGAAAAGATCCCCGGTTTGGTCAAGGTCAATTTCTCCAGCCAGGACCCGATGGAAGCAGCTATTATGGGTAGTGGTAAACCATTGACCGTAGAACTTTATGGCGATGACTTGTCCAAGGGGGCTGAACTATCGGACCAGATCTCCGGCATGATGTCTAAGGTCAAGGGAGTGAAAGACGTTGAAGTGAGTTTTGAACAAGGAAATCCTGAGATCTGGGTACGGGTGGATCGCGATAAAGCTACTAGCCTGGGTTTGTCTGTAGGCTATATCGCCAATATTGTCCGCGGGACTTTTTATGGCGTTACAGTCAGCAAGTTCCGGGACCAGGATGATGAGTATGATATTTTTATGAACCTGAATAAGGGGGAACGGACCAGTTTAATTAACCTGCTCAATTTACCGGTCCTCTTGCCCTCTGGTAAAGCTATCCCTTTGGGAAACGTGGCCACAGTGGAAAGGCAATATGGCCCATTGGAGATAATACGTAAAGACGGTACAAGAATGATCCGGATCGATGCCAGCGTTTATGGGCGCAGTCTGGGAGAGATCACTGCGGACGTAGAGAACCTATTGCAGAAAAAGGTCATGCCCCGTGGCTTCACGTATAAATTTGGCGGTACGATCAAAGAACAGAAATCTTCTTTCACCGATCTTTTCTATGCGTTTATCCTGGGAGTGCTATTAGTATATCTGGTCATGGCTGCCCAGTTCGAATCTTTGCGCGATCCATTCATTATTATGTTCTCCGTGCCTTTTGCCATTACCGGGGTAATTTGGGGTTTATTGGTCGCTGGTCTGAGTTTTAATGTGATGACCTTCCTGGGCTTGATCATGTTGGTAGGTATTGTCGTTAATAATGCCATCGTGCTGGTTGATTATACCAATATCCTGCGGGCCAGGGGGATAGAACTTTTTGAAGCAGTGCAAAGAGGCGGTAAGAACCGCCTGCGCCCGGTGTTAATGACCACCATCACTACCTTGTTCGGTTTAGTACCGATGGCCATCTCCCGCGGTGAAGGCAGTGAATCATGGGCCCCCATGGGAGTAGCGTTAATTGGCGGGCTGACTGTGTCCACCTTGATCACTTTGATCTTTGTACCGGTATTATATACGATCTTTGAACAAAAATTTAAACGAAAAGAGAATTAAAAATAGGAATCAGGTAATCAGGAGATCAGGAAATTACTGGTATCCTGATACCCTGATACTCTTCTCCCTGATAACCGTTCTTGAAACATAGATGCTTAAAAAGCCTTAATTAACGTAATTAAAAGGAGTTTATATGAAACTTATACTCTTTGTCTACAACGCGCCGCTCGAGAAAGAGATCATGGCCGGACTATCTGCCGCTGGTATCCAATACTATACTAAATGGGAAAAAGTGTTGGGGATAGGTAAATCCAGTGATCCAAGGCTTGACACCAATGTCTGGCCGGGATACAATTCAGCATTGTTGATCTATTGTGAGGACCAGTGCATGGCTAATATTAAGGAAACGATCAAGAGCATTAAGAAACAATTGCCTAAGGGCAGTGTTAGTGCGTATGTTTGGCCGTTGGAAGAAGTTATATGAAGAGACCATTGTTCCACTTTATCGGCGGTATGATTTTCCCTATAGGATACTATTTTATGGATCAGGAAATCATTCTCCGGATCATTGCCGCTGCCCTGTTCCTGGTTTTACTATTTGAGTTAGTGAGAGCTAAGTACTCCTTATTTAATGAATGGGCCTGGCTAAACTTCAGGGGATTTTTTAAAGAGAACGAAAAAAATACTGTTACCGGGATGCCGTATTTTATTGGCGGCATACTGGTGACAGTGCTTTTTTTTGAAAAACCCATCGCCATCACCGCGCTGTGTTTCCTGACTTTTGGCGACGTTACTGCGGCTTTAGTAGGTAAAAAGATCGGACGGCATAAATTATTTCCTCCCAGAAGCATAGAAGGCAGCGTAGCCTTCTTTATCATGGCCTCCCTGGTTGGTTTTGTTCTAAAACAATATTTTTTCACTGCTGATCTTACGGCCACAGCTATCCTGGCCAGCGCGCTGGTCGCAGCCGTAGTAGAAACCTTGCCCATTGCTTTGGATGATAATCTGACTATCCCGATCATCGCTGGTTTTGTCCTGCATTTACTGCGTTAATCCGCCTTTCTGTACTGTCTCAAAGAGTGAAACTTTTCCTTTTTCCACTTTGTCTAAATTAGTGTAAGGAGCACAATGGATATCCAGAGCATATCACAAGACATTATAAAAAAAGCCGTGTCCGGGGATATACAAGCTTTTGAAGAGATATATAGAAGTGCTTCAAGTTTTGTGTATAACATCGCTTTACGGACCGCCCGTAATAGGGAAGATGCCCAGGAAATAACCCAGGAAGTATTCCTGAAAGTGTTTAAGAGTTTAAAGGACTTCCGGTTCCAGTCTTCTTTTAAGACCTGGCTTTACCGGATCACGGTGAATACGACTTTAAATATGCTGAAAAAAACAGCGCATGACCGCCGCCGGCAATTCGCTTACCATGAAAATATATGCAATGAACTACCGCTGCCAACCGCAGGGATTGAAACATCTTTAGAACAACGCGAACAAAAAGCACAAGTAGATAAAATGTTAGAAGCTCTCAATCCGGAATATCGCACTTGTATAGTATTACGGGAGATGCAGGGTTTGCGTTATGATGAAATTGCCCAGGCTCTTAAGATCAATATCAATACCGTGAGATCCAGGCTGAAAAGGGCCAGGGAAATACTCTTAAAAAGAGGTGGTTACAATGAATTGCCATAAGTTCCGCGACATCATTATCACTGATTATATCGATGGTGAACTAGCTGAACAAAGGAAACAGGAGATCGATCATCATTTGAGGGAATGTCCGGCTTGTCGTGCTTTCGCCGCGGCTGTCCGGTCAATGGCTGTTGATCCTTTAAAGGAGACAACGCTCGAAGAGCCTCCGGCTTTTCTCTGGACGCGGATACAAAGCCGATTGGAACCGGCACACAGCGGTAGGGGCACAAGATGGCTAAACATAGCCGTTACCTTATCGATGTTCCTGGCTATGACTTTTACCGGAAACTATCTTGTCTCCGGAATGCTGGGCTCTGCCACGCAACAAGAAACCATCATCAGCGCCGAAGTTACCCAGCAATTATCTTTGAGTGAATTCAATGACATGCCTAATGAGCAAGTTGAAGAGGTCTATAATAATATTATTGGGGGTTAAAAAATGAAGAACAAAATAATAACTGTTATTTTGGTCCTTTCGCTGGGGTTGAACCTTGGAGTGGTTGCCAGGATCAGCCGGCATTGGCTCAATAAAAGAGACTTCAAAAAGGGCCAAAGCGAGAATAACTGGCTGAAGAAGAAAATGCAAAAAGAACTCAATTTGACCGATGCCCAGTCAGCTTTCATGGAGCAGGACCGGAAAAATATAGATCAGGAGATCAAGTCGATAAGAGCAGAGCTGGGGAAGAAGAGAGCTGAATTATTTACTATGCTGGACGCCGATCCGGTCGATAGCGCCAAAGCAGACAAATTAATTGATGCTATCTCCTCCTTACAGGCAAAAATTGAAAAAATCGTTGTGGGGCATTTAGTTACTGTGAAAAAGAATCTGACTCCTGAGCAACAGCAGAGATTTAAAACGATCATGCCCAGGGGATTTATGGCTCCTCCGCCAGTCCAGCCTGATAGAGACAGCCTGGAAAGGCTGCCGGATCATCCTGGCCTGGAAGGACCGGAAAGGCCGCTCTCTCCTCCCGAACACAAAACACGGTAAAAGGTACTGTAAATATTACTTAGGCAATAAAAAGGAAACTGAAAAGTGAAAAAAATGATGCTGTTATTTTTGTCTCTCCTATTTCTGTTGTCCCTGGCTGGCAAAAGCCAAGCCCTAGAAAGCGGGTCCCTGGTTTGGACCCAGCTTTCGGGAACTAGCTCCGATGATGCGGGATATAAAGTGGCTGTTGACTGTAACGGGAATATTTACATCGCCGGGTATACAACTGGGTCTATGTATACTGACTATTCGGTAGGCGGTTATGATTTATTTGTGTCTAAGTATAATAGCCAGGGAAGAAGGCTATGGACCGAACAAACAGGTTCTGTTGATAATGATAGCGTTTTTGATATAGCTACTGATAATAATGGCAATGTTTATTTAACCGGTGGTTGGGCTAGTGATAGTAGTTATGATAATTATAACTATTTCCTGACGAAATATGATACTAATGGTAAGAGAATATGGCTAAGCCGATCTGGTACTACCGCCAATGATATCAGTTATAGCTTGGCGCTTGATCCGGCAGGCAATATCTATCTTGCCGGTTTTACCTGGGGGAACCTAAACGGGAACTCCAGCCAAGGAGGCGCGGATATATTCCTAAGTAAATATGATAATGATGGGAATCAGTTATGGACCAAGCAAACTGGCAGTGGCGCTGATGATATAGGTCACGGCGTAGCCTTGGACAATTCCGGTAATATCTACGTAACTGGTTATACCAGTGGCGGATTAGATAGTAATAACAACCTGGGAGCGGAAGACATCTTTTTAATTAAGTTCGATAATGACGGTAATAAACTTTGGACCAGGCAGGATGGGACTGGACAAAGCGACTTTATAAATCATTTAGCGATAGACAATGCCGGCGACATTTATCTCGGCGGCAATACGGCCGGTGGTTTAGACGGCAATAGTAACCAGGGAGAGTATGATACTTTATTGATCAAGTATGATAATGCCGGGAATAAACTCTGGACCAGGCAAACCGGCACTAGTGAGACAGATGTCTGTCTTGGAATCGCGGCTGATACGCAGGGGAATATTTTCATAACGGGTAATACGGCGGGGTCTCTGGATGGTAATACCAACCAGGGAGCGGAAGATATTTTCCTGATAGCCTATGATAACGCCGGCAATAAATTGTGGACTAGGCAACCTGGCACAGGATATGAAGACAGTGGTTGTGGTGTGGTTGCGGATACTTACGGCAATGTGTATGTTAGCGGATATGTAGGAGAAGATCTGAATGGTAATGATAATCAGGGAGGGAAAGATATATTACTGCAGAAGTATAATATCCTGTCTACGGTAATGCTCTCTTGGCCCGCAGAGAGTGAATATAGCGGCCAAGGGCTTTACCCAGTGCAAGGAGAGGAGCGCTCTATATTTACTTTTAAGATTGTGTATACTGAAGCCGGGGATAAAGCTCCTTTATCCGGATATCCTAAAGTACATATTGAAAAAGATAGTCAGGAAATATCCGGCAGTCCTTTTGTTTTGACAGAAGCAGATCCTGCTGATTATGTATTCAGCGATGGGAAAACATATCTTTATCAAACCAGTTTGCCTCTTGGGACGGACTATACGTACTGGTTTGAAGCTTATAATAGCAGTGGTTTCATGGCTGGCGGACTTCCTACCGGCAACCATAGTGGTCCGGCAATAGAAAATATTGCTTTTAGGGAAGTTTATACCTATCCCAATCCGGCCAAAGCCGGACGCATAAATTTCCATTTTTACTGCGGGTATCCTGACCCGGAGTTCACCATACGGATCTACGATGTTAGCGGTGAAAAAGTTGCTACTATCCCGAACAACCAAATTGACAAATCCAGTCAACCTCTGTATTATTGTTTTAATTGGCCCTGCCAGAATGATTCCGGAGAGGCGCTGGCCAGCGGAGTGTATATTTACCTCTTAGAAGCCAGGGATGCAACTAATAATAATAAGGAACAGATAATAAAAAAGTTCGCTATTATAAAGTGATCACCCGGAATCTTCAGGGTATCACTATAAAAGGTGGATGGAATAAAATGAGAAAAAAAATACTAAGAATGAATATGATAATAATCCTGATCATCTGGGGAACTATCAGTGGCGCTTTAGCCCAACCCCTGAACTGGGCGGATTGTGTTCGTGAAGCCCGGCAAAACAATCCCAATTTATTATCAGCAGCGGAAAAACTGAAACAGGCCGGACTTAATCTAACGACGACCAAAAGCGACTATTATCCGCAAATAAGCGGCAGCGCGAGCGGACAGACCTCAAAAGCGAACGACGCTGACCGCAGCGATAGTTATTCCTACGGTCTTTCCGGCAGGCAATTGTTATTCGATGGTTTAAAATCCCAGTATAATGTCGCTACTTCTTCCGCGACTTTCCGGTCAGCAGTATATTCATATGCCGTGACTTCTTCCAACTTGCGGCTGCAGCTGAAGAAAGATTTTGTGAATCTTTTAAAAGCGCAGAAGTTAGTAGCCATTACCACTGAAATAGCACAAAGGCGTAAACAAAGCCTGGAGCTGATCAAGCTGGGGTATGAGGCAGGACGTGAGCATAAAGGTTCATTACTGACAGCGCAGGCTGACCTGGCAGAAGCTGAGTTTGAAATTGCCCAGGCGACCAGAAATTTAGAAATAGCTGCCCGAACGCTCTGCGCGGACATGGGCTATGGCCAATATAGCCAAATACAAGTACAAGGCGAGCTCGCCGTGTCTTTGCTGGACCCGGTGACCCCTGATTTTGAACAGTTAGCAGGATCAGTCCCTTTACTACAAGCTCTGATCGCCCAAAAAGACGCTTCCCGACTTTCTTTAAAAGGCGCTACCGCTGATATGTACCCTTCGGTTTATGCCAGCGCTTCCACCGGTAAGAGCGGTTCTGATTGGCCCCCAGACCGGAGCCAATGGTCAGCCGGGGTGAGCGTGAGTGTGCCGATCTTTTCCGGAGGCAGCCAGGTAGCGGCAGTGAAAAAATCTGAGTCTGCGTATGCCCAAGCCCAAGCTGAAGAAAGAAATGGCCGGGCCAGCGTTATCCTGACCCTGGCAGAGAACTGGGCCAACCTGCAGGATGCTTTAGGACAATTAGCTGTGCGGCAGAAATTCCTGGCCGCTACTGAAGAACGTTCCAAGATCGCCGAAGCGCAATATAAAATAGGATTAATGTCTTTTGACAATTGGATCATTATCGAAGATGATTTGATCAACGCTAAAAAAACATTATTAGATACCCAGGCTAATGCCATGATAGCAGAAGCGAACTGGATACAAGCCAAAGGAGTGACTTTAGATGAAGAATAAAAAATGGAAATTCATAGTATTAGCGGTAGTAGTAGCGGGTGTTGCCTTATTCTGGGCAGTAAAATCCAGTAACAATAAGAAGAGCACGGAAAAAACTACTATTGTCAATCCGGTATACGGTAACATCCAGACATTCGTATCTACTACCGGGACAGTTTTACCGCAAAATCGCCTGGAAGTAAAGCCAGCGATCAGTGGTCGCGTAGAAAGCATCCTGGTCAAGGAAGGTGATAAAGTGAGAAAAGGCCAGACCATGGCCTGGATGAGTTCGACCGAAAGAGCCGCTTTATTGGACGCTGCCCGGGCGCAGGGGGAGGCTGTTGTTAAACAATGGCAGGAAGTATATAAATCTACTCCTTTGATCGCGCCGATAGATGGCGAAGTGATCGTAAAAAGTGTTGAACCTGGGCAGACAGTTACGACCAGCGAAGCGATATTAGTCCTTTCTGACCGGCTTATCGTGCAAGCCCAGTTTGATGAAACAGATATAGGCAAGATCAAAATGGGACAACCGGCTATGATCACCCTGGATGCTTATCCTGATATAAAAGTGAATGGCACGGTGAACCATATTTATTATGAGTCGCAAGTAGTCAGTAACGTCAGTATCTATAAAGTAGATGTCTTGCCGGATAAAGTGCCGGCAGAATTCCGTTCAGGCATGACGGCTGAAGTAAAGGTTCTGGAAGCCAACCGCGAGAATGTGTTGACTTTGCCTTTGGAAGCGATCAAACAAGATAAGGAAGGCAGTTATGTCCTCATTGACCAGGGTAAGGAACAGGATCCTAGTCAACGGCGCATAGCAACCGGTTTATCTGATGACACTAATATCGAAATTGCCTCCGGACTCACTACTACAGACCGGGTAGCCATACAAAGCGCAACCTATGTGCCAGCCGCGCAAACAACCACTGGCGGTAATCCTTTTATGCCTAGCCGGCCGGGACAGCGGAGTCAGACGAACAGGAAAACAGGGAAATGATAAAAGTTAAAAACATCTCTAAAACATATCAGATCGGCAGCGTGGGGGTACAAGCCCTGCGCGGGGTTTCCCTAAATATTGAAGCCGGGGAATTTGTCGCTATAATGGGACCGTCTGGCTCCGGGAAATCCACCTTGCTGCATATTCTCGGGCTGCTGGACCGTCCCGATTCCGGGTCGTATACTTTTAACAATAAAGAAGTCAGCAGGTACAGTGACGATGAATTAGCTATGCTAAGGAATAAGACAGCAGGTTTTATCTTCCAGCAATTTCACCTCTTAGCCCGTCTCACCGCGCTGGGCAACGCTGAACTGCCCTTGATCTATGCCGGCCGGCGACACCTGAAAGAAAGGGCCCTGGAAAAATTAAAAGAGGTCGGACTTGAATCCCGGTCCCTGCATTTACCGACTGAACTGTCCGGTGGGGAACAACAGCGGGTCGCCATTGCCCGGTCCCTGGTCAATGATCCTTTGATCCTTTTTGCCGATGAACCCACCGGGAACCTGGATACTAAAAATGAAGAAGAGATCATGGCTCTCCTGCTCAAGCTGAATAAGCAAGGGAAAACCATTGTCATGGTGACCCATGAAAAAGAAGTCGCGGAACGGACCAAACGGATAATTTATATGCGCGACGGGAAAATAGTTACTGATGAAAAAACCAAGTCAGGCCTGGCGGCTGCACAGCCAGCGGGACAATTTACTACAGGATCGGCTGACAAAGAAAGCGAGTCTACGGTAGATGGGGCCAAATTCGGTGATCATTTCAGGCAAGCCCTGCAAGCTCTCGTTTCCCATAAAATGCGTTCTATTTTGTCCATGCTGGGGATCCTGATCGGGGTAGCTGCCGTCATTGCCATGTTGGCTCTCGGACAGGGAGCCAAAGAGTCAATTGAAAAAAGCCTGGCTTCCTTAGGTTCTAATTTATTAATGGTCACTCCTGGTTCACACCGCACGATGGGTGTAGCTATGGAGGCAGGCGCTGTAACCAGATTCACCCTGCAGGATGCCGAAGATTTGGCTAAACTGTCAGAGATAAAAAGTGTTTCCCCAGTAATCAGGGGCCGGGCCCAAGTAGCATACAGTGATAAGAACTGGAATACCCAGATCCAGGGAACCGGGATCAATTACCCTGCCATGCATGCGTCAGTGCCGACAGTTGGCCGGTTCTTTACCGCTGAAGAAGTACAGGTGCGGCAAAAAGTCGCTTTGATCGGCGCGACAGTGGCTAAGCAATTATTTGATTCCGCTAACCCGGTAGGTATGACCATAAAAATAAACCGGATATATTTCAAAGTGATCGGAGTCCTGCCCACCAAAGGATCCACTGGCTTTATGGACCAGGATGATATGGTCATTATTCCCGTTACTACAGCCATGTACCGGGTATTAGGAAAAGAATACGTAAACTCTATTGACCTGGAAGTAAAAAATGCCGCGTTGATGGACGCGGCGCAAGAATCGATCAAAGCTCTGGTAATTCAGCGTCATCACCTAAGCAAGGACAAAGAAGATTCTTTTGAGATCAGGAATATGAATGATATTCAGGAAACCGTACAAAGTACCACCAAGACCATGACCATGTTATTAGGATCGATCGCTGCCATTTCCCTCCTGGTTGGCGGGATCGGCATCATGAATATTATGTTAGTGTCAGTTCGGGAGCGGGTGAAAGAAATAGGATTACGCAAAGCTATTGGCGCTCGATCCAGTGATATCTTGACTCAGTTTTTGATCGAAGCAGTGGTTATGACCGTGACCGGAGGCCTGATCGGGATCGCTGTTGGCGCTGGCATTGCTTTTACTTTGTCGGCCGTAGCCAGCTGGACTACTAAAGTCACGATCTCTTCGGTGGTAATGGCTACCACGTTTTCTATTGCGGTTGGTGTTGGTTTTGGTATTTGGCCGGCGCGCCAGGCAGCCAAGCTTGACCCGATCGAAGCTCTGCGCTATGAATAAAATAATTTAAAGGAGAAGAACATGTTCCGTAACATCAAGATATTACTAGTTTTTAGTTGTTTATTGATAGCAGTCCAATGTTTTGCGGTTGAAGGTCCCCCGGCAATGCCCCAGCAGGATATAGAATGGTCTGATTATGGCCTTAATTTTGAGTGGGCGAAAGACGCTAAACTGATCAAGGAATTAGAAATGAATGAACAACAGGCCGGGGAATTTAATACTCTATCCAGCGAAGTGGCCAAAGCCGTTAAAATGGAAGAAGAAATTACCGTCAAAGAAAGCAGTCTAAAGAACCAAATACCGATCAAAAACCTGGTGAAAGTCAACGGGCAGTTTATTCAGCCTGATTTGACAGTCGCAGCTTCCTTGATCGATCAAATTAGCGATCTGCGGAGTAAGCAATATAAAATAAGAATGTCTGTAAAAGCAAAGCTGCGCATATTATTATCAGAAAAACAAAGAGATGTACTATTTAATTATTTCAAGAAAAAGGAACAGTCTATGAGAGAAGCAATGAAAAAACAAATGGGTAACCGCGAAAGTAGTGGTCGTCAAGGTATGGAAGGCATGGGTGGCGGTATGGGCGGAGGGATGGGACGTCCAGGAGGATCTTTTTAAGGAGTATATAGACACAATCATACGTGTCTAATTTGGACAGCAATGATATACAATATAACTCGGGGGGAAGACGATGAAAAAAGCAACTGCCAGGCACATTCTGGTCAAGACCAAGGAACAAGGCGAAGATCTGAAAACCAAGATATTGGCTGGCGCTGATTTTGCTGAGGTGGCTAAGCAGTTTTCAGCCTGTCCTTCAGGCCGGCAGGGAGGCAATTTAGGAGAATTCACCCCGGGACAAATGGTCAAAGAGTTTGATGAAGTAGTGTTTAGCGGTCAATTAAATACAGTGCTTGGCCCGGTAAAAACACAATTCGGATATCATCTGATCGAGATAACCAGCCGGACAGAATAGCGAGTATATCGCAGAGATTGAGTGCATAGAAGGGATGACAGATACCTGTTATCCCTTCTATATTTTTGTAGGTATGAATAATAAAGAGCTTGACATATATGCATTTTTAATACATAATAATGCATATAATTAGTATGAGGAGGGTGTGCTATGAGAACAACATTAAATATTAGTGACGAATTGATCAGGAAAGTCTCAATACTCACGGGGATCAAGGAAAAGACTACTTTAGTAAGATTGGGCCTGGAAGCTTTAATTGCCAGGGAAAGCAGTAAAAGGTTGGCGAAATTAGGAGGGACCGAAAGAAATATACATAGTATTCCCCGCCGGAGAACTCATTAATGATTCTTGCTGACACATCAGTATGGATAGATCACTTGCGCCATGGCAATGCCAGGATGGCACAGCTCCTAATTGATGGAGAGGTGATCTGCCACCCCTTTATCATTGGAGAACTCGCCTGTGGTAATATAAAGAACAGGAAGGAAATATTGTCATTGCTTGGTACTCTGCCTACTGTGGAGCAGGTAGAAAATGAAGAAATATTATTGTTTATTGAAAAGAGGGACTTAATGGGCAAGGGACTCGGGCTTATTGATGCGCATCTGTTAGCCTCCACTTTGTTAAGTGAAGTCTCTTTGTGGACATTAGACACGAAGTTAAAAAAAGAAGCCTCTTTATTAGGCATAGTTTATAATTTTTAAATACTTGATTATTGGGATAATATTTTTAAAAGAGCAGGAGAATTTATGAAAAGAAGTTTTATTTATTATTCTTTAGTCTTGCTTATATGTGGATGTGCTACAAGCAGAGTTCAAGATAAACTAAAAATAGAAGAACTTCAAAAGGTTATAGAACAGCAAGAAAAGCAGAATCCATTACTTAATGACATAGAAATATTAAATGCTGAAACTGGTAAACACTATATTGAAATTGGTCCAGGAGAACGAGTAAAAATTAAAGCAATTCCACACGCTTATGATAATAATGGCAATGATATTGCTGAAAGTAGCGGTAAATTTAATCCTAGCTGGAGTGTAAAAATTGGGAATGTCATGCCAAATACAGGTAAAGAGGTTCTCTATATTGCTCCTTATAGCTTTACAAGTCCAAATGGGTATGGATGGCTTGTTAATACAGAACTCATAGTGTCACAAGAAAATTCAGAAGGTAAATTAGTAAAATGTAAAACTTATATACGTTTTAAAATTGCGGCTGATCCGACCAAAGAATAATCTATTATATTGCTATATTATAGATTTAAAGTACCAATAATAATCCTAACGCAGCTAACAGGCCGGTAACGCCGCCGAAATAAAAGGTGGCTGCCGGCCCGAATTGGTTCCAGAGAATACCGGCGATGAAAGAAGCCGGGAAAAGGCCGATGCCCACCAGTGTGGCATGCAGGCCGATCATCGTAGCGCGCAGGTTCTCAGGGGCAATATCAGTAACTAAAGCTTTCTCTACACCCTCAGTCGCTCCGATATATACGCCATACAAACCGAATAAAACCCACATGAAGATCGGATCCGAAGTCAAAGCAAACCCTAAATAAACCACCCCATAAAAAACATAACCCCAGACCAGCAGTTTTTTCCTGCCGATAATATCAGACAGCCGTCCAGCCGGGTAAGAGACGATCGCGTAGACAATATTATAAACCAGGTAGAGCAAAAGGACATTTTCTGTGGTATAGCCCAGGTTTTTGGCCCGGAGCAGCAAAAATTGGTTAGAAGAATTGCCCAGGGTAAAGAGTACGGTCACGGCCAGGAATAATTTCAGCCGCAGCGGTAAACCGGACCAGTTGAAAGACAGCTTTTTAGCAATAGTAACGAGGGGATCTTTCTTTTCCTTAACAAAGAAAAGGAATATTACTCCCAGGAATGCCGGGATCAGGGACAACAGAAATATTTTGCGGTAATCAATTGGCCCGGGATGGGCAGTCAGGAGATAATAGGCGATAAGCACCCCTGTAGCGGCGCCGATCGTGTCCATCATCCGGTGCAAACCAAAAGCCCGGCCTCTTCTTTCTTTGGCACTGGAGTCAGCGATCAAGGCATCCCGGGGGGCATTACGGATACCCTTACCGAAACGGTCTATCACCCTTGAAAACAGGACCCACCACCAACTCGTAGCTATATAAAGGAATATCTTACCGAATGTGGAAGAGCCATAGCCCAGGATGGCCAGCGGTTTCCTTTTCTGTGATTTATCAGAAAGATAACCGCTGAACACTTTCAGCAGGCTGGCGATGCTTTCCGCTATACCTTCGATCAGGCCGATGATCCAGGGTGAGGCTCCTAAAGTGGTGCTTAAGAATATGGCCAGGAGCGGATAAACCATTTCCGTGGAAATATCAGTCAATAAACTGGTAATGCCTACTAATATTATATTAACCATTTGTGATTATTCTAGCTTAAAGCTGGGGTTTTCGGCAATTAAATTTATTGATATAACAGCTTTTTTGTGGTAAAAGTAACAAACAGAAGCGAATCATGCGTATGGTTTATTCGGTATTTATTCGCTATCATTCGAGTTATTCGTTATTCAGAGGTGCGTTATGGAACTTAAAGAGGAACTTATCAGACGAGCCGCGGCCGCAAAAAGAGCGGCTTATACTTTAGCTAATGTTTCGTCGGAGATCAAGAATAAAGCCTTAATCGCCATGGCAGAAGCGCTCCAGGCCGGGAAAGAAGACATCTTGTTTAAAAATGAAATAGATGTCGAAGCAGCCAAAGAAGCAGGTTTGAGTAACGCGCTTATCGACCGGTTATCGCTTAATGCAGCGCGTATTGAAGCTATGGTGAAAGGATTACGGGAACTGGCCGGCCTGCAAGACCCAGTCGGTGAAGTGCTCTCCTCTACTGAACGGCCTAATGGTTTGAAGATCAATAAAATACGTGTCCCGCTGGGAGTTGTCGGGATTATCTATGAATCCCGTCCGAATGTGACAGTTGATACTGCCGGGTTATGCCTGAAAAGCGGGAATGCGGTGATCTTACGGGGAGGGTCGGAAGCAGTCAATTCCAATCATATCCTAGTAAAAACTATTGCCGCCGCAGCCTATGGTGCCGGTATCCCGGAAGGAGCGATCCAGTTTGTCGAGACCACGGACCGCCAAGCAGTGCTGGAATTGGTCAAATTGGATAAATTCATTGACGTGATCAT
>JAQTQE010000011.1 GCA_028712365.1 bacterium
TGAAGTGATCGGCGCCAATTGCAGTGCCGGGCCGCAGGAATTGTTGGCCGTAGCAAAAGAAATGACCGCGGTAGCTAATGTCCCGGTGATCATCCAGCCCAATGCCGGCTTGCCCAGGTTGGAAAACGGGAAAACTGTTTTTCCTCTTGAAGCTGCTGGATTTGCCGCATTTGCCGCTGCTTTTGCTAAGGCCGGTGTAAGGTGCCTGGGCGGATGTTGCGGAACCACGCCGGAACACATAAAGATGCTAAAAGCTGGAAGCTTGAAGCTGAAAGTAAAGATAAAAGATAAGAGCGATAAAACATACCTGACTTCGAGGACGAAGACGGTGGAGATAGGGGATTATCCGGTTATTATCGGTGAACGGATAAATCCAACAGCCAGGAAAACTTTAGCTGAGGCTATTAAATCCAAGAACTTTTCACTGGTGTTGGCAGAAGCCAGGACCCAGGTTGCTGCTGGCTGCGACCTCTTGGATGTCAATGTCAGTGTCCCGGGGACCAATGAGAAAGAAACGATCAGGAAATTTGTTCTTGATTTGAGCTCCCAAATAAACAAACCATTGGTCCTGGATTCACCAAATGCGGAAGTGATCGAGGAGGGTTTGAAACAGTTTCCCGGTAAAGCCCTGGTTAATTCGGTTACCGGTGAAAAAACAAAATTAAAGAAAATCCTGCCGCTGGTCAAACAATATGGCGCGGCGATCATCGGTTTATGTATTGATGAACAAGGTATCCCTAAAACCTGGCAAAAAAGAGTAGCGATCGCCGGCAAAATAATCAAAGAGACTGATGCTTGCGGCATTCCCCGGAGTGATGTTTTTATTGATTGCCTGACTTTGGCTATCTCTGCTGAACCAGGCAGTACGCTGGATACAGTACGGGCGATTACTGAGATTAAAAGGAAATATGGCGTAAGAACCGTTCTGGGTGTCAGTAATGTCTCCCATGGGTTACCCAATCGTAGCCTGGTTAATGCCAGTTTCCTGGGTATAGCTATTGCGGCCGGCCTGGATGCTGTTATCATGAATCCCCTGGATGGGAAGATGCAGGAAGCATTACTGGCTGCGGCTTATCTTTCAGGTAAAGATACTAATGGGCAAAAATACCTGGCGAGTTTTGCGCCCTCCACTAGTGCTTCGGCGGGCAAGCCCGCAGTCGAAGCGCCTGCAGGCTTGGGCACTAATTTAAAACAAAAGATCATTGTTGGAGATAAAGATGGTATATTGCAGCTGACGGAACAACTTTTAACCGGCGCCAAAGCCTTGGCTATTATCAATCAGGAAATAATCCCGGCCCTGGAAGAAGTGGGAATAAAATATGATAGTAAAGAATATTTCCTGCCGCAGTTAATGATAGCAGCTGAGTGCGCTCAGATAGCAATGAAGCGCCTGCGGCAAGAATTGGTGAAGAATGACTCTGCCGGTTCGCAAGAGCAGGTTACTATTGTTTTTGCCACGGTCAAAGGTGATGTGCATGATATTGGTAAAAATATTGTCATCGCGATCTTACAGAATTATGGCTATAACATTATTGACCTGGGCAAAGATGTTGACCGGAGTAAAATATTAGCGGCGGTGAAGAAGCATAAAGCTGATATCGTGGCTTTGTCCGCGCTGATGACCACGACTATTGTGGAAATGCCGGCTATCATAGCCGCTTTAAAGCAGGCCGGCTTGAAAGTAAAAACAATGATCGGCGGAGCAGTAGTGACCAAGGATTATGCTGTTAGTATCGGCGCGGATGCCTATGCTAAAGACGCGGTCGAAGCGGCGCGCGTTATAAAAACTCTCGTTGGTCGTTAACCGATCGTGGTTCGTCGAAAAGGACGCAAATGATCATAACTAAACAGAAAGAATTGAATAAGATATTGGAACAGCTGAAAGGCAAAAGTAAGGTTTTTGTTGTTGGGTGTGCCGCGTGTGCCACCAAATGCGCGACTGGCGGAGAAGAGCAAGTGAAAGCCATGGCGGAAGAATTGGCAAAAAACCAAAAAACGATAACCGGGACTATAGTACTGGATACTCCTTGTGATATGCGGATCGTTAAAAAAGATCTGCTGAATAACGATAAAGCCAGGCAAGCTGAAAGCTTGGTGCTTTTAGCCTGCGGTGCCGGGGTTCAGTCAATTGCCCAGGTCTGCACGGATATTTACTTGGTACCGGTTTTGGATACGTTATTCTTGGGGTCGATCGAACGACTTGGTAATTTCAACCAGTACTGCTCCTTATGCGGGGACTGTATTATCGACGAAACCGGCGGTCTTTGCCCAGTGACCCGTTGTGCTAAAGCATTAGTTAACGGTCCGTGCGGTGGAGCGATCGGCGGCAAATGCGAAGTGAATTCTGATCAGGACTGTGTTTGGATCCTGATCTATGAAAAACTTAATAAAAACACCGCGCATATTAAAAAGTACAGGAAAATTAAGAGCAATACCAGTATCACTAAACCGCAGAGGATCAAGAGCAGATAGTACAGGGAATCAATCATTAAACCTGATACCCTGATTATCTGATATACGTATTTAGAATTAGGAGAACACGTGACTTTTAAGGAAGCCTTGAAGAGTAAGAAATTTATTATAACCGCGGAGTTATTCCCGCCCAAAGGTACCAATATACAGCCTTTACTGGAGAAAGCCAGGCTACTGCGCGGTAAAATTGACGGCTTTAACGTGACGGATAATCAAAGGGCAGTGATGAGACTGGGTTCATTGGCTATTTGTCGCCTCTTGCAAGAACAGGGATGTGATCCGATCTTGCAGATGACCTGCCGGGACCGCAACCGCATTGCCTTGGAATCTGACTTGCTCAGTGCCAGTGTTTTAGGAATAGAGAATATCCTGGTTTTGAGCGGTGATCATCCGACGCAGGGAGACCATAAAGAAGCCAAGCCAGTGTATGACCTGGACCCGGTACAACTGCTGAAAACAGCCAGGACTTTAGAAACAGGCGTTGACCTGGTTGGTAAAAAACTTGACGGTTCACCCCAATTCTGCCTGGGCGCGGTAGTAAACCCGCTGGCTGATCCACTTGATCTGCAGTTGGCTATGATGGAAAAGAAAATAGAGGCTGGCGCTGAATTTTTCCAGACGCAGCCGATCTTTGATTCTAAATTATTGGAAACATTTGTCGCTAAAACCAAGGAATTTAATGCTAAAATATTGATCGGGGTTTTCCTGTTAAAATCAGCCCAGGTGGCGATCTTTATGAAAGAAAAATTAGGGATCAATATTTCTTCCCATTATATTGACCGTTTGCAACAGGCAACCAGTCCTTTGGACGAAGGTATCACTATTGCCGGTGAATTGATCTCGCAAATGAAGCCTCATGTCGACGGGGTACATATTATGGCCCTGGGCATGGAAGAACATATACCGGGAATACTGAATAAAGTAAAATAAGGGGTCAATAAAATAGGATCAAATTATAGACACTTTTAAGTGACCCGTTTTCGAGGGGGGTTTATGATTTTCCAAGACGAGATCCGTGCCATTTTGAAGGAAGTAGTTAATCCGGAATTGAATGTCAGCATTGTCGATGAAGGGATTGTCAAGGACATCAGGGTGGAAGACACAAAAATAAGCGTTATCCTCTCATATCGCTATGCCGGGACCCCGTTAGCAGAGTATTTTTCTTCACTGATCAAACAAAAGATCGAAGCTATGCAGGGCGTTGACAGCGTTGTTGTTGAGTTTACCGGGGAGTAAAAGTTATGATGCTGGAAGAAACAGGGCGGGTGATCAGGATAGAAGGATCGCGAGCGATCGTGGAAATGGATCGCCATTGTGCCTGTGCCCACTGCGGTATCTGTACCACCGGCAGCCAGGATACCATGGAGATCGTGGCTGAGAACAGCCCCGGTTCCAAGGTAAATGACCTGGTTAAAGTAGCTGTCTCCGGTCCGGTCATTTTGAGATCCGCCTTTATTGTTTATATTATCCCTCTTTTTGGTTTGGTCCTCGGTTATCTTGCGGGCCGGCACATCAGTGGTGAAAAACTGGGTGTGGTCTTGGGGATCAGCGGGGTAGCTTTGATATTATTGGGCCTTCATTTTTATGATCTGAAATTGAAAAGGGAAAACAAATTGATCGTGCGGATTACTGAAATATTGTAAATACGATTACGCGCCTGCCTGCCGTCAGGCAGGGATTCCGAAAAACGGATTTCGCGGATTAATATCCTAGGAGGGTGAGAAGTGCCAAAAGAAAAAATAGGGAAAATAATAGTATTATTAATCTTAATTGCCAGTAGCGCCTGGGCGGAAAAGGCCCCTGTCGAATATGATGCTTTTGATGGACAGGTAGTGGGAGCCAGGGCAATAGGTATGGGAGAAGCTTTTGCCGGGTTGAGCAATGACGCTTCAGCGCCCTTTTGGAACCCGGCTGGGTTAGCTATAATGGGCACAAATTCTTTTACCATTTGTTCATATCTGCAAAGAGAAAGCAGCGCCAAATGGGATGATGTTATTAAAAGTGATCCTTTGCGGGGCGGGAAACTGGCTTATATTAGTTTTGCTTCACCCAGCGGCGCTTTATCAATCCGTCCCTTATCAAAAATAACCAATAACACTTACACTAATAATAATGGCGTGGAACAATGGGTGGACAAAAAGATCAACGTCAATGAAATAATGTTAACTACGGCCAGAATGTACAAGGAAAATGTTTATACCGGGGTAAGCTTGAATTATCTCAATAGTAACTTGTCACTAGCCCAGCGCACCAAAGATGCGACCAGTGATGTGACCAGCATTAATGTGGACACGGGTAACGGCTGGAGCTTGGACCTGGGAATGGTTTTTGTCCCTAGCTCGTATCTGTCTTTTGGTATCAGCGCTATTAATACCATCGGGTATATGTATTGGAGTGATTATGACAAGAACCGGTTACCGCTTACCTTGAACTGCGGGGTGGCAATGACCCTGCCGCAAAAGATCACATTCATGTATGACATAAAAAGGATCTATTATACTGATCATGAGGATTTGACTACTAAACATGTTGGCGCGGAGATGTCCGTATTGAGCATGTTTATTTTTAGGGCGGGAATGAGTGGGGAGAACTGGAATGACCCGGATAAAGTGGCCTACACTTTCGGCGTAGGTTTTTCAGATAAAGGATATATGCTGGATATGGCCATGAAGAAAAATAAGATCAGGGATTCGGTAATCCCTGATCAATTTTCAACTATCTCTGTCTATGTGGTTTCTTTGAGTATGCCTTTTGGCAGTAACTGATCAGCGTACAGAAGAAAGGGTATTTTTTTGTGACCGCTGATCGCTGAATTAAGCTTTCTGGACAGCTTCGCTGCGGATGCATTTGGTACAAACGTATTTTTTGGCTGTTTTCCCATCCAGTTTGACCCTAAGCTTCTGCAGGTTGACATGGAAACGTCGTTTACTGGCTTTGTGAGAATGGCTTATTTTATTACCGGATGTCGCATGTTTACCGCAAATTGAACATTTGATCTGCATAATTCACCTCTTTTATTTTTAATTTGGCAAGCGAATAACACGAATAAAAAAAACGAATGTCTCGAATATTTTAATACATGATTAGAGTAATCCACTATTATTCGAGTAATTCGGTGTCTTACTTATAGCATATTTATTAAACTTTGGCAAGAGAATATTTTGGGTTTCTTAGAGAAACCCATGATTACGCGAATTCCAAAAACACCTGCCTGCCGGCAGGCAGGGATTACACAGATTAGAGCTAATATGGATCTACATAAAAACGTACAATATCTTAAAGGGGTGGGGCCGCAGCGGGCCAACCTCCTGAAAGATATTGGGATTCTCACTGTCTATGACCTGCTGACCTATTTCCCCCGCGATTATGCCGATCGCAGCCAGCTTAAGCTAATCGCCCAACTGCATCCCGCAGAAACTACCACCATCCAAGCCACGGTACTTCGTCACCAGGTGATCTACACGCGGTCCCGAAGGCAAATACTAAAAATTGCGGTCAGCGATGGCACCGGAACCGTGATCCTGGTGTGTTTTAACCAGTCTTACTTGAAAAACTATCTGCCCCAGGGAACAACAGTCATCGTCAGCGGTAAATTTGAAAAAGCCGCAAACCGGAAAAATGTTTATGAAATTAAGAATTTTGTATATGAAGTATTATCCGGGGACCATGAGGACCTGATCCATACCGGCAGGATCGTTCCGATCTATAGCGTGACCCAGCAACTAAACATGCGTTTTCTGCGGGCTTTGATCCGCCGGGTGCTGGATGAATATAAAGAAGGTTTAGTTGAATATTTACCAGAAAGCATCAGACAACAGGAATTCCTGCTGACTTTTAAGGAAGCAGTGGAATGGATGCATTTCCCGCCTGATTTTCCCACCCAGCAGCAAGCCAGGGAGCGCTTGGTGTTTAGCGAGTTTTTTTTACTGGAAACAGCGCTGGCGATGAAACATTTCGAACAGCAACACCAGGCTAACGGGATCGCTTATACTATCCATAAGACCTTGCTGACGCCTTTTAAGGAATTACTGCCTTTTGAATTCACTGCTGACCAGATAAAGGTGATCAGTGAAATTTTCGCGGATATGCAATCAACCAGGGTTATGAACCGGCTATTACAGGGAGATGTAGGTAGCGGTAAGACCATTGTCTCCTTTTGTGCCATGCTCCTAGCAGCTGAAAACAAGTACCAGTCAGTTTTAATGGCGCCGACCGAGATACTGGCGGAACAGCATTTTATTTACCTGCGCAAATACCTGCTGCCGCTGGGGCTGAATGCGGTTCTTTTTACCAGCGGTATGGATAAGAAAATTATCCGGCAGAACCAGGAAGCGCTGGTTCAGGGAACAGCCCAGATCGCTATCGGGACCCATGCTCTCCTGGAAGAAGACGTGGTGTTCCAAAGACTGGGACTCATCATTGTGGATGAACAACACAGGTTCGGGGTCAGGCAACGCTCCTTGCTGCGGCAGAAGGGACACAACCCTGATGTTTTGGTCATGACGGCTACTCCTATCCCCCGTTCACTGTCTTTGACTGTTTATGGAGACCTGGATGTTTCTACGATCAGGGAATTGCCGCCCGGCAGGAAACCGGTTAAAACCTTGAAAGTAAATGAGCCAGAAGCTTATCAATTCATAAAAAACGAACTCAGCGGCGGGCATCAGGCTTTTGTAGTCTATCCTTTGATCGAGGAATCGCCGAAGTTTACTTTAAAAGCCGCTAAAAAGATGGCGTTGGACCTGCAAGAAAAGGTATTCCCTGATTTTCGGGTCGGGTTGTTGCATGGCCGGTTAAAAGTAAAAGACAAAGAACAGATCATGCAAGATTTTGTCGCCAAGAAAATTGACCTGTTGGTAGCTACTACGGTAGTGGAGGTAGGGATCGACGTAGCGAACGCCACCGTGATCATGATCGAGCATGCTGAAAGATTTGGCTTGGCCACCCTGCATCAGTTGCGTGGCCGCGTGGGACGGAGCAGTGCCCAGTCATATTGCCTCTTAAGCGCTGAAGACAAAACCGTCGACGCTCGCAGCAGGATCAAAGCTATGCTGGAAACCACTGATGGATTCAAGATTGCTGAAGAAGACCTGAAAATCCGCGGGCCGGGTGAGTTTTTTGGGGTCAGGCAGCACGGCTTGCCGGAATTTAAAGTCGCTGACCTGGCGCGGGATTTTACTTTGTTAGCCCGGACTCGGGAGTTAAGCTTTGACCTGGTGCGGCAGGACTCCCGCTTAACCAATCCTGATCATCGTTTACTAGCCGCGGAGATCAAAAAGATTTTTGCCGGGAGAATAAATTTAATACATATCGGTTAAGGCAAACTCTGGGTTGATAAAAAGTAATTAATGTGGTATGATTAAGTTAGCGTGAGGGGGTAGGGTTAATGACAAAAATAGCTGTATATCCAGGAAGTTTTGATCCGGTTACCTATGGCCATTTGGATATTGCCAAGCGGGCTACCAATATTTTTGACCATTTGATCATTGCTGTCACCAGCAACCAGGCAAAAAAAACCTTGTTTAGTATTACGGAACGGGTGGAAATGCTGAAGGCCGTAACTAAGCAAATGCCTAAAGTGGAAGTACGGAGTTTTAATGGGCTGCTGGTAGAATTCGTTAAGGAACACCAGGCTAAAGTGATCATCAGGGGATTACGCGCGGTCAGTGATTTTGAGTATGAACTACAGATGGCATTAATGAATCGCAAGTTGGAAAGCGCGGTGGATACTGTTTTCCTGATGCCAGCTGAACCGTATACATATTTGTCTTCCAGTGTAGTCAAAGAGATCATGTCCAAAGGTGGACAGGCGGCGCAATTCTTGCCTCCGTTTGTAGAACAAAAATTACGGCAAAAGTTTTCATTGACAAAAAAATAAGGATATGATAAAAGAAATTAATATTGTTTTACGACGGAGAATCCATGAGTGTTATCGAAGATATTAGAGAACGCGCGCGCCGGAAAAAACGGACTATTATTTTACCTGAGGGAGAAGAAGAACGCACGATCGAAGCCGCCAGTATCATCACCAGAGAAGGCATTGCCAAAGTCGTCCTTTTAGGTAATAGTGATACGATCAGGTTAAAAGCCGAAAAACTAAAAGTCAACCTGGAGCAGGTGAATTTAATCAACCATCTGGCCCATCCTCGTCACCAGGAATACATCGGCCAGTTTTTTGAATTACGCAAGCACAAGGGAATTACCGTAGAAGATGCAGCCAAGACCATGGCTAATCCATTATATTATGGCTGCATGATGCTTCGTAATAACGAAGCTGATGGAGTTGTGGGGGGAGCCCTGAATACCACCGCTGAAACAGCTAGAGCCGGGTTATATTGTGTTGGATTGGCTGAAGGGAATTCAACCCTTTCCAGTTTTTTCCTGATGATCGTGCCAGATCCTTCCTTTGGCGTGGGCGGGGCGTTAATGTATGCTGATTGCGGGGTGGTCCCAGATCCTTCCCCGAGGCAGCTATGCAATATTGCGTTAGCTACTGCCAAGAATACCAGATTACTATTAAATGCAGAGCCGGTCGTGGCTTTGCTTTCTTTTTCTACCAAAGGTAGCGCCCAGCACGAAATGATCGATAAAGTGCTGAAAACCCTGGCCCTCATTAAGGAAAAAGATCCGAGTTTGACGGTTGACGGTGAATTGCAAGGCGATGCTGCGCTTATTCCGGAAGTTAGCGTGAAAAAAGCGCCGGGGAGCAAGGTTGCCGGTAAAGCTAATGTGTTGATATTCCCTGATTTGAATGCCGGAAACATTGCGTATAAGTTAACCCAACGGCTGGCTAAGGCTGAAGCATACGGTCCTATTTTCCAGGGATTGGCCAAGCCGGTTAATGATCTTTCGCGCGGTTGCAGCACTATGGATATAGTGAATGTAACCGCGATTACGGCGATACAATAAAGACCGTTCGTAGTTCATAGTTGATAGTTGATCGAAAAAGCTAAAAATATGTAAACTCGGTGAGGTTTAAGCAGAATGGTATTGTTGAAGAAAACTGGCACACACAAAAGATTAGGCGAAATGCTGGTGGAAACCGGCATTATTACCAGTGAACAATTACAGGAAGCCTTGGAAGAACAGAAAAAAAGCGGCGGGAGGCTGGGCCAGAATTTAATGGCGCTCGGCTATATCACGGAAGATGTGATGGCTGCTTTTGTGGGCAAGCAATTAGGGATCTCCTATGTTTCCTTGAGTGAATATGGCGAGATATCCGGCGATGTCACTAAGATCGTGCCGGAGAATATCTGCCGGCACCAGACCTTAGTGCCGATCTCGCTGGAAGAAAATATTTTAACTATCGCCATGGCTGACCCGCTCAATGTATTCACGGTAGATGACCTGCGGGTGATGACCGGGTATGAGATCAAGGTAGTGATCTCTTCTGAAGCGGAGATCAAGTCTGCTATTGAAAAATATTACGGCAATAAAGGATCCATGGAAGATATTCTTAAGACCATGGACGATGGCAAGAGCGGCGGGACCTTGGAGTTAGTACAACAAGAGGAAGAGCAAGTTGATATCGCCTCCCTGGAAGCCGCCGGCGAAGAAGCTCCGGTAGTGAAAATTGTGAACCTGATCCTGACCGGCGCGGTAAAATCAGGAGCCAGCGATATTCATATCGAACCATTCGAGAAATCATTGCGCACCCGCTATCGCATAGACGGTGTTTTGCATGAAATATCCTCTCCGCCCAAAAGATTGACCTCGGCTATTATCTCCCGTATTAAAATTATGGCCAACCTGGATATCGCTGAGAGGCGTTTGCCGCAGGACGGCCGCATCAAAGTGAAAGTGATCGGCAAGGAGATCGATTTGCGCGTATCCATCCTGCCTACTGCTTTTGGCGAAAAAGTAGTGATGCGTATCTTGGATGCCTCGGCGCTGTGCCTGGATTTGACCAAGCTTGGTTTTGAGCCGGATGTATTGCCTATTTACCAGAAACATATTGAAATACCTTACGGGATCTGCCTGGTGACCGGTCCGACCGGCAGCGGTAAATCTACTACTCTTTATTCGTCCTTGAGCACCCTTAATTATCCTGACCGCAATATCATGACCATTGAAGACCCGGTCGAATATGTTTTGGAAGGTATCAACCAGGTACAGGCCAAACCGGATATCGGCCTGACTTTCGCGGCTGGATTGCGTTCCTTCTTGCGGCAAGACCCGGACATTATCATGGTCGGTGAAATCCGCGACGCGGAAACAGCGGAAATCGCTATTAACGCGGCCCTGACCGGCCATTTGGTGTTTTCCACCTTGCATACCAACGACGCGGCCGGCGCGGTTACCCGTTTAACCAATATGGGTATCGAACCCTTCTTGACCGCTTCCACCGTAGTCATGGTCATTGCCCAACGTTTGGTCAGGGTGATCTGTGAGAATTGTAAAGAGGATTACCAGGTCCCGGCGCAGTTCATCCGGGATCTTGGCCAGAAATATGAAGATGATAAACCAGTCCTGCTGTACCGTGGCAAAGGTTGTGACCGTTGTACCAATACCGGGTATCGCGGCCGGTTGGCCTGTTATGAGATCATGGTCATAGAAGACGAGATCAGGGATTTAATACTGGAAAGGGCTTCTACTCATTTGGTCAAACAGAAATCACGCGAGCATGGCATGATCACCTTGAGAGAAGCGGCTTTCCGCAAAGTGCTCAACGGGGTCACTACAGTCGAGGAAATGATGCGGGTGACCTTTGCTGATGCCGGCTGAGTCAGTTGATTGTTCATAGTTGATTGTTCCCGCCCAGAAAATATTGGCGGGCAGGGATTAAAAAAGCGAAAAACTGAGGAGAACAATTAAATATGATAACAATGGATGAGTTGTTGCGTTTAATGTATAAAAAGGGAGCCAGCGATCTGCATCTTACGGTAAGCAGCCCGCCGCAACTCAGGATCGATGGTGAGTTAATCAAGCTGGAATTTGAAGAGCTTACGCCTGATTTGGCCCAACGGCTGATCTATAGCATCCTTAGTGATAACCAGAAAGAGAAGTTTGAAAAATTCAATGAGCTGGACCTGTCCATCGGAGTAAAAGATGTCGGACGTATCAGAATGAATGTTTTTCGCCAGCGCGGCCATATCGGCGCTGCCTTGCGTTCCATTCCCAACCAAATATGCTCTTTTGAAGATCTACGGTTGCCCTCGGTCGTAGAAGATTTCGTAAAATTGCCGAAGGGATTGGTTTTGATCACCGGTCCGACCGGCAGCGGTAAGACCACTACCTTAGCTTCTATTATTGATTATATCAATGAGAACCGCCACAGCCATATCGTGACGATCGAAGACCCCATCGAATACGTCCATTCCCATAAGAACTGTATAGTTAACCAACGCGAAGTAGGCAATGACACAAATTCTTTTGTCCAGGCCTTAAAGTATGTCTTGCGGCAAGACCCGGATATCATTCTGGTTGGTGAAATGCGCGACCTGGAAACTATTTCTGCGGCCCTGACCATAGCAGAGACCGGCCATCTGGTTTTTGCCACGTTGCATACTACCGACGCGCCCCAATCGATCAACCGTATCATCGACGTTTTTCCGCCACACCAACAAACCCAGATCAGGGCCCAGTTATCATTTGTACTGCAGGGAGTCATGTGCCAACAGTTGATCCCCAAAGCCAGCGGTTCTGGCCGGGTAATGTGCTCGGAAGTTTTGGTGGTCACTCCGGCGATCAGGAATTTGATCCGGGAACAGAAAACCCAGCAAGTTCCCCTGGCCATGCAGACCGGCGCTAAATACGGTATGCAGACCATGAATTACGGCTTATATGATCTTTATTCCAAACATATAATCACCTATGCGGAAGCGATGACGCACACACTGGATGCGGAAGACCTGCAAAGGTTGTGCAAAGAATCGTTCAAATAGAACAGAAAAAATTGAAATTTTTAAGGAGGCGTGTCGATGCCTAAATATAAGTATAAAGTTCGTGCCGCGCAAGGCGGAGAGATGTCCGGGGTGATGGAAGCCAAGATCCAGAAAGATGTGGCGGATAAGCTCAGGGGACAGAAATTTGTCATTCTTTCGATCGAAGAAGAGAAGAAGAATTTTGCCAGCGCCATGATCGAAGCTCTTCCTTTTATGAAAAAGGAAAAAGGGAAAAAGGTCAAAACCAAACACTTGGTGTTGTTCAGCCGGCAGTTGTCCACCCTGGTAAGCGCGGGTGTGCCGATTGTCCAGGGGTTAAGCATCCTGGTGGAGCAGATCGATAATAAAACATTTAAGCAGGTGATCAGCGATGTCAAGACTGATATTGAAGGCGGTCTTTCCATTGCTGATTCTATGGCTAAATATCCTACTGTTTTTGATGAATTATATGTAGGTATGATCCGCAGCGGTGAGACCGGCGGGGTGTTGGATATTATTCTGGAACGGTTATCCGCGTACCTGGAATCCACGGCTCGCTTAATGGGCAAGGTGAAAAGCGCTATGGTCTATCCCGCGATCGTCAGTTTTGTGGCGACCGCTATTACCATTTTCATGTTGGTCGTAGTGATCCCGACTTTTAAGCAGGTATTTTCCGCTTTTGGCGGTGAATTGCCCATGCCTACGCAAGTTTTGATCTCCCTTAGTGAAATGCTGAGGAAATATATTGTGTTCTTGATCGTTGGCGCTATCGTGTTTGTCTTTATTTTCCGGCAATATATTAAAACAGAAAAAGGGAACAGGGTTTGGGATAATTTCCTGCTGAAAGTGCCTGTTTTCGGGACTCTTATCCGCAAAGTGGCCATTGCCAAATTTTCCCGTACCCTGGGCACCCTGGTCAAAAGCGGTGTGCCTATCCTGGATGCTATTGGCACTACCGGAAAGACCTCTGGTAATAAAATAGTGGAAGACGCGGTCATGAATGCCCGGGAGAACATCCGTGAAGGTGAAAGGATCGCCGCCCCGTTGAAGGAAAGCGGAGTGTTCCCGCCGATGGTCACCCAGATGATCTCAGTCGGGGAAGAAACCGGCGCCCTGGATAATATGCTGAATAAAATAGCGGATTTTTATGACCAGGAAGTAGATGTGGCGGTCAGCGGTCTGACCAGCATGATCGAACCGATCATTATCGTGGTGATGGGTATCGTGATCGGCGCCATGGTCATTGCCATGTTCATGCCTATCTTTGAAATGGGTGAAGTCGTTAGTAAAGGTTCATGATGACCTGGGAAAAAATTGTCTTGACATCAAGATTGAACTGTGTTATTTTAATATAAGTGAAGGTATGATATTAAAGACCGGAAGGGGGTGAAAAATATGATGAGATTCTTAAGAAGTAAAAAAGGATTTACCTTGGTAGAATTGATGATCGTGGTAGCCATTATCGGTATTTTGGCTGGTATAGCTATTCCGCGTTATATGAACTTTATTAGAAGGTCCAGGGAAGGTGCTACCAAAGGTAATCTGGGCGCTGTCCGTTCTGCTCTTAATATTTATTATAGCGATACAGAAGGCCTATTTCCCTCAAGAGGAGTTACCGCTGTCGGTAACATCGTGGTAGGCGCGGGAATTATGGGCTCTCCGTTTAGAGGAACTGGCGCAAATAACTATCTCGATGAAATCAAACCGGCTACTGAAGCTTGTACTAATAGTGCTCATGCTACTGGTGCTTTTCCTTCACAAGTGCGTGGGAATATTATGGGTGGCGGCGGTGCAGGGGATGGCGGTTGGGTTTATGAGACCGGGGCTACGATTACTGATATGAACTCGACCTCTACGGCTAGATTCTACGTAGATTGCAACAATTTTGATTCAACTAAGACTAGTAACGTAATAATTAGTACTTGGTAAGCTGAGATGTAATATTCGTACTTAAATATAAATGGGTTGGGGTTTACCCCAACCCATTTATTCCAAAAGGAGAATGTTATTATCGTTGAAGCCGTTATTGTATTTTTATTCGGTCTGCTTTTTGGCAGTTTTGCCAATGTTTGCATATACCGGTTACCCCGTAATGAATCAATTGTTTTTCCTGCTTCCCATTGTCCAGCCTGTAATAATCTTATTCCCTGGTATGACAATATTCCGGTTTTAAGTTTTATGCTCTTGCGGGGAAAATGCCGTTCCTGCAAGCAATCTATATCCTGGCGCTATCCGGTCGTAGAGCTGATCACTGGGATCTTATTTTCCGCATTATATCTAAAGTATTATTTTACATTTTACTTCTGGCTGTATGCCCTGGTCTCCCTGGCCCTGGTAGTGATTACCTTTGTTGATCTCCAGGAGCAGATAATACCGGATGAGTTAAGTTACGGCTTGATGGTTGCCGGCACAGTGTTTAGTTTTTTTAACAACGATTTATATTTGCAGATCATTTTTTATTTTCCTCCTGTCCTGAACCGGCTGGTGGCCAGCTATGTCGGCCTGCTGGTTGGCGGCGGCATCCTGTATTTTATCGCCTGGATCAGTCGTGGTGGTATGGGTGGAGGAGATATTAAATTGGCGGCCGGACTGGGTACTTTCCTGGGCTGGGAGAATACCCTGATGATGTTGGGTATATCCTTTCTTTTTGGCGGGGTAGTGGGTGTCGTATTATTACTGTCTGGAAAAAAGAAAAGAAAGGATCCGATCCCTTTTGGACCTTTTATCGCTGCGGCTACTATTGTAGTAATACTATTCAATGACCAGCTCTCTTCCTTAGTAATGAAGTATTTTATTTTTTAAGCTTGCTAGGGAACCTTGACAACTATTACCTATTATGTTAATATTGATTAACTGAACTAAGATTAAGGAGTTCTGGTTGTTTATGTTAAAAATAGCGGTTAAGAATACTAAGGGCATGACCATGGTAGAGCTAATGATCGCCGTCACGATCTTGTTGTTAGTGATCGTGCCTTTGACCAAAGTATTATTTAGTAGTTTAAAGGGAGCGATGAGCTTTGGCGACGCTAATATTGCCATCCAGTTGGCCCAGGACATGCTGGAAGAGATCAAACAAAAAAAGTGGGATGAAACAGAACCAGCCGGTGGCGGGCAAACCCCGGGTCCGCCATATTCAGCCATTGGCCGTGACACGGGTGAAACCAATCCTGACACTACGGGGTCTAACGCGGCAAAATTGACCTGGGATGATATTGATGATTATCATGGCTTGATCGAATTTCCTCCCAGGGATATAGCCAATAATATAATCGCCAGCGCCTGCTTTCCAACTGTGTCTCCGCTAATTCCTTCCCGGCCGAAATTTAAACGACAGGTTACTGTGCAATATGTCGATGTCCCTGACGCTGGACAGATCACCGTGCTGGGCGCCGGGACCACAAATTATAAACAGATCATCGTTACAGTTGACTGGAACGGCCGGACTGGCGGGAAACCGGTAACACTCACTACATTAAGAGCGAATATAAAACGCTATTAGATTAGGATCCGATCATGCTGAGACTAAGAAACAATAAGGGTAGTTTACTGATAACAGCAACGATCATATTGATCGTTTTAGCCGTGGGAGCTATCAGTTTCGGATTGTGGCTGGCGGTCCAGTCCAAAGGTACGGTACATAAAAAAATTATTGCCAAGGAACAATATTACGGAGAAGCAGGCGTGCAAAAAGCCCTCAGGTTTATCCAGGACAGACCTACCTGGCAGGTGGCGTTAACTGATAGTTTTACGACACATAGTTTTACCCTGAATCTCATTATGAAAGACGGCACAAAAGATGTGCCGGTGGAAGTGAGTGTCTGGGATGTACCATAAGATCGTGCTTGATCGTCCAGCCCGTGATAAAGGCGTAACTTTAGTCGAAATAATGATCGTGGTCGGTATTTGCGGTATAGTAACTGTTGCCTTGTTCTACCTGATCAAACTATCCACCCAAATGATCTGGACCAGCGGTACCAAACTGGAATTACAGCAAAATGCCCAGGATGCTATATACTGGATCAAAGAAGACTTTCGCAGCGCCAAGCTTTCCAGTATCGGTAATGCCGGATATAATCCAGGCTTTGAATCACCCCAGAACATAACCGCGCCGCCGGAGAGCTGGCAAGATCCTTTCCCCGCCGGGATCTCGAAGATCGGGGTCGGCAGTCCTCATTTGAAAAGCGGTTTTTATGCCATCAAAGCAGCCAGCACGGCTGGAAGCGTGAGTTACGAAAGCGCTGTTTCGTCATTTCCTTATACGGGAACTTATATTTTTTCCGGTTGGATCAAGGCAGGAGGACAGACTGAGGTGCGTTTATTACGCAGCGCCGGCTCTGATTTTGCTCCTCCGGTCGTGATAGGTACGGCCGCAGCTACCGGTTATTGGCAGCAATATTTTGTCATGACCAACCGTACTGCCGGTGAGTTTTTTAAGATCAGGCTGGCTAATTTAACTCCCGGGACAGAATCTTATTTTGACGACATATCCATAGCGCCGCAAGAAGTGGTTTTTAGCACCGCGACGGCGGTAAGTTTTCTTGACTATTATAAGTTTACAGGCCTGAGAAGCGATAAATACCGTTTATTTTATGATTCTTCAACTCTTATTTTATACCGGCAGATGTGGGGTAACGGTAATTGGTCCAATATCTCTCCGGATCCCCTGAGCAAATATATCAGGAAAGCCACGATCAGGAACGTAGAGCAGAAAAATTTCAGCATAATTTTAGAATTGGCTAAAAGTTCCCGGGCCAATAAAGAAGAAGAATATCAGTTGCAGACAAGTGTTACCCCAATGGTGGAATGAAGCGTAAAATAACCAATGACGGAGTGTTTATGATAGGAATAGGAACCCGGAAAAAATGGGGCTTGGTCAGTCTCCTCATTATCCTACTGGTCATTGGCCTGGTTGTTGGCTCTAAAGCTTACCAAAAACACCAGGTCCGTCAGGCGCAGATTCGTTTTGCCGCGGCAGAAACATTATATAGTTATCAAAAATACCAGGAAGCAGCCAGGGAATACGAATTCGTGGCGACCAAATATCCCCGGATTGAATATGTTCCTGTTTGTTGGTATAAAGCCGGATATATTTATCGCTATTTTTTATTTAATGATGCCGCGGCTGAGAACGCCTTAAAGAAATTAGTAGATCTTTTCCCTGCTAATCAATACCGGAAAGAAGCCTTGTCGCTGCTAATCGATATATATTCACGCCTGGGAAAATATAAGGAACAAAATGATACTATTAAGCGCTTCCTGGCAGAGTTCCCGGGCGCTGCGAATGAAGATGCCCTGCGTTTGGAATTATCCAAGGGACTGGCTAAAATGGACCAGAACAAAGAGGCTCTGGAACAACTAGCCTTAATTAAAGATCCGCAAGCGAATGTAATAAAGAACAGCCAGGAATACTACCAATTGCTGATCGCCAAGGATCCTCTTGATCCGCAGCCGCATTTGGAATTAGCCAGGATCTATAAAGGCATGGGCTTGCAGCAAAGGGCTGTGACTGAATTCGAAACAGCTAAATGGATCAAAAAAAACGCCGCGGAAGTAAAAGCCGCGCAGCAAAAGATCCATGCTCCAGCCAATTATCCGCGTGGTATTATCCACAAAAAAGTGCCGCCCAAAATAAAATTATCGCCGCGGGAAGAAAAAATATATATAGGATACGCTGTAGCGCAAAAGCTGAACTGGCCAGCAGACATGCAAAAAAAGAGCCTGAGCCTGGGTGCTCCGGCAGGGGAAAAAGAAGCAGCGGCAGTCGGCGAAAAGTTACAGCAATATGAAAAAGAATGGTGGTCAGCCTGGTACACTAAAAACCAAACCAGCTATGATGAATGCGAAAAGATCAGGCTTAAGGTGATCAATGATCAGGGGACGGCAATGCCATTGAACGAAAAAATTGCCAAAATGATCAAATAAACATAGGAAGGACCTATGACTTTGAATAAAAAAATAATCTTCGGCCTAGTATTGGGTTTACTGTTAAGTTTCCATGTGTGCAGGGTATCAGCTTTTGTGACTGAGACAGTGACCACTGATAATACTAATACGGTTACCGTGCCTTGCATCGTTGTGGATAGTACTTACGCGTACGCGGTTTGGCAACAGAGAGAAACTGATGGCTATACCCATATATATTATAAAAGGAAAGGCCTGACTGGTTCCTGGGCTGACAGTACTCCGGAATTAGTATCCAGCGAACAGTTAAGCGCGAGTGCCCGTAATCCCAGGATCGCGATCGATAGTACCTATGTTTATGTAACGTGGGAGGATGATTCAAATTATGAAAGCCGGGGTGGAGATTCAAAAATAGTTTTCAAAAGAAAAGCGCTTGCCGGGACCTGGCCCGCGGCTACCGAAGTAGTATCCACGGAAAGCACAGCAGAAGCAAAAAATCCACAGATCATTTTGGACGCTAACTATGTTTATATTACCTGGGACAGTCCTGCTAATCTCAGCGGTAGTGGTACTGACCGGGATATTTGCTATAAGAGAAAATCCTTAGGTGATGTGTGGCCGGCATCCACGGAGATAGTTTCCACTGAAAGTACCTATGACTCTAAAAAGCCGGTCATTGCTCTGGATAATGCTTCAGTATATATTGCCTGGTATGATGAAGACATCTATGCCGGCGGAGCCTATATTCTTTATAAAAAGAAAGATTTGAACGGTACCTGGCCGCTGGCCACGGAAACAATATCCACGGAAACTGTTTTAGGGCAGTGGGCTGACGCTCCGACCATCTCCCTGGTTGTCGCGGCCAATATTGTGCATGTTGCCTGGCGGGATAATACTGAATATGCCGGCACCAATGGCACTTTTTTCCGCATAGCGTATAAAAAGAAAATGACTTCCGGTACCTGGCCGGCTACCGAAGTAGTATCTACTGAGTCAACCGGTAATGGCATTACCCCGTGCCTGGCGGCTGATGATACCAACGTATATATAGTCTGGGCAGATAGTAGTAATTATAATAATGCCGGTTCCAATTCTCATATTTTCTTTAAGAAGAAACCAGTGAACGATTCTGGCTGGGGTACGGATACGGGAATTCTTTCTACCGAAAGTACCGGTAATGCTTATACTCCTAACATAGCGCTTAGCGCTGGTACTTTTTATGTGATTTGGGAAGACAGTTCTGAATTTGGTTATGGCCACGATTTCAGCCACATTGTCTATCGCTCGCTATCCAGTAATCCGCCCCAGGTCGCGATCACTTATCCTAATGGCGGGGAAACATTGAGCGGGACGGTAAATATTACGGCGACAGCTACGGATGCTGATTCAAGTATCAGCAGTGTAGCTTTCTATTATACAGCCAATGATGGTTTGACCTCTACTCTGATCGGCACTGATACCAGCGCTCCCTTCCAGTTCAGCTGGGATTCTACTAAGATATTTACTAGCGGCAATTACAAGATCAAGGCTATAGTGACCAGCGCTGATGGCGGACAAGGCACTGATCTTTCCGATGAGTCATTTTACGTAAATAAATACGCGGATGATACTACTTTTAATTATTATTCCTTTGTCACCAACGCGACGGCTACTTGCTACAAAGGCAGCACTTCCAGTTTCCCATTGGCTACTGAATCCAATATTGGCACCCAGGTCACTGATACCAGCGCTTTGCAGAATGCTGACACCACATATGAATCAGCGACTGATACGAATGCCAATTATACCTATATGAAGTTCAATTTTAAGATCACTGATGTCGTGGCCAATATCACTTATTTCCGGGTTTATTGGAAAGGCTATACCAGCACTCCCAACAGCGGGGTCTATCTATATTTATGGAATAAGACCCTGGGACGTTTCGATCGTATCGACGGTTATAGTTATGACATGGCGAACGTCGGGGTACATGAACTGAACAGTAAGGTAAACCTGTCTGCGGTGACTATTGCCAATTATGTGAAAGCTGATGGAACTGTGCAGGTTCTCGTGGAAACGACAGATGATGGCAGCGGACTGGTTTCTGTGCCGATAGGGATCTATACTGATTATGTCAGGTTGGAAGTTTCTACTGACTTGACGCCTCCAGCGGCGATCAGCAACCTGCAAGCCGCTCCAGGCAACAAACGAGGTGAACTGGTCCTGACCTGGACCGCTCCAGGAGACGATGGCAATATACGCACTGCTACTAACTACCTGGTTAAATATGCTACTGCTACTTTTGGCGGGGCCGAATGGGACACGAGTTACCTAACCGGTATTTCCAGCACCACACTGCCGGTTCCCCAGGAAGCAGGCAATACGGAAACATACACCTTGACCGGTTTGACCACTGACGTTAGATACTGGTTTGGGATCAAAACCGAAGATGAGGTCCCTAATACCAGCTTGATCGATACCACCAGCCCGCAAGCCAACTCCTTGCCCAAAGGAAATTCGTTGCCTCTAGTGACCTTTGCGGCTATTACTACCAGTCAGTCGGATAATATCACTATTAACTATAACCTGGTTGATTTTGATGCCGATACCTGTACTATCAGCGTATCTTATAGCCTTGACGGTGGGACTACTTTTACCAGCGCTACCAAAGGAAGCGGGGGCAATAATATGACTGGGTTGACGACCAATTCGACCACCGCCACCAGTTATTCTTTTGTTTGGGATTCAGTGGCTGACATCGGCCAGGTCATTAACGAAACAGTACAGATACGCATCAGCGCCAATGATGGCTACGGCACAGGGACAGGTACAACCGGTAATTTTACGGTAGATAACCTGGGCAACCTGGATGCTATCACCGGTGATTTCTCTTACCCCAATCCTTATAAGCCAAAACTGGGACCATTGACTATACGCTATATCTTAAATGAGGATAAAGGAGTGACCATATCGATCTATAATATTTATGGTGAATTGATAAAAGAAACACATTATGACGCCAGTACTACCGGTGGCTCCAAAGGAGTGAATAAGGTCACCTGGGATGGCAAGAACGCCGATAATGAAGCTGTAGCCAGTGGGGTCTACCTGGTCCATATCAAGGCCGAAGGATTTGAGAAAACCAGTAAGGTCGCGCTCGTTAAATAGTTGTTGACAGAATCAGTATCTTATGGAACTTTTATATTGGGAAGGACTGTATTCTAATGGGGTGGTCAATTATGAAAAAGCCGCGCATCGCCTATATGTGCCCGAATTCAGCAAATAAAATATTTTATCTTTTGGTAATGGCAGTATTTTTTATTACTGCCATTTTTGTTTATCCCGCGCAAGCAGTCAATTACTGGGTCAGTAATACTGGTGATGATGGTAATACCGGTACTACTCCGGCAACAGCTTTCAAGAGTTTGCAAAAGGCCGCTAATACTGCCACCGCTGCCGGAGATGTGATCAATGTCATGGATGGTACTTATTCCTATTGGGACAACTCCGCGTTATGTGACGCAGCCAGGGCTGCGACTGGTGATAATTATATGGCCGTGTGCATGATGTTCTACAGCGGGGTCACGATCAAAGCCCAGAACCGCGGTTTGGCCAAGATCATCGGCTCTAATGAAAGTTTCGGCGGCAATGTTTGCGCTGGAATAGAGATCTGGGGTGGAGCGCCGTATAACCAGGGAGATAATATTACGGTCGACGGCTTTGAGATAGACGGCCGCGATACATCCATGGTCGTGCGCATGAACGATGGCATTTGCTTGAATACCAGCGCGGCAAATAATATTATTCGCTATAATAACATTCATAATACTTCGCGGAACGGTATCAGCATCGGTAAAACTATCGGCGGCGGCGGGGATTATGACGGCCATGGTTATTGCAATTTTAATAATGTCAATCATAATATATGTTATTCGATGAACGCGGCGATCTATGAATATGCTTCCTGCGGGCAGACGGTAGAATATAACCTGGTCCGCAATAGCAGTTATGGCTTTGAAATATATGCCCGCACGGCTGCTACCAACCAATCAGTTTATCGTTATAATATCAGCTACAGCAATACCTATGGCTTAAACATTGATTATAAGAACGAAGTCGGTACCGGATCCAATCCGACTGTTGCCGGCTGGAATTGCGATACAAAAGTGGAATACTGCACTTTTGCCAACAACTCAACCGGTGTTCGCTGTGGCGCTGGTTATTTGCAGCTTTACCGTTGCATTATTGCCAATAACTCCGGGACCGGGATAGATGAAAGCGATAATGGCTGGTGGGATGGTTGCACGGATATCAAAGGTGATCGTAATGATGTCTATAATAATGGTACGAATTACAATTCAATTTCTCTCGCTCCTACCGGAGATGGTCTGCATGCGGGAGAAAGCTTCTGGCAAGATATTTCCTGGGATCCGCAGTTCTTGAATCTCGGCACCGGGGTCTTGGCTACGTCCTATGAACTGAAAAATAAATATACTCCGGCCAGGGCTGCTACCGGGCAAACCGTGACTAGCCCCTGTATTGATTACGCCAAAGAAATCGTAGTCGCGCCTGATATCTGGAGTGACGTGGGCGCGCACCGGGATTCAATTACTTCTACGAATTATATCGGTTATCCTGATCCGCCGGCCAATTTAGGCCAGCCGCTTTATGTTGGCGGCGCTAATTCCTGGACCAACGCTCCTTACTTAATAGGTACGGCTAATTTGAGCGATCCGGTTCTGCCTGCTACAGCTGAGAATGTGCGTTATGACTATGATATTTCTTATGAAAAATCATATGCCAGCGGCGGTAATATAGTTTGGGGATTTGTTTGGAATTTGTGGGGAACCGCTCCATTTCCCTATTCATCCTGGTGGACTTCCGCGACTTTGCCGGCTATACCAGGCTGCGGTGAAGGGCAATTCCACTGGCGCGTTCGTTGTGAAGACAATATAAATGTGAATTCTGGTAATATTAGCGATTATACTTACGCGGCAGGCGTAGCCGGCGCTGACTTGATCGCCTTTGGTATTGATATCACAACCCCAACCATTGTCAATGACCTGGCCGGGACAACTACCATGGCTGCTACCAGTGCGACGCTGACCTGGAACGATGTAGATGATTCTCTACCGGGGCATGCACCAGCTACTCCAGCTCCTGCGGGATATAAAAGGGTAAGCGAAGTGGCAGAATATAATCTCTATCGTAGTACTTTTTCATGTGTAGCTCCCTGGACCTGGGATACTTGGAAAGCGCAGGTTATCGCGGAGGGCCTTATTCCCGCTAATAACCATCTAAGTAAAAGGATAGTTGAAATGCGCGGAGCTGGCTTAGCAGGATCACCGCATAATCCTTTTATTGATGGCCTAGTCGTGGGAGACGAGTTGTTAGACACGCTTACCTATTATTATACTGTAACCAGTGTTGACTATGCTGGGAATGAATCCATACAGGGCAATGAGGTCAGTATCAATCCTGGAACTCCTCCAGGCGGGCAACTGGTATATTTGATCGATTCTGGCGGACAGGTAGGTGGCGGAAATAATACTCCTTGTTATGGCACTACTGTTCCTGTGGCCACAGATGTATCTGTTGATATTAATTTCAGCACAACTACCTGCAATTTGACTAATTATGGCGCTGTCGCCTATACTGTCGGTAATAACCATGTGGTCAGGCATTATGCCAAGATCACTACCGGGTCAGGGGCTAATCCGCCGGAAATAAGATTTTACTATACCACTGGTACGCGTCGGGCTGGAGCCAGCGCATCGCCGGGAGTACCAGAGGTCTGGACTAATGTGGATCCCAGTAGTGGTACAGTGGGCATACAACATCATATAAACGGTACTGCTTATACGCCGGTAGGAGCAGTGGATTCGTCAGCTACGTATTTTTATGCTGATATCCCGACTGATATCCATGCCGCCGGGAATAGTTCCTGGGACGCTAATAATCCCTGGGGAATGGTGGGAGTGCGTATCTCCGGTCATCAGAAAACTGATAAGCCAGTACCATTGGCTGATGGTGAGCCTGAGTGGATCAATGAAAAACCAGGGACAGCCAATACCTATACTTATTACGTGCGCCGCGCGACGGGTTACAAAGCAGCAAATCCGGGAGAGAAAAATGATGATGTTCGCCTGCAGCCGATGCGGCATGTATGGAACGATCTCCTGCAAACTCTTTCATCTATCAGATATTTTACGCCTATCAATTCCACGCCATTGGATATTCTATATATGAGCGCGAATCGGTTTACCTTACCCGGTTTGACTGATAATAAAGGAGATATTTTTTATGGTGAATATCCCGGCCTGTATGTGCGACTGGCTTATGCCGATGGCCAAACCGGCGCCGGTAATTCCTATATTACTTACTGTTCTTCTACTACTGCCTATACTACCGGCTGGGTCAATGATAATCCTTTAGATGCAGTATCGACGTTAATAGTTTCCGGTATCGATAATAACGCCAGTGACACTTTCTCCGGGGGATTTGCCGGCCCGTTCTATGGCCATTTCAGTTTTATGAAAAGCCCGGTGAATACGCAGTTGATGAGTTTGCCGGAAAGTATTGATGTGCGCTATTACTTCTCTGTCCGTGACGGCTCAGACCGCGGTTTTTGCTATGGCGCAGGAGTGACGAAAACCTTAGCTACGGCACAAGCGGGAAACCAATTCTGCTATACTGTGATGCAGGATGACTATAGCCGGCCTTATGTGCGATTCAGCGCTACTGATGCCAGCGCGCTGCAACCGCGTAGCGTGGTCGATCCTGGTAATAGTTCCTGGATCAGTTTTTATACGATCAGGGCGGAATTATGGGACCTGAATGACGGCAATTATTCAACAGCACCGGCAATATATTGTAATATGATTTCTGGGCGCGGAACTAATAGCGGTATTTACCATAATCCTGATCCTAATGTTATGGGGACAGCTACGCCACGCTCACCAGTGCATGATACCAGAGTGTATTACCGTATCTCCACGACTGCTCCGCCGGCCAGCTGTTTGGCCTCAGGATCAGATAAGTATCTGACTGCCGGCACAACCCCTAATTTTAATTTCATTCCTGACAACGCTGATACGATCTATACCTTGGCCGGTAATACTACCGGTTATGTGCAAATGACCGGCCCGGCTACCGGCGGGCAATGGACTGCGCAAATACCGCTGAATGAAGCTTATGCCGGACAATATCTTTATTATCGTATCTATATCTGTAATGATGACCATGATCCGCAGGCTTATGACAGCCCGTCTGCTAATTTCATTACCGGCGCCGGAGTGGACACAGTTAGCCAGGATACGACAGATGCGTACAACCGGCACGGTGTAGCGGGAGTGGGTGGAGCTTTTGCCAATCCTTATGACAGCGCGGTTGGCGGCGCGCGTGAGGTTGATCGTGATCATGGCTGGGCCACGTACACCAGGTACGGCGGCGAGATAATCGGTTTAAAAATGATAAAGATCAGGACCCGGGTCACCATCGGCGGCATCACAAAAGTTATCACCGCGTATGTTAATGCCGAGGGCAACACCGTCGGTAATGTGATATTTACCGAGATGGAAAAGAACGAACCATAAAATATTTCTTGACAATAAATAGTGATTATGTTAATTAACATATAAGAAAGGTGGTCGAAAAGGAGACAGAATACATATGAAAAATTTGAAACCCAGTTTTGATGCAGTAGGTATTGACATTGGCACGCATACTATAAAGATCGCCTACCTGAAAAATGATACCCTCACCAAATTAGGTTTGCGCGAAATCAGTCCCGATACCGCCCTCACCACCATGCCTGCCGAAGAGAAAGACAAGCTTATCGAAAACGTCCTTAAGCAAGTGATCACGGAAAACCAGGTTAACATCAAGAAGGCCATTATCTCCATTAGCGGAGATGCTGTTGTGGTCCGCTATATTATCCTGCCGAAGATGTCCCAGAAGGACCTGGAAACCACCATTAAGTTTGAAGCTGAACCTTATATTTCTTTCCCGATCGACCAGGCGATCCTGGATTTCCAGATACTCGGCGATAATGAAGAAGAAGAGACCAAGCGGATGGATGTTTTGCTGGTCGCCGGTAAAAAGGAAATCATTGAGCGGCAGGTCAATGTAGTGAAAAATGTCGGCTTGCGGCCGGTGCTGATTGATGTCGATTCTTTTGCCTTGGAAAATCTTTATGACTTTAACCTGGGTGAAGATACCAATACCGGCAGTATTGTCCTGTTGAATATCGGCGCTACTTTTACTAATATTAACATCATTGATAATGGAGTGTCCCGTTTTACCCGCGACGTATCGATTGCCGGTAATAACCTGACCAAAGCCCTGCAAAGGGACCTGCGGCTGGATTACCTGAAAGCCGAAGAATTAAAGAAAAATAAAGGCGTGATCTTGTCCGAAGATGAAGAAGGAGATAAAGAATCAGAACAGATTTCCGATATCATCAAGCCTGTGTTCCATGAATTATTAGGTGAAATACGTCGCTCCTTGGATTATTACCAGGCCCAATCCACTGAACGTTCGCTGAAGAAGATCATCTTGAGCGGCGGGACAGCCAGGATCAAAGGCATCGAAAAGATCATTACCCAGGAAACCAAGTTACCAGTCGAGAGGATCAATCCTTTTGAAAAAGTCAAATTGAACCTGAAAAATATCTCTAATGAACAACTCGACGATATGCAACCGTTCTTTTCCGTATGTATGGGCCTGGCTCTTAGGGTCAGAAGCTAATAAAATGAGGTGAGAGACAATCTATGATCAAAATTAACTTATTGCCGCGGGATATGCAGCGAGAAGAAGGGGCTAAAAAACAACTGCAGATTGCCATCTTGAGCATTATCTTGGTGATCTGCCTGCTTTTGGTGTGGTATGTAAGCATGTATACCAGTCTCATCAAAAAGCAGAAAGAACTGAAAACGGCGGAAGAAGAGCTGGAAAAGGTGAGCGTTTTAGTAGCGGCAGTAGAGCAGAAAAAAATGCAGAAAGAAGCTCTGGACCGTAAATGGGGTGTAGTTGAGAAGTTGCTGCAGGGCCGGTTTAAATGGGCGATGATCATGGATGAATTGCAGAAAAGCCTGCCCAAGAGCATCTGGCTTACCAGCTTGCAGGGCACTAAAACCGAAACCGGCAATCTGATCACGATCAACGGTATGTCTTTTGACCATTTCGCGATCGCTGATTTTGTCACCAACCTGGAAGATAATGAATATTTTGAAAATGTAGAGCTACTGAGTATTACGGAGGCCACCGGCGGCGATAAAAATACCCGGACCACTTTAAATTTTAATGTTACTTTGACCAGTAAACTATGAACCAATGCCAGCGGGTAAAAGGAGGATATACTGGTGAAAATTGGAGATAAGAAAAACTTACAACAAAAGCAAGCAATGATCATGGCGATCGTGATGTGCGTAGTTATCCTGTTTTTATTTAAAAATTTCGCTTATGATACGCTGCACGAGAAGATCCAGGGTGTTGACGTGAAACTGAATGAGGCCAAGGCTAAACTGGCTGATGCTAATTCCATCGCTGATAAAAAGGAATTGATTGATAAGGAATTGGCTACGTTACAGAATAAACTGGCGTATATGGGTGAAATGCTACCGCAAAAGAAAGAGATACCTAAATTCCTTAAGACCATTATTTCCCGGGCAAATGATAATACTATCCGGATGATCTCTTTCCAACCGACTGCGTTAATTACCCGTGAATTCTATAATGAAGTGCCGGTCAGCGTCAATATCAGGGGATCATTCAATAGTCTAGGCCAGTTTTTCGCTAAAATCGGCAATCTCAACAGGATCGTAAATGTCGAAAATGTGCAGCTTTCGGCGTCTTCCGGTGATAATCTCCGGGAAACCATCAGTGCGGCATTCACCATTAAGACATTCACGTATACTGAAGGCGGTGGAAACTAATGAAAAAATATACTGGTATCATACTGCTGGCAGCTCTCTTCCTGGCACTGACCGGGCAGTTGGTTTTCACGGCACCACAGGTTGAAGATCAATCATTGAGCGAAGAAGCAAAAAAGGAGATCGGACCTGGTTATGTTTACAAAGGCGGTAATAACAGGGACCCATTTATCCCCCTGATAGGCAAGAGCGCTGGCCTGGATACAGCTGTGGGATTAGGGGTTAAAGGACTGGCCGCAGAAGTAGATATCAAACTGTTATCCCTGAAAGGATATGTTTTCAGTCAGGCGCGTAAACATGCCTTATTTAAATCAGCTGATGGCAAAACATATGTCCTGGACCGGGGTAAATTAGTCGATGAACGTGGTTTGACCGTACCTGGGATCGCTGGTATAGTAAAAGCAGATAAAGTAGTACTGATCACCAAAAAGAACGTTATGAGAGAGTTTAAATTAAGAGAGGAGAGTGAATAGTATAATGAAAAGATTAACGATTGCGAGTGTATTATTCGGTATCTTAGCTCTAGGATTGCATTTTACTTCTTTACCTGCTTTTAGCCAGCCAGAGGCAGAAATCGCCATTACTACTATTGAAACGGCTAATTTAGATTCTGCCAAAGCGGAAATTATTATTAAAGGTGATGGTGCTGTCACTTATAAAGACTTTAAGGTGGCCAAGCCTCCGATGATCATTGTGGATGTTGCTAATGCTGTCTTTAAAGTAACCAATAAGAATATTCAAGTTAATCAGGGCCTGATAAAAAGTATCCGGTCCAGTCAATTTAAAGTAAAACCGCAAAAAAGTGTGCGCGTAGCTATCGATCTTAAAGAAATGGCTACCTATGAAGTAGTGAAAGGTGAAAATATAGTCACCGTGAAGATCGATCAGCCGGCAGCGACAGCTGCTGCCCCTAAAGAAGAGGCAGCTCCTGTGGAAGCGGTTAAAGAAGAACCAAAACCAGTAGTAGAGACTCCGGCTCCAGTGCCTGCTCCGGCTGTAGCTGAAGCTCCAGCCACGGTTGAAACGGCAGAGGCCACCGAAGAAGAAACTCCAGCCGCAGGTAAAAAAGAACAAACTATTTCCCTAGATTTTAAAGATGCTGATATCCGGGACGTGTTGAAGATCCTATCGGTTAAGAGCGGCATCAATATGGTTTATGGAGATGATGTAAAAGGATCTGTTACTATTCACCTGGATAAGGTTTCCTTCCAGGATGCTTTGAATATTATCCTGAGATTGACCGGGTTATCCTATGATTATATTGCCGCTAATGTGATGAGGATCGCTACTCCGGCAACAGTAAAAATAGAACAATCCCAGGGTGTGACTCAGACCGGCGTGTTTGGCGTGAATTACGCTAAAGCCGCGGAACTGATCCCGCTATTAAGCTCTTTATTAAGCGCCCAAGGAAAAATACAGGCAGATATCAGGACCAACAGCGTGATCGTTAGTGATATTAGCGATAATATAAAAAAGGTAGTAGATATGATCAAGATCTTGGACGTGCCTACACCCCAGGTCATGATCGAAGCGCAAATAGTATCAGTCAATAAAGATGCCACTAAAGACTTAGGGATCAATTGGAACTTGACTAAGACCTGGACCGATACCGGCAGGAATCCGAACCAGGATACAGAAGCAGGTACGGACAATGTTACCGGGAAGCAAGGTACGATCGATACTAGCGCTATTGGAGTGCCTACTCCGGCTTTGATCTCTCTTGGCAAAGTGTCTAATAAAGCCGGTGAATGGACCAACCTGACCGCTACTTTGGGCGCGTTAGAGACCAAGGGTAAAGGTAAAGTGTTATCCAGCCCGAAAATAGCGACACTGAATAACCAGGAAGCATCTATTCTGTCTGGTAAAAAAGTGGCTTATGTAAGTTCCTCCAATGTATCTTCCGGCGGAGCGACCCAGACTGTTGAATTCATCGATGTCGGTGTAAAACTGACCGTAACTCCGAGCATAAACCTGGATAAGAAAATAACCATGAAAATACACGCTGAAGTCAGTTCTATCGGCAACGTTCCGGCGGGAACAACAGTGCCGCCTCCAATAAGCACCCGTACCGCGGATACTAATATCCTGGCGGCTGATGGGGAAACACTAGTAATCGGTGGACTGATCGACGAGCAGGCAACTGAAGACCTATCAAGGGTGCCATTCATCGGTGAAATACCTATTATTGGCGCTTTATTTACGAATAAGAGTAACGTTAGTACAAAAACAGAATTGTTAGTGTTTATTACTCCGCATATAATGTAGTAGAGGCGGTTATTTAGATTAAAAAAAGCGCGAGTTTAGGTGTGTAAAAAACCTTAAGTTCGCGCTTTTTTAATAAAATTAAAAGGTTTATTATGGCAGAAAATATAGATATTGCGCTAGAGCATCTTAAGAATAATTTTTTGGATATCAGCATACATGAATTCCAGGGGATCATTAAAAAGGAACCGGCTAATTCCCTGGCTCATTTGTATTTAAGCCGGGCCCTGGAAAAAAAGGCCAATCAGGAGCAATCCCATGCGTTTTATTTGTTGGCCCTGGAGGAAGCTAAATTGGCTTTAAAGACCAGTGCCGGGTTGAATAAAGAGATCCATCAGCAGTTGATCAATATGTATCATAAATGTGATCAGCTTGATGTAGCCATCTTACAATATAAAAGGCTTAGCGCTGAAAATCCCGGCAATGATTTTTTTGCTGAGTGCCTTAAACAAATATCCACTCTCTCCACGTTCAATATCAGTACTACACCCCAACCGGGAGAGAGAAAGAAAGACAATACCCTGGGCATGCTTTTCTTAGTGTTGGTAATAGGAGCCTTAGTTTTAATCGTAATATTCGGAGCGCTGCGTTATTTCCAACTGAATTCTCCGCTTAAATGACCGCCTTGCGACGTATGGCAATTTTGCTTTTCTTGTTCACCTCTCTTATTTCGCTTTTTCTGAATGCCAGTTGGGATCTCTGGGCCCAAACCCTGATCCATATCCTGACTTTGGTTATCCTGTCCATATACCTGCTCCATGTCACCTGGCAGAAAAAGGAAATGACTTTTTCTTATACTACCGCTGACTTATGGTATTTCCTGTATCTGGCTGGCATTTCTCTTTCCTATTTTTATTCTGTTAACCAGTATAATACCCGCAATGAGCTTTTTAATCATTTTAATTATTATCTTTTTTTCTATCTTGGGCCGCTGCTTTTAACAGGGGATCGTTGGCGTGATCTTTTCTTCAGGCTGCTTGGTATCGCTGCTGGTCTCATTGCCCTGGTCATACTGTGGCAAATTTGGTCTGGCCAACGAATAACCGGCGGTCCTTTACTTAATGCCAATATCGCCAGTAGTTTTTTTGTCCTGGTCATGCCGCTGTTGATCTACCGGCTAGTTTTGGCAATACGGGAGAAAAAGAACTTGGCCGGGTATTGCCCCGAGCTTGTTTTGATCATAATAGTCCTGGCTGGTCTGCTCGGGAACAGGTCTTTAGGCGGGTGGGTTAGCTTATATTTCAGCTTGCTTCTTTTCCTGGTTCTGAAGAGAAAAATATATAACAGTGGCAATAAGGCCCGGCCCGGGGGAAAATATGCCTTGGCCGCTCTTTTAATATCCGGCCTAGTGATCGTGTGCTTTATAGCGGCTAAGATGCGTGAGCCTGAAGTTTTTAACAGGTTTTTATGGTGGAGAGGGGCTATTAGCATGATCAAAGGCTATCCTCTTGGCGGAGTAGGCTTGGGTAATTTCGGGAGTATGTATCTGGTCTATAAAACCACAGGCTTGAATTCTCTCTATGCTCATAATCAGTTTTTGCAGCTCTGGACCGAGATCGGTGTTTTTAGCCTGTTGTTTTGGCTGCTTGGATTTTATAGTGTAATAAGCAATACTCTCGTAAAATTGTCCAGCCAGGAGCCTCAAAAGCAATACCAGATCCTGGCCTTGATCTGCGGAATCAGCGGTTTAATGGCTTATAACCTGATTGATTATAGCCTGGCCATACCGGCTATAGCGATCATCTGGTGGATTTTGCTGGGATTGCTGCGTCCAATGCTAATAACTAAGACATGCACCTTTAAGATAGGCGCTCTGTTCCGACTTGTTTATGTTCTTGCGGTTATTATACTGGGTATAATTATTGTGAAGCCATTTATGGCCAGCCAGCGTTATGTCAGTGGTATTATGTATCTTCGCCAAAATGATCTCTCCGCGGCAAGGAAAACACTGCAGAGCTCGATAAACTTAGATCCCCTCAATGCGCAAGCTTACGGATTCTTATCGGATATCGCAAAAAAAGAAGGCGCTCTTGATGCTGCGGTGGAATATCTCCAAAAAGCGATTTCCCTGAATAGATATTTCGGGCCATTCCATCATAACCTGGCCCTGCTCTATGAAGACCAGAATAAACTTTCGCAAGCCATAGCTGAGGCTCAGGCTGCCTTAGCCTGTCACCGGCAAAAAGAGTTATATCACTACACTCTCAGCCGGCTCTATCAAAAAGCTGGCCGTGCGCTTGAAGCAGAACAGGCATACGATCAATGGCGGAGACAACAATAGTGTCCAAGAAAATTAACCTGTTTATTTTAATACTGGCAGCAGGCTTGCCTCTTTTTAACGGCGGTAAGGATTTTGGCGCTTTTTGGGTTACAACCATCCTGTTATGCGGCTCGGGTTTATGGGTACTCTCTCAACAGCGCCAGGGTGGGCGTATTACTATACCGGTTGCGCCTCATTTTAATACCTTGGCCGGGTGTTTCTATGGCCTGGTTTTCCTAAATATATTTTTCACTGTTTATATATACGCCACGGTTATCGAATGGATCAGGATAACAGGATACTTTATCTTCTACCTATTGTTAAGCTTATCCGCTGGCTGTGACCGGAAGGCTTTTACATCTCTAGGCCGGAATATGCTTTTCCTGGCCATATTTATCTCCCTGGTCGAAGCGATAATAATTATAGTCCAGAGCTTTATGCACCTGCCGCCGCGCGGCACTATGCCCAACGAAAATGTAGCCGCCTCTTATATTCTTATCGGCTTAATGGCTGCTATATCTTATCTTTTTTTTAGTTCCGGCGCTTCCCGTAGGAAAAAAGCCCTAGGTATCGTTTCCGTCCTGTTGTTATCAGCAGCACTGGCTTTATCACGTTCGCGCGGTGTCCTGATCGCGCTGCTTGTGGCCTGCGGGGCCTTAAGTAAACTCAAGTTTAAAAAATGGGGCGTGATCTCGGTATTTTTAACGGTCCTGGGCATATTGGCATTTTTCCCGGTGCCTGTCTTTGATGCTGTTTTTAAGATCAATATCCCTTATAGCTACCGGAGATTGTATATCTGGCAAAGTGCCTGGGAGATCATGAAGGATCATCCCTGGTTTGGCTGGGGTTTGGGAAACTTTGGCCTGGCTTTTCCGCGCTATAATTTGCCGAGTCTTGATACTGTCCTGCGTTTTGGCAAAGTGACCCGTTTTGCCCATAATGAGTTTTTGCAAGTAGCCACGGAGATGGGTTTACCAGCCATGATCTTGTATGGCGCGATCATCGGTTACATTATTAAGACCGGTTGGCCCCTTAGCCGGCAGAAAAATATTACTTGGACACACGCCGCGGCCTACGCGTCTTTTATCGGTATCATCGTCCATAGCCTGGTTGATTTTAACCTTCATTTGCCGGGAATAACTTTTATGGCGATCATGCTGGGAACTATTCTTTTACTGGATACCAGCCTGGTCCAAGATCGGACCTATATCTTTCCAGGGACGGCCAGGAAAGCGGTTACCCTGTTCTTATCGTCAGTATTGGTGATAAATATATTATTCATTGTGGGGCATATTTACCTCTCCCGAGCGGAAAAAGGGGAAGCTGAAAAAGCGCCGGCGGCCGCGATCGTGAAAGCCTATAGGAAAGCGCAGTTTTTTAATCCCCTGAATAGTTATTATCATGAAAAGTTGGCTAGATTTTATGCCGGCCAGTATCAACAAGAGAATAATCTGTTGGCCGGGGAATTGGCCATTTCAGAGTATACCCAGGCTAGCCGTCTCAACCCGGAGGAAGCTTCATTTTATGAAGAACTGTTCTATTTGTATTATGCTCTTGGTTCTCCGTTGCCGAATATGGAACAGAACTATGTCCAGGTTATGGCTCGTAATCCGCACCTCTTCAAACCCACCCTGGTCCTGGCAGTGTTCCATATGCAGCGCAGGAACTTCTGGCGCGCTATACAGTTGCTATCCGATGTAACCAAAGAAGAACCTAATTATTTAACCGCTTATTATTACCTGGCTAAAGCTTATGAATCTCTTGGCGCTTTGGGCTCTGCCAGGGAGCAATATGAAATAATCGTGCGTAAAAGCGATCAACATCTGGAAAAGATAGCCCAAAGCAACTATGAACTAGAAGCTTTAAAAGTACCGCAAATGGAAGTTTTTACCCGTTTAGGGATCTTGTATAGCCAGGAGCGGCGGTATCCTCAAGCCGTAAGTTTGCTCAACCGGGCGCTAGTCCTGGCTCCGCATCAGCCTGAAATTTTAAATGCTTTAGCCGGCGCTTATTTCGGTCAGGAGAAATATCAAACAGCCTTGCCTTATGCCCGGGAAGACGTTTGTTTAGCCCCGCAGAATAAAGAGTTTAAGCAGAATCTGGGATTATGCCTGCAAAAGATCTCTACCCCCGGTAAACCTTAATCCGTTTGAATGTTTTTCTTGTAAAAGTACCCTAATAATTATATAATAAATAAATATATGAAATTCAGTTTTGGTGAAAACTGGTTAAAATATCTGTCGGTTGTTTCCGAAGACAACATCGCGGCGGCGGAAAGATCGCTATGCCAGATGCTCGATGTCGCGAACTTGCAAGAGAAGACTTTCTTAGACATTGGTTCTGGCAGCGGTTTGTTTTCGCTGGCCGCCAGGAATTTAGGAGCCAGGGTCTATTCGTTTGATTATGACCCGCGTTCGGTTGAATGCTCCGCAGAATTGAAACGGCGGTATTTTCCGGCAGACCCTGGCTGGCAAATCACCCAGGGTTCGATCCTGGAAACCGGGTTTTTACGGTCATTGGGGATGTTTGACATAGTCTATGCTTGGGGTGTGCTGCATCATACCGGTTCCATGTGGTCAGCCTTGAATAACGCGGGAGTGCCGGTTAAAGACCAGGGAGTATTATTTATCTCCATTTATAACGACCAGGGCTGGTTAAGTCAATACTGGTTGACCGTAAAAAAGTTATATAATAAAAATAAATTTAATCGGTGCATCATTATTTTATTCCATCTGCCTTTCTTGTACGCGGGGCCCTGGTTGTTCCGTTTGCTTACTGGGCGGTTAAAGATCGAACGGGGTATGTCCTTGTGGTACGATATGCTAGATTGGCTGGGAGGGTATCCTTTTGAAGTAGCTACGGCCGGGAAAGTGATAGATTTTTATCGCGAGAGAGGATTTACCCTGGTCAAGGTCAAGACCTGCGGCAGGAAGCATGGTTGTAATGAATTTATTTTTACTAAGAAATGAGGCTAAAGAAATGATCCCTATCATTGACTTGAAGGCACAATACCAGACTTTAAAAAATGAGATCGATGCCGCGGTAGCTCAAGTGGTCTCTAGCGGCGCTTATATCCTGGGCCCGGAAGTTGCAGGGCTGGAAAAAGAAATTGCGGTTTATGCCGACACAAAATACGCGATCGGGGTAAATTCCGGTACAGACGCATTACTATTGGCTCTAAAGGCTTGTGACATCGGCCCTGGTGATGAAGTGATCACTACCGCCTTTAGTTTCATTGCCACCGCAGAAGTGATCGCCTTCCTTGGCGCCAAGCCTGTTTTTGTCGATATCAATAAGGAAGATTTCAATATCAATGTGGATCTGATCGAGGCTAAAATAACGCCGCGGACCAGAGCTGTTATTCCGGTGCATTTGTATGGCCAACCGGCAGAAATGGACCGGATCATGGCTATCGCCGCCAAGCACAAATTAAAAATTATTGAAGACTGCGCCCAGGCTTTGGGAGCGGAATATAACGGTAAGCGGGTCGGCAGTATCGGTGATATCGGGTGCATCAGCTTTTTCCCTACCAAAAACCTGGGAGCTTATGGTGACGGCGGCATGATCGTCACGAATGATGAAAAAGCTTATAGCACGCTTAAAAAACTGCATGTGCACGGCGCCGGGGAAAAATATGTCCATGAATTGCTGGGGGTCAATAGCCGTCTGGACGCATTACAGGCCGCGATCTTGCGGGTAAAACTTAGGTCCCTGGATACCTGGATCAACCGCCGGAACGAGATTGCCAAAAAATATGCTCAAGGACTGGCTGGTTTGCCTCTTTTCCTGCCCAACCCTAAAAAGCATGTTCGTCATGTCTTTAATCAGTTCACTATTAGCACGGATAAGAGAAATGAATTACAGAAATATCTGAAAGAGAAACAAATAGGCACGGCTATTCATTATCCCATTTCCCTGCCTTTGCAGCAGGCCTTCGCGTATCTGCGGCACGACCGGTCGCAGTTTCCGGTAGCCGCCGCCGCGGCAGAGACGGTCCTGTCTATTCCGGCTTATCCGGAAATGACCACGGCACAGATCGATACGGTGATAGATAATATTAAGGCGTTTTATTAGAAGGGAATTTGCGCCATGATCAAGATAGCTCATATTGTCGGGGCCAGGCCGCAATTTATCAAATGCGCGCCTTTACTGCGCTCTTTCCATAAATACCATGGCGTCCTGAAGAGTGTTCTTATCCATACCGGGCAGCATTATGATTATTTAATGTCTGAGATCTTTTTTCGTGAGCTGGGCGTGGTAGCACCGGATTACCATTTAGGTGTCGGCTCCAGCAGTCAGGGTCAGCAAACAGGGCAGATCATGGAAAAGACGGAAAAGGTACTAAGAAGAATAAAACCCGCTGCCTGTCTGGTTTATGGGGATACTAATTCAACCTTGGGTGGCGCCCTGGCTGCGGCTAAACTACGGATACCGGTCATCCATGTGGAAGCTGGCCTGAGGAGTTATGATAAGCGCATGCCGGAAGAAATAAACCGGGTCTTGACCGACCATCTCTCAACCCTGCTCTTATGTCCTACTGAAAACGCGGTGTCTAATCTCAAAAAAGAAGGATTTAACCAAATAATCAATGAAGGTAGATTGTTAGGCCTGAAAAATTCATCCCTGAAACAAACTTTAGACCTGAACCAGCCCCAGGTAGCCAATGTCGGGGATGTGATGTTCGACGCTTTATTATTCGCCTCCGGCCTGGCTGAAAAAAGATCGAGTATTATAGCCCGGTCCGGTTTATGGGCAAAGCGATATGCGGTATTGACGATCCACCGGGCGGAGAATGCCGATGACCTGGAAAAATTAGAACAGTTGCTGCGGTTTGCCGTAAAAGCGGCAGCCGGCTTGCCGCTGGTGTTCCCTGTGCACCCGCGTACTGCAAAGAACCTGAAAACGCTTAAAAGCAAATATGCGTATGCGATCAGGTTCACTGATCCATTGGGCTATTTTGATATGTTAAAACTGGTACATCATAGCGCGCTGGTTTTTACCGATTCAGGCGGACTGCAAAAAGAAGCGTTCTGGCTTGGGGTTCGCTGTGTCACTTTGCGGGAACAGACAGAATGGATAGAAACTATACGTGGTGGCAATAATGTCCTGTACCGCGCTTACCGTAAAAAGCATCATTGGCCAACAAACCAGCTTGCTTATTACGGCGATGGGCAGGCTGCGGAGAGGATCGCAAAAATCGTTGCCAGTTACGTGAAAAGGAGAAAAAAATGACCGTTACCCAAGATAAAATCATCGGACACATAGGTTTGGGTTACTGGGGTAGGAATATTCTACGGAATTTGTATGAAATGGGTATATTGCACACTGCCTGCGATTCAGATCCCCGGATAGTTGAAGAAAAAAAGAGCCAGTTTCCCCAAGCTAAGTACACTGTTGCCTACGGAGATATTTTACGTGATCCGGAAATAAAAGCGATCACCATTGCTTCCCCGGCGGTTACCCATTATCAAATAGCCAAGGAAGCCTTATTGGCGGGGAAAGACGTTTTTGTAGAGAAACCATTAGCCTTGACGGTCAAGGAAGGTCAGGAACTGGTGACTATTGCCGCCCGCGAAAAAAGGATCTTAATGGTCGGACATATCTTGCAATACCACCCGGCGGTGGTCAAGTTGAAAGAGATAATATCTTCCGGGAAACTAGGCAAGGTCCAATATATCTATTCCAACCGGCTGAATATCGGTAAATTACGGACGGAGGAAAATATCCTGTGGAGTTTCGCGCCGCATGATATTTCCGTCATTCTGATGCTGATCGGGGAAGAGCCGGTAAAAGTCACGGCGACGGGTGGGGCTTATCTTAATCAGGGTGTATTTGACACGACTATGACTGCCTTGGAATTCAAGAACGGTGTTAAAGGGCACATTTTTGTTAGTTGGCTGCATCCGTATAAAGAACAAAAACTGATCGTGGTCGGGACCACGGCGATGGCTGTTTTCGACGATATGACGAAAGAAAAACTATTTGTGTATCCGCATAAGATAGAATGGAAAGAAGGCAAGATACCAGTAGCGCAAAAAGAAGAATACCAGGTTATTCCGGTTGATGCGTCTGAACCTTTAAAGTTGGAGTTGACGCAGTTCTTGGACAGCGTGCGGCAAAACAAAAAACCGGTTACAGATGGGGAAGAGGGATTACGGGTACTGCGGGTGCTGGAAGCGGCTGAAAAAGACCTGGCTGGGGCAGTGCCTTTACACCGCAACAGCGCTGCCAATGTGTTCATCCATGAAAGCGCTTATGTCGATGAAAATGTGGAGATCGGTGCCGGGACTAAGATCTGGCATTTTTCCCATATCCTCAAAGGAACGAAGATCGGGGAAATGTGTGTGATCGGGCAAAATGTAGCCATCGGGCCGGATGTAACCGTAGGGAATAACTGCAAGATCCAGAATAATGTCTCTGTTTATAAGGCAGTAACACTGGAAGACGATGTTTTTTGCGGTCCTTCCTGTGTTTTTACGAACGTTTATAATCCACGCTCCTTCATTGAGAGGAAGAGTGAATTTCGCCGGACGCTGGTGAAAAAAGGGGCTTCGATCGGAGCCAATGCCACAGTAGTCTGCGGTGCTACTATCGGCAGCTATTCTTTTGTCGGAGCCGGAGCGGTAGTGAAAGCGGATGTCCCGGATTATGCCATCGTTGCCGGTGTGCCGGCCAGGCAAGTAGGCTGGACCTGCAAATGCGGTACCACCTTAAAACCCGGTAAAGGAAATGCTGCCTGCAGCAAATGCGGCAGTGAATATAAAATAGAAGATAATAAACTAGCGGTGATCAAAGAAAATATCTGATCAAAAGAAGGACAGTTTACGAATGAAAATTCCCATAACCAAACCAGTTTTTGATGATGCCGAGAAGAAGAATATTATTAAGCCCCTGGATAGCGGTTGGGTGGTCCAGGGTAAGTTTGTCGCGAAATTTGAAAAATTGTTCACCTTGTTTACCGGAGCAAGATATGCTTTTGCCGTTACCAGTTGTACTACGGCTTTGCATTTGGCCTTGGCAGCCCTAAAAATTAAGCCCGGAGATAAAGTAATCGTTCCCTCTTTTACTTTTGTGGCTACTGTTAATGCCGTTGAATATACCGGGGCGGAACCGGTCTTTTGTGATATCGATCTAAAAACTTTTAATATTGATATGGGACAGCTGGAAACAATATTAATGAAGGATAAAGGCCATAAGATCAAAGCAGTGATCCCCGTGCATTTGTTCGGTCTTTGCGCCGAGATGGAGAAGATAGTCAAAATAGCCGGGAAGTATCACTTAAAAATAGTGGAAGATGCCGCTTGTGCCTTGGGGTCCAAGATCGGCAATATTCATGCCGGGGTATTCGGTGATGCCGGTTGTTTCTCGTTTCATCCCCGGAAAGTAATTACCACCGGGGAAGGGGGAATGGTAATTACCAATAATCCCGCCCTGGCGCAGAGGTTAACTTCTCTGCGCGACCATGGAGCCAGTAAAACAGATTTGCAAAGGCATACGGCCAAAGGAGGTTCGCTCTTGCCTGATTATGACCTGCTGGGGTATAATTACCGCTTGACGGATCTGCAGGGAGCGTTAGGCGTCTGCCAAATGGCCAAGGCTAAAGCCATCATAAACAAGAGAAGAATAAGGGCCGGGAAATATAACCAGGTCCTGCAAGAAGAAAGAAATATAATTACCCCTTGGGTGCCAGATAATTATACCCACACCTACCAGTCTTACGTGTGTTTATTTACCAACGGTGAAAGCAGGGAAAGGGTGATTAACTATACGCCGGATAAAATAAATAAATTGAACAAGACCCGGAATAGGATAATGTTTGCGCTGGAAGACAAGGGAATAGCGGTGCGGCAAGGTACGCATGCTGTTCATACCCTGGGGTATTATAAAAATAAATACGGTTTACGCTCCCAGGATTGTTTTGCTTCTTATATCGCCGACCGGTTAAGTATCGCCCTGCCTTTATATGCAGAAATGACCACTAAAGAATTTAATTGGGTAGTCCAGGTCTTAAAAAATGCTCTAAAAAAATATGCAGCCTAATAAAGTATTATAAGGTGGGTTTATGAAAATCTTAAAAAAATTAAGGGACCAGATATTTACCAAGTGTCATCATTTTCCGGCTAACCCCTATAATCCACATTGCTGGATCATTGGAGACCCTAAGATAGGACCTAAATGCTGGATTGGTGCTTTTACCGTAATTGATGGATCGGGTGGCTTATCGATAGGCGAAGGGACCACCGTATCATGTGGCGTGCATATCTATACTCATAGTGCTGTACGGAGAAATATTTCCGCTAATAAATACCCGCAGATCGATAGAAAACCAGTGCAGATCGGTCAATTTTGCCATATCGGCCCAAATAGTACCATCCTGATGGGAGTAAAGATCGGCAATAGAGTGGTAGTTGGAGCGGGTTCAGTTATTTTAGAGGATACCGAGATTCCTGATGATGCAACGGTTGTCGGTAATCCGGGCCGGGTAATAAATCTGCGATCAAATAAACTTTGGGAAAAATAATCTAAATGTGTGGTGTAGCCGGAATCCTAAATACTGATAAAAAACCTGTTTCCTCACCCGCTCTTAAGCGCATGGTAGAGGCGATAGCCCATCGCGGCCCTGACGGCTTGGACTTCTATCTGGATCGATTTATAGGATTGGGACATTGCCGTCTGGCTATTCTTGATCTGTCACCACGGGGCAATCAGCCTATGTCCACTGCGGATGGCCGTTTTGTCATCACTTATAATGGAGAAGTTTATAATTACCGGGAGATCAGGACTGAGCTGCGTAAATTCGGGCATAAGTTTAACAGTAATACCGATACTGAAGTAGTTTTGCACGCTTATACCCAATGGGGAGAAGATTGTTTAAGTCGTTTTAACGGTATGTTCGCTTTTGCTGTCTGGGATAAGAAAAAGCAAGAACTTTTTTTGGCGAGAGACCGGTACGGTATGAAGCCGCTTTATTACGCCTTAATCAATAATACTTTTATTTTTGCCTCGGAACAAAAAGCGATTATCTCCCACCCTGTAATGAAGCAGGAAATAGATCTGGAAGCTTTATTGGAATATTTTACCTTCCAAAATATATTTACTAATAAGACCTTATTGAAAGGTATAAAGTTATTTCCGGCCGGTAATTGGGCCAAGGTCTTGCCTGGTACTGTCGGCCTGGAAACAGTGCCGTACTGGGATTTTCATTTTCAAGAGCCCACAAAACCAGCTTCTGATGCTGAGTACATTGAAGAACTAGACCGTCTTTTCCATCAGGCGGTTAAAAGACAACTGGTAAGCGATGTGGAGATTGGCTCCTATTTGAGCGGGGGTATTGATTCCGGAGCGGTTACCGCCATTGCCGCTGGTCAGCTTCCGTATATTAAGACTTTTACCTGCGGCTTTGACCTGCACTCGGCTTCAGGCCTGGAATTGGGATTTGATGAACGCAGAAGAGCTGAATTTATGTCCTATCTCTTCAAAACTGAGCATTATGAAATGGTGCTAAAGTCGGGAGACATGGAGAGGATTCTGCCTGAGTTTGCCTGGTATTTGGAAGAACCGCGCATCGGCCAAAGTTATCCCAACTATTATATAGCGCAGCTGGCCTCCAAATTCGTTAAAGTCGTTTTGACCGGTGCCGCCGGTGACGAATTATTCGGGGGTTATCCCTGGCGCTATTACCATGTGATAGTTAATAATGATTTTGAGCAGTATATTGACAAGTATTACGCTTATTGGCAGCGCTTGATACCTAACCAGGACATTCGCTCTGTTTTTGCGCCGGTTTGGCCTCAGGTCAAACATATCCGGACCAGGGATATATTCAGGGATGTTTTCAAGAAGCACGCTAATAAACTGGCCAGCCCGGCGGATTACGTAAACCATTCCCTTTATTTTGAGGCTAAAACTTTTCTCCATAGCTTGTTAGTAGTAGAAGACAAGCTAAGTATGGCGCACAGCCTGGAAACACGAGTGCCTTTCCTGGATAATGACCTGGTGGACTTTGCCATGCAAATACCGGTAAAGTTAAAATTACGGAATTTAAAGGAAGTTATCCGTTTGAATGAGAACGAGCCGGGATTGAAAGCCTCGAAGTATTATGAAAAAACAAGGGATGGTAAGTTGATCTTACGGAAAGTCATGAACAAGTATATCCCGCCGCGTATCACGACAGCGGTAAAACAGGGATTTTCCGCCCCGGACGCTTCCTGGTTTAAAGGAGAAAGTATAGAATATGTAAAAAATTTATTATACGATAAAAGAGCCAGGCTTTATAATTACCTGGATCGCAAGTCCGTGCAACATTTGGTGGAAGAACACTTAAATGGGACGCAAAACCGGAGATTATTCATCTGGTCACTACTTAATTTTGAATGGTGGTGTCGGAAATATCTTGAGACTAAATAAAACTATGGACAAAAAACAAAGACAGACCAGAGATTGCTTCGATTACAAGTGGGCTAAGAGAGATACTTATGAAAGTGCTGCTTTGAAAAAGAAGTCTTTTCGCTGGCTGGTTGACCGCTATTTTGGCTCCGTGAAAGAACTTAATGATTTTCTGAAGCGCAATAAGGGTAAGGATATTTTAGATGCTGGCTGCGGCAGTTGTTTTTCCGCGTCAATATTATTTGGTCCTGCTCTTAGTCAGATGAAGTACCTGGGCGTGGATATATCCGACTCGATAAAAGTAGGGCATCAGCGCCTGGCTGAAAAGGGGATCGAAGCCGAGTTCCTGAAATCTTCCCTGGATTGTTTGAAACTGGATCGCCGCTTCGATGTTGTTTTTTGCGAAGGAGTGCTGCATCACACTTCTGATCCTTTCCTGACTCTAAAAAACCTGGTAAAGCACTTAAAGAAAAATGGCCAAGTCATGTTCTATGTGTATAAGAAAAAGGCTCCAGTCCGTGAGTTTACCGATGATCTTATCCGTGCACAGCTGGCAAAAGTTAACAATAAAGAAGCCTGGGAGAAGCTCATTCCCCTAACCAAACTCGGGCAGACCTTAGGGGCATTGAATAAAAAAATAACTCTTAAGGAAGATATAGACCTGCTGGGTATCCCGCGTGGCACTTACGACCTGCAACGATTATTTTACTGGTATTTTCTAAAAATGTACTATGACCGGAACTTTTCCGTAGCGGAAATGAATCATATAAATTTTGACTGGTTCAGGCCGTTGAATTGTTATCGCTTCACTCCTGATGAAGTAGAATCCTGGTTGAAAAAATTAAAATTAAAAAAACAACGGTTTGTTGTTGAAGACGCGGGTATAACGGTTGTGGCGCGGAAGGGTGACCATGAATAAAAAGCATGCTTTTAATGATTTTACGGAAAAAAACTACGCGAGATTATTAAAAGCCGCTAAAATTAATTATCAGTTTAAAGGTTACGCGGATTATAAAAAAAGCGGTAAAATGATCATTATGCGGCATGATATTGATTATTCAGTCCATCGTGCCTGCAGCTTAGCCCAAATAGAAGCGCGGCAGGATATCCAAACCACTTATTTTATTAATTTGCATAGTGAATATTATAATATATGGGAAAAGGAGATTGCTCAATTGATCGGCAAGATCATTTCCCTGGGACATGAGATAGGATTGCATTTTGACCCGATGTTTTATGAAAAAGATCCTGGTAATTTAGTGGAACATTTGACCTGGGAAAAGTCTATTTTGGAAAAACTCTTTAAACAAGCTGTCCAGGTATTTTCCTTTCATAACCCGAGCGTAGGCAATTGGTTAGACGTGAAAAAAGAGAGAATAGGAGGCATGTTGAATGCTTATTCAGCTTATTTTAAGGAAAACTATCATTATTGTTCAGACTCCAACGGGTATTGGCGGTTTGAGCGTTTAGGGGATGTCCTCAAAGAGGCCAAAGAAGTAAAACTGCACCTTTTAATTCATCCCGAATGGTGGACGCCCAGAGCTATAAGCCCGCGCCGGCGGATCACCCGGTGTATAGACGGCAGAGCGAAAAAACAGCTTGATTTATATAAAGCCTTGTTAAAAAAATGGGGTAGAAAAGATATTACCTGAAATGATAAAAGAACAGCTTAAGAGATTGTTTAAGGGCAGTCTTATTTACGGTGTGGGAACTATTTTAAACCGTTTTCTATCGTTCCTGCTTTTGCCCTTGTTTACCCAGTATCTCCAGCCAGGGGATTATGGAATAATGGCCATGCTGGCGGTGCTGAATATGGTTCTCCTGGGCGTTTTTACGCTGGGTACCGGGAATTCAATGGGGATCTGTTACTTTGAGACAGAGGATAAGAACGACCGGGGGCAGATCGTCTGGACAACTTTTGTTTTACTTTTACTGAGCGCCGGGATCCTGTTGCTGGCCGGATCTTTTTTTGCTGCCCCGCTCAGCAAGATCCTTTTAAAAACCGAGGCTTATTCTTATCTCGTGCTCATTTCCCTGGCCGGATTGGGCGTAAACATGGTCACTATGCCGTTATATTCCTTCCTGAGAATGGAGGAAAAGGCAAAAACATTTGTGTCCCTGACGACTGTTTATACCGTTCTATCACTTGGCCTGAGTGTGTATGCCGTCGCCTATCTCCAGCGCGGCGTGAAAGGTTTTTTAGAGGCAGGTTTGGTCTCCGGGATCATAGTATTAATTATCACTTTGATCATGGTTTTGCCGGCGCTTAAGATCAGTTTGAATTTAAAGTGGATCCCTAAGCTTGTGCGGATCGGGTATCCATCGATCTTTGGAGTGGGAGCTTTTTTTGTCATTGACTGGGTTGACCGGTTGATGATACAAAGAATGGTCGGTATGGAAGAGCTGGGAATATACAGCATCGGCTATACTTTCGGCATGGTTATGATCATTTTCGCTGAAGGGGCGTTTGGCAGCGCCTGGCCGCCGTATTTTCTATCATTCAGTAATAAAAGAGAAGAAGCGATCATCCTTTTCGGCAAGATCTTTAAATATAGTTTGTTTTTTTACGGGACTCTTGTCCTTCTTTTCTTTATGTTGGCTCGGCCATTGGTTTCCCTGCTGACCACTGCTCCATTCCATAGCGCCTATACAGTAGTAGGATTAATAGCTGCGGCTTATATGATAAAAGTACTCTACTTGCTGGTGCTTCCTGGATTTTACTATCACCAGAAATTCTATCTCCAAGCCGCCATAGAATGGGGTGCGGCGATCATTAATATAGGGTTGAACTTTTTACTTGTCCCCAGATTCCAAAAAGAAGGAGCGGCTATGGCCACCCTGCTGGCCTATCTTAGCTTACTGCTGCTGGCCTATTTGATAGGACAAAAGCTTATGCGGGTAAAATACGATTGGCCGACAATGGGGAAATTCGCTGCCTTGCTGGTGATTACAGCCGTCATCCTATCCGGTCATTTTACCGGCTCGATATTGATTAACAGTAGTATTAATGGATCCTTCTTCATAGCCTATTGTTTTATTGTATATTTTTGTATCCTGACGCAAAACGAGCGCGGGTTCATTATGGAAAAGGTGAGAGCAATATGCCGGCGAACAAGTTAAACAGGGTTCTCTTTATGACCAGGCGATCATCATAGAAGAGATCGGGATGAATGGCCAAAGGGGTAAAGCTAATGAATTCATTAAATCTGTCAAAGGCCGGTTCTCCAACATTATATAAAAGTATTATTTTAGTTGGAGACAGTTATGGTATTCCTGTCTTGCTCAAATATGTGCCCCGTGACTTAGTTAAGGGTATAGTGGGCGCGAGCATTAGGCCTCAATATATTGATGAATTAGCGAAAATTTCCCAGGAAACGGGAGTAAAGTTCTTGCTCCAACCCAAATATCATTCTTCCGGATATCCTGGCCTGGTAGAGCAGATTGCCTCTTTAAAACCAGATCTGCTAATATGCAATTCATATTCAATGATCATCAGGGAAGATATTCTGGCCCTGGTTAAATACAATGCTATTAATATCCATGAAGCGTTGTTGCCGAAGAATCGGGGAGCCAATCCGGTGCAGTGGGCAATCATTAAAGGGGAAGCCCAAACCGGCGTTACTATGCATTATTTGGATAACGGGATTGATAGCGGGGATATTATCGCGCAAAGGAAAGTGGCCATTGACCTGAAAGACAACTGGTGTTCTTTAAAAAGCAAGTTGTCTGTACAGGCGGAGTATTTAATTAAAGAGGAAATACCAGCCATCTTGTCCGGGCAGAACGAAAGGTTACCGCAGGACAGCGCCGCCGCCACTTACAACCAAAGACTCACTCCCGCATCACCGCGGATCGATTTTAAGGTCATGAGTGACCTGGAAGTCTATAACCTGATCAGAGCGCAGGTTAAACCTTTGTCCGGCGCGTACCTGGAACATAACGGCCAAAAAGTATACTTTAGCGATTTCGTGGGATATGAAAAAATAAAAGAACTCAGGGAAAAATATGCCTGCTAAGATCTGTGCCATACATCAGCCTAATTTTTTCCCCTGGTTGGGTTATTTTAACAAGATCAAGCGCTGCGACAAATTTATAATATTGGACGATGTCCAATTCCCTAAAACCGGCAGTACCTGGTTAAACCATGTGGCCATAAATATTCAGGGCCAGAAAAAATGGATCACCGCGCCAGTAGTCAGAAAACATGGGGTCTGGAGCGTTCAGGAAACTTGTTTTTTAGAAACCGCCTGGCGCGCCAATATCAAAAAAACCTTGCAGATGAATTATGCCAAGGCTGGTCATTTCAGCGAGATCAGGGATTTTATTTTTACGTTGATCGATTTTCCCTCAAATAAGTTACTGGAGTATAACCTGAACGCGTTGTTCAAGATCGGTGAGCTCCTCCAGCTGGGATTCAGGAATAAAATTGAAATGGCTTCGTCCTTTAATGCCAATTCAACCGCCACTCAAAGGCTGGTGGATATTGTTAAAGCCAGCGGCTGCGCTATCTACTTGTCAGGCGGGGGAGCCGGGAGTTATCAGGAAGATGATAAGTTTGCCAGTGCCGGGATCAAGCTGGTTTACCAGGATTATCAGCCCCAGCCATACCAGCAGGTTAACGCTGATAATTTTATCTCCGGGCTGTCTATGATCGATGTGCTGATGAATTGCGGCATTGAATCAACTAGTAAGCTGTTAAGCTCAAGGTAGAGAGAATATATATGCGATCACTGGCTGATAAAGCGTTCAAAGGAAGAGTGCTGTTCGTGGGGCAGTCTTATTACCACAATTGGTATCTTTCCAGGGAGTTGCGTAAATTAGGCTGGAAAGCCGATGTGTTGAATTGGGACCCGGGTGAAAAAAGCCAGATCTATTATCACGGCGAAGATTTTAAGTTTGTTTACCACGGTAAAAAAGTAAGCATCAAGTCAATGATCGCGTTGTTCCGGCACCTTGTTTTTTACTTTAGATCGTTAATGAACTATGATCTTTATCATTTTAGTAACGCCCATGAAATGCAATTCGGGTCAGATGTCCATTACTTGTTTAAAAAATTATTCGCTGAATATGCGGAAATCGGTTTATTAAAGAAATTTGGCCGGAAAATCGTTTATGCGAATAATGGCTGTTTGGACGGGGTGGCCCAGACTTCTTTCAGTAAATGGGGCCCGGAATGCGTTTGCGCTATCTGCCGCTGGCAGAATGTCCCTGCTGTCTGCAGTGATGCAAGGAACCTGGCCTGGGGTAAAATAAGGAACCGCTTGGCGGATTATCAGCTCACGATCGGCGGTAACCGGGTGGACTATAATAACGATCCTCTTGTTCATGAGGTGCCCCAATACTATTGCTTAGACCAGGATCTTTGGGCTCCGGAATTGCCTGTTCCGGAAAAATACCGTTTGTCTTATCCTCAAGAGGTTATTAAAATTTATCATGCGGTCGGGAATTTTGCATCACGATCGGCAGCACTGAGCAAAAACATCAAATGCACGCATATTTATCTGCCGGTAATTGAGAGATTAAAGGCGGAAGGCCATAAAGTGGAACTGGTCTTTTTTCATGACGTGCCGAATAAAATAGTGCGGTATTACCAGGCGCAGGCTGATATTGTGGTAGATATGCTGACTTATGGCTGGTTCGGGGCCAATGTCCGTGAAGGGATGATGCTGGGGAAACCCTGTGTTTGTTTTTTACGTCCTGAATGGATCGAAAGTATACGGCGGGAAGTCCCGGATTACGTCAAAGAACTGCCTGTGGTCAATGCTACTCCCGGGACCGTATATGAGGTTTTAAAGGATTTGATCGAGCATCCGGAAAAACGGCGGGAAATAGGCCGGCGTAGCCGGGAGTTTGCGGTAAAATGGCATTCAGCCGTAGCTGGAGCTAGAAAGCTGGACCAGATCTACTCAGAGTTATTGCATCTTAAAACAAATTGAAAGGCGCTTATGTGTGGCATTGCGGGAATATTCAAACTAGACCATAGCTCCTATCGCGACCTCGATCGTCATCTTCAGGTCATGAATAAGATCCAGGCATATCGCGGACCTGATGGTGAAGGCACCTGGACGCATAAAAATAATTTTATCGGCTTAGCCCACCGTCGCCTGAGTATTATTGACTTGCGTACTGGCGCTCAGCCAATGATGGGAAATAACGGCAATATTATCTGTTATAACGGTGAAATTTATAATTATATAGAACTGAAAGAGGAATTAACGGATTACCAATACCGCACGACTTCTGATACCGAGGTGATCCTGGCCGCTTACCAGAAATGGGGCAGTGGCTGCGTGGCTCACTTAAAAGGAATGTTTTCCTTTGCCATTTGGGATGAAGCAAAAAAGCAATTGTTCTGTGCCCGGGACAGGTTTGGGATAAAACCATTTTATTATGCTATTCAGGATGGAGTGTTTTACTTTGCTTCGGAGTCTAAGACCCTGCTGCCATTCCTAAAAGAAGTAACCATTAACCTGGAAGCGCTAAAAGAATATTTGGTTTTCCAGTTTTATCTGAACGGTAAAACTCTCTTTGGCGGCATCAACGAATTATTACCGGCGCACCAATTGACCGTCAAAGACGGGAAGCCGCGGATAGAAAGATATTGGGAAGTTTATTATAACCTGGATTTTAATCATCCCGCGGCATATTTCGAAGAAAAATTAAGGTTTTTATTGACAGCTTCAGTCCAGGAACAGGTCCGGAGCGATGTCCCCGTAGGCGCTTATCTCAGCGGCGGTATTGATTCCAGTTTGATCGCGTCCCTTTCCAGCCAGTATTTAAAAGGGCAAGAGCTTCAGGCTTTTCACGGCCGCTTTCTTTCGCCGGATAATGCTTATGACGAAAGTAAATACGCCGCCCTGCTGGCCGCGGAAAAAGGTTTTACCTTGCACCAGGTGGATATTACCAGCCGGGATTTCGCGGAGGTGATCCAAAAAGTCATCTATCACCTGGACTATCCTATCGCCGGTCCAGGGTCCTTCCCGCAATTTATGGTATCCAAATTGGCGGCCAGTCATCGTAAGGTGGTCTTGGGCGGACAGGGCGGGGACGAGGTCTTTGGCGGTTATGTAAGATATTTGATCGCTTATTTTGAACAATGCATCAAGGGAGCGATCGATGGTACTTTGCATAATGGTAATTTTGTGGTTACTTATGAATCTATAATCCCTAATCTTCCGATGTTGAGTAATTACAAGCCGCTATTGCAGGAATTCTGGCAGGAAGGACTTTTTGAGTCCCTGGACAAGAGATACTTCCGTTTAGTGAATCGCGCTACCCACCTGGGGAAAGAGATCAATTGGCAGGCGATCGGGGAATTTCCTGTTTTTGAAACGTTCCAGGGAGTATTCAACGGTAACAATGTAGGTAAAGAATCCTATTTCGATAAAATGACCCATTTTGATTTTAAGACCCTGCTGCCGGCGTTATTGCATGTTGAGGACCGGATGAGCATGGCCCATGGCCTTGAATCCAGGGTTCCTTTCCTGGACCATGAAGTAGTGGAGTTTGCCGCCACTATCCCGGCTGATATTAAATTCAAAGATGGGAAACTCAAAATGATACTGCTGGATTCGATGAAAAGTCATTTACCTGAAGGGATAGTGAACAGGAAAGATAAAATGGGTTTCCCCGTGCCCTTGATCGAGTGGTCAGATCATGAACTGAAAGATTTTATTTTCGATATTTTCAATACGCCGGACCGCTTCTTTCTCAACAAGAAGGAAATTATCAAGAATATCTCAAAGGAACCGAAATTCGGCCGGAAGCTGTGGGGATTGCTTTCGCTGGAACTTTGGTGCCGTGAGTTTATCGATAAGCAACAGCATTATAAAAAAATGATTGCATAGGATGATAACATGAAAATCTTAATTACCGGGGGTGCCGGTTTTATCGGGTCGAACCTCACTGATAAATTGCTGGCCCAGGGAGAGCAAGTGCTGGTCATTGATAACTATGCCACTGGCCGGAGAGACAACTTAACGCCGCATAAAAATCTGAAAGTGGTAGAAGGGAGCATTGCCGATCAAAGACTGGTGCAAAAGTGTTTTGCCGAGTTTGGACCGGATCAGGTCGTGCATGCTGCTGCCGCTTACAAAGATCCGGATAATTGGGTAGAAGATACCATGACTAATATCCTGGGCGCGGTCAATATAGTGACGGCGGCCAAAAAAGCCGGGATCAAACGGCTTATTTATTTTCAAACTTCGCTTTGCTACGGCCTGAAACCGCTGGAACAACCGATCACTTTAAAGCATCCATTGTATTCCGGCGGATACAGCGGCGGCAGTAGTTACGCTATTTCCAAGACAGCGGCAGAGTTATATATCGAATTGAGCGGGCTTGACTTCATTTCGTTCCGCCTGGCCAATGCTTATGGCCCGAGGAACCTCAGCGGGCCGTTGCCGACGTTCTATACCCGGCTTACTAACAAGAAACCATGCTTTGTCATGGATACGCGCCGGGATTTTATTTTCATCGAGGACCTTCTAGCTGTCGTAATAAAAGCTTTAGCCGGCCGGGGAGAAAAAGGTTACTATCACGTCTCTAGTGGATCTGATTACGCGATCAAGGAGTTATTTGACGCCACGGTAAAGGCGCTGGATCTCAAGCTGGAAAAAGAAGTAGAAGTGCGACCCAGGAGCCAGGATGATGTTTTCACTATTCTACTGGATCCAGCCAAGACCAACCGTGATTTTGACTGGCAGACCAGCACTCCGTTGGAGACGGGGATAAAAAGCACCATTGAGTGGTATAAGAAATATGGCGTCAGCCAGACCTTCACCCATTTAAAACAGGACGGGAAATAGTGAGCATGAGCAAACATCCTTGGGAAGGCACGGAAGTTTTGATCAGTGGCGGTGCTGGTTTTGTCGGTGGCAATTTGGTGCGGATGTTGCTGGCCTCAGGCCATAGAATGAAGATCACAGTAGTGGATAATCTCTTATCCGCGGAGAAAAACAATATACCGGCGGACCGCCGGGTGCATTTACTGCATGGTTCGATCGCGGCTAACCGCATCTTGGCGCAGATCACTGACCGGTTCCAGTATATTTTCCATCTGGCTACTTTCCACGGTAACCAGAATTCGATCTGCGACCCTTTGGCTGACCATGAGAATAATACCCTGACCACCCTGAAATTAATGAATCATTTAAAAGGTTTCCGGCAAGTACGGAAACTGGTTTATTCGTCTGCCGGGTGTGCCAGCGCGGTAAAGACCTTTGGCACTCCTAAGTCTACCAGGGAAGACGCTCCTATTTCATTGGTACAGGACAGCCCTTATTCTATCTCTAAGATCATTGGTGAATTTTACGCGATGTATTTCTACCGCCAATACGGGTTATCGGCAGTGCGGGCCCGTTTTCAAAATGTCTATGGCCCCGGGGAAATATTGGGCGCGGGTAAATGGAGAGGTACTGCCGCGACGGTCTGGCGTAATGTCATTCCAGTGTTCATTTACAAAGCCTTGAACCGGTTACCGCTGCCGGTTGAAAACAAGGGCGTAGCTACCAGGGATTTTATTTATGTCGAGGATATTTGCCGTGGTTTAATGGCTTGTGCCCTAAAAGGCAGACCAGGAGAAGCTTATAACCTGGCCAGTGGCAAACAGACAAAGATCCTTGACCTGGCGCTGGCTATCAATGAACTTACCGGTAATGCGGCTGGCCTAAAATTACTGCCGCGGCGCTCTTGGGATAATTCCGGCAAAAGATTTGGCGATACGCGCAAAGCACGAGCGGAAATAGATTTTCGGGCAGCGGTTGGCCTCAGGGAAGGTTTACAGGAAACCATTGCCTGGACCCGGGAAAATCTCCCAGTGATCAATAAATGCATTAATAAGCACGGGAAGCATATGGGGCTATGAGCTTTTCAAAGATTAAGACCCTGGTATTATACGCGGAGTATACCGACCAATTATCGTATTTTGATGATTGGCTGGATGCTGTCCGGTCATATCCTGAATTTACTACGACAGCGATCAATATTTGTAAAAAGAATGATTCGGCCGAGATAAAGAAGCTAATGGCCGCGCACGATTTTGTGATCTTGCTTCATTCGGTCCTGGGTGACACGCAGAAATTCGTGGCTCCCTTAAAAGACGTCTTAAGAGAAAGAAAAGCTAAGCTTTTAGCCTTCGTTGGCAATGAAGTGAACCTGCCGTTAATGCCGCTGCGGGATAAGATCCAGTTTCTTAGCGATATCCGGGCGGAGTTTATCGGGACCCAGTTGCCGCTGGCTGCCGGCCAGTGGCTTTACAGTGCATGTAAAGAAACCCGGATAGTGGCTCTGCCGCACGCCTTGAATCCGGATATGTTTTTCCCCGCTGTCGCTATGGAGAAAAGACCGATCGATATCGGTACCAGAACATACGAATATGGCCCCTATATGGGTGATAACGAAAGAAACAAGCTGTTGCAATTTTTTGCCACGCATAAATTCGCTGATCAATTAGTGGTAGATTTAAGCGCCAAATCGAGATTTGGTCGCCAGGGTTGGGCGGCCTTCTTAAATGATTGTAAAGGTACGGTCGCTACTGAAGCCGGTTCTTATTACCTGGAGAAAG
>JAQTQE010000043.1 GCA_028712365.1 bacterium
CATCAGTGATGATTATTTTTAATTCATGATTAACCAATTTAGCGGCGATAGCCGGTGGGATGGCCCGGCCATGCAGGCCATTAAACACATGCCCCCTGGAATAATGGGGTAGTTTGCTGGCCTGGCCGATCCCCGACACAAAGAGAACTTGCTGTGGCTCCAGATTTAATTCCATTAATGCTTTTTGCAAAGCAGACAATATTCCAAAATTACCGCAGCCAGGACACCAAGCTGATTCTTCACCTAAAAAATCTTTAATGGTCACCATATTCATGGACCTCCTTTTCATAAAGATCCACGATCAACTGCGGATAGAACGGCTGCCCGTTAAAACGCAGTATTTTATGAGTTGGCAGAATACCGGTCTGGCTGGAGACAATACGCATAAATTGCGCTGTAGCATTATTTTCCACAGCCACGATATTATCATACTGCGACAGTTCACGCTCCAGGTATTCTGCTGGTAACGGCCATAGTTCATTAAAATGCAACATAACCACTTTTCTATTCTTAGCATTAAGTATATCTACTGCTTCTTTCATCGCCCCATACGTAGAACCCCAGCCAATGAGTACAGTCTTAGCGGCGCTATCTCCATATGGCAATGGCAGGGATATCTCTTCTTTCATATATTTATATTTAGCCAAGCGTTTCTTCACGATCTCTTCCCGCCAGGATAGATCCTCGGTGATATGTCCCTTACTGTCGTGTTCATCGCTATCAGCAATAACCAAATGCCGGCTGGCTCCGGGTATAGTACGCGGGGATACTCCTGTTTCGCTGAGGTCATAACGCCGGTATTCTCTAAGATCTGCTAATTCCTGCTGAGACAGTAAGTAGCGCTTGATTTGTATTTTTCCCGTGTCAAACTTAGGTAAAGTCCAGCCTGAGTCTGCTAAATGCTGGTCACTCATGATCATCGCCAGTACCTGGTACTTATCAGCCAGATCAAATGCTTTCTGCGTCAGATAAAACGCGTCCTCCGGAGTACGCGGCGCAAAAATAAAACGAGGAAATTCACCTTGCCCGGCAGAAAGAGCGAATTCCAGGTCTCCTTGCTCGGTCCGCGTCGGCAGACCGGTGCTGGGTCCCGGCCTTTGCCCGAGAACCAGGACAACCGGGGTTTCGATACAACCGATCAGGCTTACTCCTTCGGTCATCAGGCAAAATCCTCCGCCGCTGGTTGCCGTCATGGCCCTGACCCCGGCATACGAAGCCCCGGCCACCAGGTTAATGGCGGCTATTTCATCTTCTGCTTGTTCGATGACCATGCCAAAATCATCTGCTTTGCCGGCAAGGAAATTAAGGATCCCGGTCGATGGGGTCATGGGATATCCGCTATAAAATTTTAAACCGCTGGCGATAGCTCCTAGTCCAATAGCCTCACTACCGGTAATGTACATTTTACCTGATGTTTTACCAGGTTTTATCATGACCTTACTTTTCAGGTTTTTGGCCAGATCATAACCAGCGGTAGCGCATTTTAAGTTCGTCTCAACTATTTTAGGGTCTTTTTTAGCAAAAGCTTCCTGTAAAAGCCCAGCCATGAGACTTAAGTCAAAATTCAATAAACCGCAACAAGCTCCTACAGCTACAGTATTGGCATAAATAGTATTACCCCCTATGGCCGAAGCGACCCTATCCCAGGGAATACTTTTCAATCTTTTATCTTCCCTGGCAGGATGGATACTTTCTCCATCATAGAAGATAAACGCCTCTGGCTTCAGGTCAGGCCAATGGATATCGATCGTTTCCTGGTCCAAAGAGATCAAGAGGTCAATCTTTGGTTGCTGCGCACCAAGAGGAAGCTCACTGATCCGGATCATAAAATAGTTATGCCCGCCGCGTACCCGCGACATATAGTCCTGGCTGGTAAATACTTCATACCCGCCACGTAAAAAAAGTTTGCTTAAGGCATCACTAATGGTCTGGAGTCCCTGTCCGGCTTTACCGCCAATGACAATGTTGTAATCTAAATTCATTGATTTGTATCCTTATCTGTGCTAAAAGAAGTTAGCCAGTCAATACGAGAAGCAGTCAGGACGAGAAACAGTTATTAGGTGTAAGTTTTTGAAGTAAGACTTACTTCCATACCTACTTCTACAACCTTCACCCTATTACTGCTATTTAATTCTACTTAACCAGGAGGCTAAATGATCAAGCCTAATCCTTTTACTCCGCAGTCTGGCTGGGAACCAAAAATATTTGGGGGACGCGAAGACCAGGTACAACATTATTTGCATACCCTGGAAGAAGCAGTAACCAGCCGATCTAATCACATGGTTATTATTGGACAATGGGGCATCGGTAAAACCAGCCTGCTTAAGCAATTTAAAAAAATATCCCAGGAACAAGGTTATTTAGCCAGCTTTTGCCCGATCAGCCAGGTAAAAGAACGAGCTTCTTCTACCGCCGCAGTCAACCTGATCATGCAGGAAATACTCAACGGCTTCCCGCAAGCGGTCAAAGAAGTCAAATTCGCTAAACAAAAATTGCAGCCACAAGTACTATTCACCAAATTTCTACTGGAACTATGGACACAATTGGACACTAAGCTCGCTGTCATATTATTAGATGATGTGCAAAACTTGGCCGGTGTTTCTGTCGTTATTGACCTGCTGCGCGCTGTTTTAAGCAAGGAAGAAGTGATTACCCAGACCAGGTATTTATTCGTACTGGCCTCTACGACTGATGGCTGGGAGAATTTTATCAATAAGCATGATCCGGTCGGCCGTTTTTTCCGCCGCCGCGAAATGATAGGCAATTTAACCCCTGCTGAAACACACACAGTGATCATCAGCACACTACAGAATACCGGCGTGTCCTTTGACCAGGAGATATTCAAAGAAATATACCGCTACACCCAGGGGCATCCCTATGAATTGCAATTATTGGCCAGCCATCTTTTCGCGGCCCAATTGCATGGGAAAGTGACAATGAGCGAATGGCTGCCGGCATTTAAAAACACCTTGCGGGAACTGGGCAAAGATTATTTCCAAAGCTTGTTCGAACGAGCAAGTGACAGGGAAAAAGAAGTATTATTAGTACTGGCAGAGGCTAAAGCAGCATTGCCGCAAAGTGAGATTAGAAGGATAATGATCGTGGAAAAGCATGCTAAAAACTTCCCGGTGGCCAATATAAAAAACTTCCTGTATCGCTTACATGACAAAGGACTGATCAAACGCCAGGACAATGGTGACTTCCAAATACTTGATCCTATTTTTGGAGAATATGTCAAAAGCAATATCTAAATCCGAAATACTAAACTCTAAACAAATCCAAAGCACTAAATCCCAAGACCCAAAACGTTTAGAAATTTGAAATTGTTTTGGATTTAGATATTAGAATTTCGAATTTGCTCTTATCTCACCGCTGGATTATATTTCAAACTGTTCGGCAAACAAGGACATTCAAACGCAATATTGAACTTGGCGATCTTACCCTGGTTCTTCAATTCGAAGAGCCGGGGTACCATTTTATCCCGCAAACTCACCGGATCTATAGTATTGATATAGATCTTGGTGCCTCCTTCAAATCCAGCCGGGGTATTTACTCTCCATTTAATAAGAATATGCCAAGGCATAAAAAAATCAGCATCCAGCGGTTTATAATACCACTCTTCATTACAGGGAATACGTGAGCCCATAGCCGCATGGCAACCATGAACGATATCACTAAATCCTTTTATTTCTTCATCGCTTAATTCCCAAATATTGGAATACGGACTCTTAGAATATACTGCGATGGTAGGATACCGATGCCCGAAATCGGCAAAAGCCACAGCATAATCGTTCTCCGCGAAAACCAGGTTTTGATAACCGGCATAATTAGTGGCCAGTTCATTATAAATATTAGGATTGCCTCTTACTAATTCACTTTCTTCTTCAATAGATGTGCCCCATTCATCGATCGCTACCAGTTGCTTGTGTAAGTGGTCAAAACTGGCGCCGGCACTGGAGAGCCAGTTCTGGAACACGCTGATATATCGTACATACCGATTGGTCTGGTGAATAGCCTTGATCGCTTCAATGGTAAACTTAATATACCAGAAATGCTCTTCCGGGGTAAGCTCTCCTGAGGAACAAAGCTGGGAATCATATTCTGCCGTATCGGTATAATGTTTATTAACTACGACCAGTTCGTGAGATCCGCCAAAAAAGGCATCCGCCATATCCAATTTGGTTTCCCGGCTGATCTTCTGCGGATCTTTGCCCAGCAGGGTTATCTTCATATCGATTATCTTGAAAACATGGTCCTGGCCAGCCTGGGTGGACATATAGTTATTTTTCCAGTTGATCAGGTCCTGCGGCAAGAAAAATGAATAATTCTTAACCCAGTAATCATAAGATACTATTTCGAATAAATTAGGGATACGGCGCAGCAACGGAACGGTTTTATTCAAGTCTTGGGCTGCCACATTATACAGGATCTTATATTTATCGCCTTCTTTGACCAGCCGTGATTTTTCCGGCGGTGTGTTCAGGTAATTGGAGGCGCAGAAATTACAGTAATTCTCCGGGTCATGCCTCTCTATTTTTTTAGCATTTTTAGGTATTTCATTAGTAATAGGTTTGCCGGCCCGGCCAGGCACGGTCCATACTTCAGTGCCGGTAAATGGATTTAATTGTTTAATGGTTCCATCAGGCATCTTATCAATATACTTGCCGGTGATCGGCCGGTTATTGGCCATACATACTCCTCTGGATTGCAGGATGTGATATAAACAGCTTTATTTTACTTAAAAGGAACCTATATTTCAACTAAAAGTTGCTTATTTCTTCTTTTCTATTGAAGTGATAACAAATTTAAACATAAACTCTTTTTTTACGCCTTTTATCTCCATCGGGATATACAAACCAAAACCCTTGCCCAGGTATGTTTTAGAATCATTGGGAAACAAGGGTAATACGTCCCAGCCATAATAAGCCATATCACGAGCCCGGAAAAAAATGTTCTGGGCCGGGATAATGGTTTCGGAAATTGATAATCCGGGAGGCACTACCACCGGAGCCTGCGGGGCAAAACGGTCGGCAAAACGGATATTACTGGAAACAACCCGCAAACTCGCACCGCCGGGAGAGATATAGGATATTTCATCGTAATTTAGTTTGATCCCGTTCTGAGTTTTATTCTTTAAGTCAAAATTAATACTTCTATCATCTACCAAGAAATTGATATCTATGTCCTCATCGCTATAAGCCGCTGTTTCTGCCTTGACCGGAGACTCTATTTTAATTCCCCAATCAACTACGCTGACCGCGCAGCCCGTTAAAATCATCGAGCTCACGGCTAAAGTTAATAATAAATTTCTCGTATTCATATGTCCCTCGTAAGTGTCAATAAAAGAGTGTCAAGGTGTCAAAGTTCTTGCTGTGACCCACTTCTTAACCCTCCCTTTTGACCCTTTGATACATTTTTATTTGCCCAGCACGCATAACTTGTTCGCTTCATCCACACAGTGTATTTTCCCATCATGGCGGGCAGCTCTTTCTTCAATCCACTTCTGCGGGTCATGCTCAGGAATAAAACCCCCTTTACGCACCACTTCATCCGGTAATTGGGAATAAAGATATATCTTGATCTTGGAATCTTTGAATAATTTGATAACCCGATCTGTCTTCCACATAAATAGCTTAAAATTCTGATCAACGAAACTGATCCATTGTTCCAGGGGCTTGTCCAGGTATTCCACCAGGGTATTCCAGAACAATTCCATTGATTCCGGATCAGGGCAGATACCGCGAATATTTTCCGGCACTTCCGGCCGGCCATTACAAGGAGCTAAAACCAAGGCTTCGCCGCCCGGCGACAGAGCCCCTTTAATAACCATATCAAAACCATTCTGCACGTAATAAAGAGTTTCACTGGCTGGCGGACCGCCGGGAGACTGTACCAGGTATTTCGTTTTTTCCACTTCAAAACCCAGGAACTTGTCTACCGCAGCTGTGACATCCTGGCAGACCAGGTCCGGGTCACCGCAATCAATCCAGAATATTTTGTCTTTCTGGCTGACCATGTCCAATCCAAAAGTAATAATTTCAGCTTCTCTGACCGTTCCGGTCTCCTGGTCATAGATATATTTTTCACTCATTTTGCGGCATTGTTTGCCATCCTGGGAAAACGGATTATTCTGGCGATACGGATCACGGTGCCAGGCATTCTTGCCAGCTACTGAATCATGATGGTGTAAAGCTAATTTATGGTTCGCCTGAATAGAAGCATGGGAAGATAAACCAGGCACAATGTGCTTGTCAATGCAGGAATAACCGTTCATATAATGATATTTAGCCTCATGCCCATGCACCCTGACCTGGCAGGACAGCCACCTTTTGTGCACATAAACAGGCGTATGATAGGTCGTATCTCCCAGGCAGATATAATCTTCCTGGTGCTCACAATAGTTTGGGAATATCTGATAGGTTAGTTTGAGTTCGGTCGCGTACCGGTTTATCCAGGCAATGACATTTTTAGCGTAGATCTCCGGATGATGCGAACCAGTAGCTATAAAAATAAAAACTTCAGCGGGAGAACCTGAAGCAATTTCAGCCAACAGGCAGGAAATTATTTGTTCTTGTAAACCAACCCGTAATTCATCAGATACGACTAGTCCTACTCTTTGGTTTTTGACTACGTTATGCAGTGCAGGACGGTTTTTAGGAGTTAAAAAACTCTGGCGGATGATCTCACACGGGGTTCCTGGGATAGCCTGGCTTACTTTGGCCTTGATCAAAGGACCGGCTAAAAACTGGTTGTCCACATCCAGGGTAATTTTATCTTTACCGTAAGTCAGTTCTATTTTCACCCGGTTAGACCTCCTTAACATTAGACTACTTTTGTCATCTTGTCACTCGCTGCCTTATTATTGCCTTCTGGTTAATACTACCTGATAGTTCTTTGAGGTCTAATGGGGTTCACGGCCTCACCTCTGCTGGAAAATTAGAGATGATCCCATAAACACCTAATTGCCGGCAAAGAGCGGCTTGCTTTTTAGAATTCACGGTCCAGACAAACATTTTTAGTCCCAGGGCCTGAGCCAGAGCAGCTTTCCTGCTGCTTAATTCATTGATATTGGTAGAAATAGCGCTGGCTTTGATTAATTGGGCCATTTTCAGCACTCGAGGGAATGGTTTATGCGTGTGCAGCAAAGCAATATTTATATTCCGGTTCTTCTTACGTAGATAAACTAGGGCTGGCCAATTAAAGGAACAGATTATGGGAGGGTATTTTAATTTAAAACGTTTTAATAGTTTTACTAAAGCGTCAACTAACGGTTGGGAATTCCTGCGGGTATGATATTTTAGCTCGTTCATCAATTGCGGACCGAGATAATATGTTTTTGGCAGTTCAGCCAAAGTAGGAATATGTTCACCTTGCCCGGCATCGTACTGTTTTAGCTCAGGCAAGGAATACCTGGACAGACAGCCATGGCCATTAGTAGTTCTTGCCAAAGTCTGGTCATGAAAAACGACTATTTTTTGGTCACTGGACAGCTGGATATCCAGCTCAAATCCATCCACTCCCAGTTCATGGGCTTTATCAAACGCCAGTATCGTGTTTTCCGGATATTGGCCAGAAAATCCGCGGTGGGCGAAAACTTTCATAGTTATTCCACTGTTACTGATTTAGCCAAATTTCTCGGCTGGTCCACATCACAACCGCGCCGCACGGCGATATGATAAGCCAATAACTGCAAGGGTATCACATTGAGCAGCGGCGAAAGTATTTCCAGGGTTTCCGGCACATATATGACATAGCTGGCTTTTTTCTTAATATTTTCATCCCCTGCGGTAGCCAGGGCGATCACAATACCGTCGCGGGCTTTAACCTCTTCAATATTGGATAACACTTTTTCATAGGTTTTACATTTGGTGGCAATAGCCAGAACCGGCATATTTTCATCGATCAAGGCAATGGGGCCATGTTTCATTTCCCCGGCAGGATAACCTTCAGCATGGATATAGGAAATTTCCTTTAGTTTTAAAGCCCCTTCCAGGGCGATCGGGTAATTAACATTGCGACCCAGGTACAGGAAATCCGCTTTCTTAAAAAAATCATGGGAAATTTTCAGGATCTCTTCGTCCAGTTCCAGGATCTTTTCCACCTGTAAAGGGATATGCATCATTTTTTCAATGATCGTTCGCGCTTCTTCCTGAGACATGATCCCGCGCCGGCGGCCTAGATACAAGAGAATAATATAAAGCGCGGTCAATTGGGCGGTAAAAGCCTTGGTTGAAGCCACCCCTATCTCTGGCCCGGCATGGGTATAGATCGTGCCGTCGGCTTCCCGGGTAATAGTGCTGCCTACTACATTGCAGACCGCCAGTACCTTACTGCCTTTAGCCTTGGCTTCCCGCAGACCAGCCAGAGTATCAGCTGTTTCGCCTGATTGGGAAATGACAATGACCAGTGTTTTACTGTCAATGATCGGATTGCGGTAGCGGAATTCGCTGGCAATATCCACTTCACTCGGGATACGGAGGTGATCTTCAAATAAATATTTACCGACCATTCCCGCGTGATAGCTGGTACCGCACGCCACAATGAAAATCTTATTGACACCCTGGACATATTCAGGTTCCAGGGTCACTTCTTCCAGGAAAACTTCTCCCTCTTCCGGTATGACCCGGCCGCGGAAAGTGTCACGAATAACCCGCGGTTGCTCATAAATCTCTTTTAGCATAAAATGTTTAAATCCGGCTTTTTCCGCCATGATCGGGTCCCAGGTAATGGTATGGATTTTTTTCTTGACTTCTTGTCCATCCTGGCCATAAACAACAATGCCTTCAAGTGTTAACCGAGCGGTTTCTCCATCATCCAGGTAGATAATCTTTCTGGTCCGCTGGAGGATCGCCGGCACATCACTGGCAATGAAGTATTCATTCTCACCTACGCCTAAAATCAAGGGACTGCCATTACGGGCAGCGACAACAGTGTTAGGATCTTTTTTAGAGATGATTGCCAGGGCATATGATCCTACCAGCTCACGTAAGGCCTCTTGTAGAGCTTTATGCAAGTCGCCTTTAAAATGCTTTTCCAGCAAATGAGCTACTACTTCTGTATCAGTTTCGCTTTTAAAAGTATGTCCTTCCTGGATCAATTGTTTTTTTAAAAGATGATAATTTTCTATAATGCCATTATGCACCACTACCAAATCACCAGAGCAATCAGTATGCGGGTGGGCATTTTCTTCACTGGGTTTGCCGTGAGTTGCCCAACGGGTGTGACCAATGCCTACTGTCCCAGCCAGCGGATTCTGGATAACGGTTTCTTCTAAATTAGATAGCTTGCCGGCACTGCGCCGCAACTGGATCTGGCCATCCTGCAATACCGCTACCCCGGCTGAATCATAACCCCGGTATTCCAACCGTTTCAAACCGTCAATAAGTATGCTGATCGCGTCTTTTTTCCCGATGTAACCAACTATACCGCACATAGAATTTCCTCCGGAAATTAGTTCATAGTTCATTGTTGCTAGTGAATACTATTTAATTAAGCTGATCATTTCTTTTACTGCTTTATCCAGGCCGGTAAATACGGCCCGGGAAATAATACTATGGCCAATATTTAATTCCTGCATTCCCTTAATATTAGCCACCGGAATCACATTCTGGTAATCTAAACCATGACCGGCATTGAGACCCAAGCCTAGTTTTAAAGCCAGTTTAGCCGCATGCCGCAATTTTCCAAGTTCCTTAGTTTGTTGCTTTTTCCCTGTGGCATTCACATAAATACCGGTATGCAGTTCAATAATATCCGCACCGATCGCTGCGCTGGCTCTGACCTGCTGCAGATCAGGAGCAATGAAGAAGCTTACCGGAATACCTTTTTGATGGAAGCGGCTGACAGTATTCTTTAGCAGGGTTTTCTCCCGGGCCACATCCAGGCCGCCTTCAGTAGTAAGCTCTTTTCTCTTTTCCGGGACTAGTGTTACCATATCCGGGCCGATCTTTAAAGCGATATCAATAATTTCGGCGGTAGCAGCCATTTCCAGGTTTAATTTGGTTTTAATGGCCTGGCGCAAGTCATAAACATCCTGGTCCTGAATATGCCGGCGATCCTCACGTAAGTGCACGGTAATACCACGGACACCGGCCTTTTCCGCTATCCTGGCTGCCGCCAGCAAACTCGGCTCTACTCCCCCGCGAGCCTGCCGGAGAGTAGCGATATGGTCAATATTTACACACAAAATTGTCACAATACCTCTCCAAATTCGAAATACTAAACAATTTAAAATTTCAAATATCTAATGTTCAAAACTATTCTTTTAGTGCTTCGATATTAGATATTCGGATTTGCTCCTTATTAGTGTCCTAAATAGTACTTAACATAAGCCCAAAGCAATAATGCCAGTAAAAAGGAAATTAACTTCACATCCAGATTACTGACCATATCCCGGCGATTAAAGCTGGGACGAAACTGCCAGTGAAACCGTTTATTGGTGGTATTGGAGCTGGCATATAGATTAGTGATCTCTTTTTCCAGGGTTTCCACGCTTAGGTTTGATAATATTTTCTTATCGTGAACCAACGCGATATCCCCGGTCTCTTCACTGACCACAATAACCGCGGCATCGGTTTCTTCAGTTAAGCCTAGTGCCGCGCGGTGCCGGGTGCCGACTGATTTTGGCAGGTTAGGATTTTTACTCAATGGCAGGATACAGGCCGCGGCAGCTATACGATCATGCCTGATAATCACTGCCCCGTCATGCAATGGCGAATTCGGAGTAAAAATAGTGCCTAACAATTCAGCCGTGACCTCACTATTGATCTTAGCGCCGCTCTCAATATAATTGCGCAACCCGGTAGCCCGCTCCAAGGCGATAATTACGCCCATTTTTTTAGCCGAGCAAACCTCGATCGCCTTGCCTATTTCCGTGACAAATTCTGGCCGCAGGAAAATATTAGCAAAACGGTTCGCTCCGATCTGCGCCAGCGCATTGCGCAACTCTGGCTGGAAAACAATAATAGCAGTGATCACCCCGATGGTCCAGAAGCCACCCATGATCCAACGCAGAACCGGTAATTGTAGTATCTGGGCAAAGATCGTGACAATAGAAAGGATGATCAATCCTTTTAAAACTTGTACCGCGCGGGTATCCCTGATCAGCATGAACAGTTTATAAAATAAGAAAGTCACAATAACAATATCAATGGTCCCTATGGCCACATCTTTCAGGATGAAAGGTATTTCCGGCATCAGTCACCTCATAAAACGCAGTTTTGAATTAAGGTAAAAACAATTTTCTTAAACTTGTAGCTTAGCACTTTTGATTGCTTCCAGTACTTTTAGTAGTTCTTTAGTTTGGGCTACATCATGTACTCGTAAAATACTCGCACCGTGCAAATAACCCCAGGCCGCGGCAGCCATACTGCCATTTAGACGCTGATCCGGGGCCAGTCCCAGGATATTGCCGATCATGGCTTTGCGGGACACACCTAGCAGCACCGGCACACCGAGTGATCTAAATTCTGACAGTTTTTGCAGCAAGGCTAAATTATGTCCCAGGGTTTTGCCAAAACCGATACCGATACCCGGATCAATAATAAGATCTTCCCGGCCTATACCCTGACTTACTGCGTACTGTATTCTTTCATCAAGGAATTGGAACACTTCATTGACCACATCCTGATACCGCGGATTTTTTTGCATTTGCCGCGGTGTTCCCTGCATATGCATGAGAATAACTTTAGCTTTATATTTGACCGCTACTTTAGCCATACGCCGATCGAAGCGCAAAGCAGATATATCATTAATTATATTGGCACCTTGGGCCAGGCAGACACTGGCTACTTCCGCTTTGTAAGTATCGATAGAAACCGGCACCCGGGCTTTTTTGACAACTGCTTTTAATACCGGTAAAACCCTAGCCATCTCTTCCCTGGCTGATACCGGGATACTGCCGGGACGGCTTGATTCCCCGCCAATATCGATAATGTCGGCTCCTTCTTGCACCATGGCTAAAGCGTGGTCAATAGCTGACCCGGAAGAAAAATACTTCCCGCCATCAGAAAAAGAATCAGGAGTAACATTAAGGATACCCATGAGCCGTACTTTTTTAATTCTTTGAAAATAGTTATCAATGGTATTTTTAATACGCGTGGAAAATTCTCTAAGCCCAAAGGGCTGGTACATCAACTTGAAGATTAACTTACGGTATTGGGCGGGGGTTCCGATCAAGAGAGCCGGTGCGTTTCCTTTTTGTAATGACATTACGGTCCGGGCACAGGCTGTTTCACCGCCCAGGGAAAGCATTTCCTGTTTCAGGATGTTGGCAGCGCGGTGATCGATGCTTTCTACCTTGATTACCAATAAATCAGCTTTATCAGCCATCAGCTTGATGCCATAAGGATCTACGCCTATCTTGGCCATTTCCTTTTTGATATCCGCGACTGCTAAAACTCTCGCTGAAGGCATAA
>JAQTQE010000044.1 GCA_028712365.1 bacterium
CGCGATACAACTTAATAAAGCGGCATACAACATATTTTGCCGGGCTTGTACATTGGATCCATTTTTGCATGTCTCCCGGAGATTCATGCTGACCAGCCTGATAGACTGCAAGGCAATAGAGTCAGTCAAGATATTGGCTCCAGTGGAAACATATGACTCCATCGACTGGCATAAAGCGTCAACACCGGAATAAGCGGTTAATTTTGGTGGTAAAGTCACGGTCAACTCCGCGTCAATGATCGCCATTTTCGGATAAATAAAAGGATGACGCAGGCTTTCCTTGATCTGTCTTTTCCGGTCCGTCAAGACTGAGTTAGGCGTAACTTCCGCGCCGGTCCCGGCAGTGGTGGGAATAGCGATACAGGGGATCCCGGGAAATAGCAATTCCCGTCCCGCCATAAATTCTTCCACTTGGCTGTCTTTATTAGCCAGCGCGGCTACGGCTTTGGCGACATCGATCACGCTCCCGCCACCCATACCGACCACGATATCAGAACCCTTTTCTTTGGCTACCGCCATAGCCTGGTTGACATTGTCACAAGACGGCTCTGGATCGACCCGGTCAAAAATCGTTAATCGTATTTCAGAAGTAGCGGAAATGTTTTTCGTGATCCGGTCCAACAGGCCGTTTTGCCGGGCGCTGTTCTTCCCGGTGATCAATAGTACGTTATCTCCAAACCCGCGGATATTCCCGGCCAGGGTATTGACACTGCCCAAACCGGAGATTATCTTAGTAGGCAAATTAAATTCAGTGATCTTGTTTTCTGGCAAGTTAAATCTCCAAATTCAGAATATCAGGTTGTGGATACCAGGTTTTCCTGATGCCCTGATAACCGTACTTTATTTTTCCAATTCCTTCTTCAGCAGCACATACACTTCCGCCAAGGTCTGCGGCATTACCCTGGTAGCGCCTATCACCGGCATAAAATTATGATCACCGTTCCAACGCGGCACGATATGGACATGCACATGGCCCAGGACACCGGCGCCGCCTACCCTGCCGATATTGATCCCGACATTAAAACCTTCAGGCCGCATTACTTTTTTTAAGACCGTGATCATTCTCTGGGTTAATTTTATCATTTCAGCCAAGGTGGCAGTATCCAATTTTTCCAGGTCCTTGATATGTTTAAGCGGAGCTACCATGACATGGCCATTGGTATAAGGATACAGGTTGAGCATAATAAAAGATCTCTGGCCCCGGTAAAGAACCAGATTCTCCGGCCCATCCTTCTTTTTCAGTTTTTTACAAAAGACGCACCCTGGTTCATTGGCTTTCTTGATATAAGCCATCCGCCAGGGAGCCCAAATTAACGTATCTTTACGCATCACTACTCCTAGTGCCGCTATTTTTTTATTGTTTTAAAAGCTTGTTTAACTGTCTGCCAGACTAATTTCGGATCAGCTGAATTCAACTGGTCCACCAGACTACCGGCATCATAACTCCAGGCGGCAATATTCTGGATGCCTGTTTTAGCCGCAATCCCCACGGCTTGACTGATCTCCGGTTCCAGGCCAGACGGGATCTTAAAGCCTTGTATCCAGAGCTGCGCTTCTTTATGGTGTTCTTTACAGAGATTATAAACTTTTTTAGCAAAATCTTCAACAAAATCAAGTTTTTTATTCCAGAGCAGCCAATATGGATCAGTCCCGAATATATCAACAGTTTTGAGCGCGGCTATTTTTTCCCACAACTTTAAAGCCATCGTTTCACTCTGGGGATAAACACAGATCGCGTTCTTCACCCCGCGCTGGCTTACGAACGCGGTCATTTCAGTTAAAAAATCAATGATCTTCCTGGTATCCTGTTGATTATACTTCAAGCCAGTTTGGTGCGGTTCATCCCAAAAGATCACATCCGGCTTCATATCCAGGGCGACCGCCAGCCATTCTTTCATGAACTTCCTGAATTTTTTATTACTGATATCGGCGACTGGAACAGGTTTTCCTTTTTTCTTCAGGCAAGCAGCGGGATTTTCAGCGACAAAAAGGGAAAAAGTTTCCCCGCCAAAAACACCGCCTACGCCCCAGGGATCAAGATATGTGGTCAATCCCTGCTCGCGGCTTAATTTCATTATTTCCCGCATATTCTGGCGATGGTAATACAAGTCTGTTTCACTGAATGTATGTACTACAAAATCGCAGCACGTGGCTATCTCCGCCAGGTCTTCCCTGGCTTGGGACAGATCCCTGGTTAAAATATAGCTGATCCCGGTTTTCAATGGATACTCCAAAGGTTACCCGCTATTGACGCGCTGAATAGCAATACAGCGGCGATAGCTATCGCATCGCGGCTGGTAAACTTTAATTGATATAAACTGGTGCGACGCGGCCCAAGATGGAAACCGCGAGCTTCAACCGCCAGCGCCAGTTCGTCAGCTTTCTTCATAATATTGACCAGCAAGGAATAGGCCAGCAAAGGAATATTCTTAGGCGAATACCTGACTCCCCGTATTTGTTGGGCTTCCATGATTTTTTGATTTTCTGATACAGCCAAAGGAATGAACCGGATCGCCATAGTCACCATAAAAGCGATGCTGGAACCGAGCTGGGAAAAAATATTAAGCGGCCGCAATAACTTCTGCAATCCCATGGCTAGGATAAAAATAGGCGTGGTCGTGGTCAAAAGCGCGGCTAAAGACAATAAATAAACAAAACGGGCTATTACCGCTAAGCCTACTTGCCAACCTCCGGCTGATCCCATGTGCATGAGCAGGATCAACGCCAAGAACCAAGCCAGCGGCCGGAGAGAGCGAAACAAACGTGAAAACGGTATCTGTCCCAGCAGTAATAACAGAGCAGAAATTCCCGCGAAAGCCGTATATTCCTGCCAGGTGTTGAGAATAAAAACAACCCCAGATAAAATTAACGAACAGATAATTTTAGTTCTGGGGTCGAGGTGGTGGATAAAAGAATCACCTTCACTATAGTGCCCTACTATGTCGGGAATATTGCGCATTGATGTTCCGCTTTTTTTAAACGATTTTTTGTTTAATTAGCTCTTCCGCGATCTGCACCGCGTTCCAGGCCGCTCCCTTGAGCAGATTATCACTGACGATCCACATATTTAAACCGTTGCTGATGGATTCGTCCTGGCGTATCCTGCCGACAAAAGTATCGATCTTCCCTTCGCAATCGACTGCTAAAGGATACTTTTTATTAGCTGGATCATCTACCAGGATCACGCCCGGCGCCTGGGCCAGCATTTTCCTGGCTGCAGCCGCGCTGAGATGCTTTTCAGTTTCGATATTCACGGATTCAGAATGGCCGCGCATCACCGGCACACGCACGGTGGTGGCAGTCAACTGGATCGATTCATCTCCCATGATCTTCTTGGTCTCATGGACCATTTTCATCTCTTCCTTAGTATAATCATTTTCCAGGAACACATCGATATGCGGAATGACATTATAGGCGATCTGATAGGGGAAGACCTTGCATTCCGCCGGCTTACCGGCAGCCAAGGACTTCACCTGCTCTGCCAATTCCACCATAGCCTTATGTCCCGCGCCGCTGACCGCCTGGTAAGTAGACACTACTACTCTCTTGATCCTGGCAGCATCGTGGATCGGCTTTAAAACTACGACCATCTGGATAGTAGAACAATTCGGATTAGCAATTATCTTCTTTTCCTTTTTCAAATGATGCGGATTGACTTCCGGCACCACCAGGGGCACATCCTTATCCATGCGCCAGGCGCTGGAATTATCAATGACGAATACGCCTTCCCGGGCGGCAATAGGCGCGTATTCCTTGGAAATAGACGCACCCGCGGAAAACAGGGCGATCTCCACGCCTTTGAAAGAATCCTTATTCAATTCTTCTACCGGGACATCCTGTCCCTTATATTTTAATTTCTTACCGGCAGAACGCGAGCTGGCCAATAAACGCAGATTGGCTACGGGGAAATCCCGTTCCTCCAGCATTTTGATCATTTCATTGCCTACTGCTCCAGTGGCTCCAACAACAGCTACGTTATATTTCTTCATCTCTTTTCCTATTCCTCCAAGTAAAATGATTACACAGATTCCCAAAAACGATTACACCGATTAGATCAACTACGAACCACGAACGATCAACCACGAACGGTTTTATATCAAACTCGCGATCAGATCGCCGACTTCAGTTGTGCCCATACCCATTTTCCCGGCAGCCAGGCTCTTGATCTTGCCGCTTTCCAGCGCTTTGAACACAGCCTGTTCTATAGCTTGCCCGGCTTCTGTTTCTCCTAATGTTTCCAGCATCATACCGCCGGCACAGATAGCGGCCAGGGGATTGATAACATTCTTGCCTGTATATTTTGGAGCTGAGCCGCCGATCGGCTCAAACATGCTCACGCCTTCAGGATTAATATTACCGCCAGCCGCAATACCCATACCACCCTGGATCATCGCTCCCAGGTCAGTGATGATATCACCGAACAGGTTCTCAGTCACGATCACATCAAACCACTCCGGGCTTTTCACAAACCACATGGTGGTCGCGTCAACGTGAGCGTAGTCCCGTTTGAGATTCTTGTACTGTTTCTCGCCCATTTCTTCGAACGCGCGGTACCAGAGGTCGCCACAGTAAGTCAGCACGTTCCTCTTATGTACGAGATGGATTGGTTTTTCAGCGTATTTGGGATTCTGCTGGTTCCTTTTCGCTTTAAGTTCATAAGCGTACTTAATACAGCGATCCACGGTACGCCGGTCATAGATCATTACCTGCGAAGCGATCTCATCCGGTGTTCCTACCCGGGTAGCGCCGCCATGTCCTGTGTAAATACCACCGGTGTTTTCACGCACGACCACAAAATCGATCTCCGCCGGCCCCTTATCCTTTACCGGCGTAGAGACATTAGGATACAGTTTCACTGGCCGCAGGTTAATGTACTGGTCCAATTCGAAACGGATACGCAGCAGTATCCCCAGTTCCAAAATGCCTGGTTTTACATCCGGGTGCCCGATAGCTCCCAGGTAGATCGCATCCAGTTTCCGCAGTTCAGGGATGACGGAATCAGGCACTGTTTCTCCAGTTTTTTTATATCTTTCTCCACCCAGGTCATAATTAACCAGGTCATATTTCAAGTTATATTTTTTACCGACCGCAGCCAATACCTTCAAGCCTTCCTTCAGCACTTCCGGGCCGGTACCGTCACCGCCCATCACTCCGATCTTATACGTTTTACTCACTTTACCGCTCCTCCTTTTATCCCTTCGCTATTAGTATAGAGTTTGTGATTCTATCATAAATCAGCAGATCTGTAAACAAAATACGCGCTGTTATTGCTTGCTATCGACCTTTGCTTTTTTTAATTCCTGCGCTCGTGTCATTTTGCTGATCAGGCTATCGATCATGGAGCCAATGATCACTCCGAAGACTATATACATGATCGATCCGCCGACGGCAAAAAACAGGTTATACAGCCACTTGGGAGCCTGCAGTTTAAGCATATTCCAAAGAAAGAAAAGCGGCGCGTCATAAGTCACAATACCAAAATTCTCAGGAACCCCTTCCAGCGGATAAAAATACAAGAACTCAATGACAAACTGAAAATGGAAAATAGCAAAAATCAAGCCAAAGGCGATGCGGAAGATATTTTCTTCAATCTTCAATGGCTTCATTCGGTCTCCTTTACTCGGTAGTGTCGATCAATACTGCGTCTTTATTATTATCTACCTTGTAGATGTACTTGAAATCACTATTCCTGGTATGCACAAAAGTAATCTTCCAGGCCCAGCCGGCAGTATCTCTTTCTTTGAACGCGTTCGTATATACTACTGAAACCAGGATAAAATTGTCAAATTTAACATATGGGTTTGATTCTTTGGAAATCTCATCCTCAAACGCCTCTGTAGCCAATTTTACAGCTACCGGGACAGTGATCTTTGGCGCCGGGATCGGCGGGCCAACCTCAGTCCTGGCAGTCAATGGGGCCATCGTTAAGACCAAGATCATGACCAATAATTTTACTTTATTCAAGGTGCATTTCCTCCTTTTCTTTTTCTTCTGCTTTTCTGATTTTAATGAGTATCCGGTCAAATAGTGAACCGATAAAAGCGCCTATGGTCAGGTACATCAATGTCCCGAATAAGGTGAAAAAACCGCGATAAAAACTTAACGACGCTTTCTTTATGAATAAATTATAAACCAGGATCAAGGGCGCGTCAAAAGGATATACCCCAAAATCCGGCGGCAATCCTTTTACCGGCGGGAAATACATCATCCTCACCACAAAAAAATAATGTACCAGAGCAAAGATCACACCGAACAACAAGCCAACGACATTGTCTTCCATTTTAAAGTGTTTCATAATCCTCAGCTTTATACAGGAAGTCAGATCTTCTTTTTCACATACTCCATTAAACCGCCGGCATTGATCAGCTCTTGCATAAACGGCGGAAAAGCAGTGGCGCTGTATGTTTTATTAGTAGTGACATTTTTAATCTTACCTTTTTCCAGGTCCACTTCGATCGTGTCGCCTTCTTCTATGCTTTTACTGGCTTCAACGCTCTCCAGGATGGGAAGTCCGATATTAATAGCATTGCGGTAGAAGATCCTGGCAAACGTCTCCGCGATCACGCAGGACACCCCGGCGCCCTTCAGGCAGATCGGCGCGTGCTCGCGTGATGAGCCGCAACCAAAATTCTTACCCGCGACAATGATATCCCCGGTTTTGACCTTTTTCGGGAAATCCTTATCCGCGTCTTCCATGCAGTGCTTGGCCAGCTCTTGCTCATCAAAAGTATTCAGGTACCTCGCCGGAATGATCTCGTCAGTATTGATATTGTCCTTGAATTTCCATACTTTACCTTTCAGTTTCATGCGGTATTTCCTCCTGTGAGCTGATTACAGATATCTTTATTTCCTTGTTTAGAGACATTCTTAGAACAGATATAATAAACTTATCTCAGTGGCCAAGGTAGATGAGATACCACTGACGATATAAGTACCATTAAAAAAAAGATTTTTCCTGATGACCAGATCTATTTTCACCGTATCTTTAATATTTATCCCGGCGCCAAAACTAACCGTGGCATTCCCGGCATCATCAGAGATAGTTTTGTATTCATACGTAGTATCATCGGTTTTATTAATGGAAGCAACTATGTTCTCATTATAAAGCAATAGGTCATGCTTGAGCCCGATCCTGCCGGTGAGCCACCGCCAGATATTCATTTCTATACCTATATTTATAGGAATATTATCCTGAATAATCTTTTTCTCCCGCCTATTCAATTCATTAGTACCCGAATCCTCTGTTTCATCGAACAGATCTTTGGTCTCTGCCCGGTTATAACTAAGTGCCAATATCATGAGCGCTTTTTCATTTAATTTGCTGTTCAGGGAAGCGCCTAATAAATATGAAGCTTTCCGCCATTCCCCTTCCCAAAGATAATTTTCATAAGTGCTGGTGTAGAAGTTGCTGGTGTAAAAATATTGATAATGAATATTTGTAAAGTCAGCGGCAATAGCGGTAATCAAGCTGGTTTTTTCGGAGATACTCATGGTCCCGCGTGAAGACAACCCTAAATAATATCCGTTCTTAGTAGTAAATTCCATATCTTCTGTATTTAATGGAGGCGCTACGGTTTCGGCTTTATCCCGGTCCAGAGCTTTGGGGATGCCGGCATTAAGAGCAAGATCAAGACCGCTAAAAGGCCCAAACTCCTTTAAATGGGAACCAATAATTAGATTGAATTCGTCACTATGCGTTTTACTTTCACAGCTTAAATCACCAGTATCACTTCTCCCGTACATATAACTATGATCACTGGCATAATTGATCCTTAACCCTGTTGTGGGAAAGTTGCCGGTATTTAATCCGTAAAAAAAGTCAATTTTGTTTTTAGGCTCAAGCAAATTATAAACTGTATTTGTTTCAAAATCAGCTATTTGATCTAAATTACCGGCATATGGTTTAGCCAAAAACAAACCTAAGGTCCTAGTGCTATCTTTAAATCCACAAGAAACCCCGCCCCAGGAAGAATCAGCGCTACCGGAACCATCTGATTCCCCCAACTCTAACCATAAATAATCAGGGTAATTTGAAATATATACCGGATTGTACCAGATCAGGCTATCATCTTCACTGATCGACCATAAAGGCAGGCTGCCAAGTCCATCAAGCCTGGATTGAGTAGCCCTGGCATACTGGCTGAATAAAAGCATAATACATAAAGACAACAATAGTTTTTTCAATTAGCCCTCTTAAAAATGAATTTCGTTTCAAGTTGGTATAATCTTCTCATATCATTTTGCTTCTATTTCACGTTGATAAAGGGTAGAGCTCCGCCACCCCAGTACGTCGGGATCGTGCCATTCCATTTTTCGATCGCGCGCAATTGCAGCACAGCCGGATTGGTTTGCAAAGCATGAGCTTCGATCTGGATAGCCTTGGCCCTGCCTTCAGCCGAGGCGACGCTCTGTTGGGCTTCAAATTTTACTTGTTCCAGCTTATTCTTGGCAGCCAGCGCCTGCTGCTCCGCTACTACCTTTTGTTCGATCGCGCTCTCAAATACATCGGAAAATTTAAAATTGATCACGTTAAACTCATCAATAATGATCCCCAGGCCTTCCATTCTCTGTTTAAGCAGGTTCTTAATATCTTCCCGGACCATTTCTCTCTTAGTTATCAATTCTTCCGCGGTATATTTGGCAGTGCTGGCCTTGACTGCCTCTTGCATAGCTGGATCAATGATCCTGCTTTTAAAATCAATACCGACCTCCTGGTACAATCTGGCGACCTCGGTAGGATTCAGGTGAAAGTTCACCGCGACAATAGAATCAACTGTTTGCAGGTCTTTGCTGGCAGCATTAGCCGTGGCCTGCTCTTTCTGTATCTTAATATCTATCCTGTGCATCTGCTGGATAAAGGGAAGCTTCATATAAAGGCCTTCACCAAAAACTTTCTTGGAAACAGCGCCGAAAGTAGTCAAAACGCCTCTTTCACCGGCATTGATGGTGCCAAAAACGCCAAACCCAGTGCGTAAAGCAATAATTGCCACGATGATCACCACAGCCCATAAAAATATTTTCTTTACCATTGATGCTCCCCCCTTAATAGATCCAGTTAAAGACGCCATGAGCTTATCCAAGAATTCTTTCACCGGTAAACGATCAAACACCCGGGCTTTGTTCAAACCCGAAATTACCATAGCCAGAATCCAGAATATAAATATTAAAAAGAAAAACCTCATTACTTACCCCTTTTAAACGCTTGGCTTATTGCGGTCACGGAAAAAGTATAACACGGCCAGTATATAGGAAACAACGAAAATAGCCCAGACCAGCCACAGAATACCCTTCCAGAAATCAACAAAATATGTTCCTAATAAAATACCAAAACTCAACAAACACATCTTTAAGATGCCAAACTTCCAATACTCCCACGTCAGCTTCCGGTTCATATAGCCCATATCAAACCTCCTACTGGGTTACACGTTGCTCTTTTGTATACTTCTTACCGAAACCACCTTTTTTTGCCGTATAGTAATACCCAAATCCTAATGATACTTTTAAAGTACCGTCGGATTGTGATGTCCCGACAGGCTTATTAAAAAACGGATATAATATATCAAAATCCATACCCCACTTAGGGCTGTACTTCCAGCTAAAACCCACTCCCAACGCGGTCCCGGTGATGGGATCCCGAGTGGTAGATTTTTTATAATTATAATAATTATACGTGGTTTTTGTAAGAACTCCTACTGTCCCGCATAAAAATGTTAATCTGGGCCTGAATATAGAACTTCGAGGCGATACATATCCCCGTAATCCCACGGCTAAACCCAGCACCCCTTGGTATCCTCCTACTCCTAACAAAATGGAAAAGTAGTCACTAGGTAATACCTCAAAATTTACACCTAGCATCCCATATGGAATACCAAACCCCAATCCTATTCTCGCATTATTAGGCGGGGAAACAGGTTGTTCTTCAGTTTCAAGCTGCTCGTCGATGTCAAGCTGTTCTTCAGCTTCAAACTCTTCTTCGGCGTTAAGCTGCTCTTCAGTATCATATTCTTTGCCTGCAAAAGATAGACAAGGCAATAAAATAAAGATCATTGATAAAAGCAAAACAATAGCTTTTTTCACGCATTACCCTTCATATTCCATTATTTTACTTTCAATGTCATGGTTTTATTGGCAGCCATGTTAATAGCAAACTCGTCATAACCCCTGGCCTTGATCGTTTGGATGCAGGCATTCCGGTCAGACTTGAACAAGACCTTGAACATCTTGGAAAAGAAATTATTGAACTTGCCGCACTCCATGACATCGCCAAACATTTTGCAGTCAGCGCAGCTGGAGTAATTATTTTGTATAGCGCACAACCGCACCTTGCACCACGAAGCTTTCTCATTCTTGTGGCACCCGGGACACTTCTCTTTCAAATATTTCCCGCATGCCCCGCAATACAGTCCGCAATATGCCACCAGCTCTTTATCTGCAATGATCTCTTTCATGGCCTATCCCTCGTTATGCTAATTCTTTTACGATTTCAGCAAGTCGCGGCTTTGCTTTAGGAATTTCCTCTTTCACCGCCCGCCAAACTACTTTTATAACAATACCGAAATATTCATGAACAAGAACATCTCTCATTCCAGCCATCTGTCTCCAAGGAACATCTGGATATCTGCTTCTAACAACAGCCGGGATATGTTTTGAAGCCTCTCCGATGATCTCCAAGCTTCTTATAACTGCATATACTGTTTTCTTGTCTTTAGAAAATCTTCCTCCATAATCATATTTTCCAGGATATCCTGCAGGTACAGCTTATAGTCTCTCTTGGTCATATATACTTAACCTCTTTAATAATATACTTCTTTAGGCTAGGTTTTAGGGCATCTCTCATAACCAGATCCACTTTTACCCCGGCAATATCTGATAAATAATCTCCTATTTCAACGAACTTAAAGAGTCCGGGGATTTCACTAAAATCTACCAGTAAATCCAGATCACTTCCCTTTTTATAATCTCCTCTAATATAAGAACCGAATATACCTAATTCCTTGATCTTATATTTTTTCTTAAGGATTGGCTTTTGTCTTTTTAGTATTTTCTCAATTCTTTCCAATTTTGTCATCGTTATTTCCTTCATTGATTGTGTCTTTATAAATTACTCTTCTTCTAATCTATAATCTCATATCTCTGTCAATCATCCTGCGAAATGGCTTCTGAACATGGTTAGCAAAGGCATTAAATTCTGTCAGAAAATGAATATACTTGTCCAGATCAATTTTGCCTTGTGCCATGAAAGGATTATGCCTATTCTTCTCTATTCGGCGCATATCGTTTCTTAATCCATCGGATTGAGCTAATTCGCGCCATTCCTGTTTTTCTTTCTCAGTCAGCATAGTATTTCCTCTTTAATTCAGAATATTTATCTTGCTTGTTAAATGTTTCGAAATATTCTTCAATAATCATCCAATCAAGCTGTTTAGTATATTGCTTCATCACGGCTTCAATATCAGCATATTCCCGTTCCTGGCGTTCCGGATCATTAACCAAAGCTTGCAGTTTTAAACCGATAATATCTTCCGGCCTTACTACCTTAATTTTATATTTGCCATCAAAGATATCTATATTGATCGTTTTCTCTAACATTCTAAGCGATGGGCCCCGAAAAGCAAGCAGAAAGTCTACTTCTCCCATAATTTTAACCGGGGAAATATATTGGGCGACATTCTCACTCTTGAAGACGCTCTCATAGCCAACAGCTTTCAACACCTGCTCTATTTTCTTGAGATCATCTTTATTTACCAAAAAATCCAGATCCACGGTTGAACGGGAGATACCCAGAGCGCCAATAGCAAATCCACCGATAAGTCCATAACGCACTTTTTCTTCATCAAATCTTTTTATAATTATCCCTAATACCTTCTCAAAATCCATTATCAAATCCCTTGTTTATTCCAATTGCTATTTCACATTTCAACAGGGTGACCCCGTTATTTCGTGCTTCTCTTTCAAATACTTTCCACATGCCCCGCAATAAAGGCCACAATACGCCACCAGCTCTTTATCTGCAATGATCTCTTTCATGATAATTTTTCCCCACTTTTTATTACTCTTTCCCCTTTAGCCCATTTAGAAAGAACATACCTCCATATCCAAAATACTAAAAGAGAGTTTAAATTGCCGATAAAACCAAACAATGCCCATTCGGTTTTATTTCGCTGAGCTTTTCTATATAGATAAAGAGCACAAATAATATTTAATATTACAGCAAGAATCATTATTATACAGAAAGCGACTTCTAACTGCCCTCTAAATTTATACATACTTAGAACTGCACCCAAATAAACTAGACAATTAAGCAATATCAATACTATTTTCAATTATTCTCCCTAATTCCACCTACGC
>JAQTQE010000045.1 GCA_028712365.1 bacterium
CAGAGCACTGCTTCCAGCAGTAATGTTTTTTCCACTGATATTACCAATTATCCTAATCCTTTCAATCCGGCAACCGGCAGTACGGCTATAGCTTTTACCGTGGCTCCGGGAACGGCAGTTAAAGTCAAGATCTACGATATTGCCGGACGGCTGGTAAGAGTGCTGAAAGAAGAGACCATTGAAACATATGCCCAATACCAGGTAGCGTGGGATGGCAAGGATGACGAGAATAAGACGGTGGCTAACGGCGTTTATATCTGTTTTGTAGAAGCTAACGGGACAACCGGTACCGAAGTGAAGTATCGTAAGATATTAGCTTTAAAATAGGGCTTGCGGTAAGAGTTAATTTACGTTATATTTATTATGTACGTCATTTTTGTTCGGAGGATGCATGCGTTTTGGTAAGGTCGGTATTTTTATGGCCGCGTTGTTAGTGTTTACTGCTAACTCCAGCCTGTCCGCGGATACGCAAAAAGTAAAAAGCCTGCGTATTGACGGAAATTTAACATTTGATTTCTGGGCGCATAAGCTCCAGCCTGGGTGGAGTGTTTATTCCAGCAACCTGGCCAAGCTCTATACCCGTGACCAGGTTTCCGAAGATACCTGGCATTACTTTGCCGGCCAGACCCTGAACATGGACTTTTCTTATCGGCCTACCAAGAACTGGACCATGATGCTGGGAATTTTGGCTATCGGAAATTACGCAGACCGTTTTTATATCCCTATTAATGATGAACACCGGTTGGATTATAATAGCCAGAAAATTAAATGGACCAGGGGTGAGCTATCGTATAAAGGCGATCAGTTCCAGATGTCGCTTAACGGCGGGCTTGGCCATTACCATTGGGAAAATGAAGGCGATATGTTCCAGCTATACCCGGAGCAGTTTGATGTTTATAATTACCGCCGGATCAGCGGTCGGCAGGCACCACGCGGCTTGGACCTCAAGTATTCCGGTGATTTTGGCAAACTGGAATTAGCGCACGGTTCAGAACTTGTCTGGGGTGATCATACTTCCACTTATGGCAAATATAATTGGCGCTGGGGCTATTTCAATAATGCCTTTATTTTCAAGAACGCCCGTATTTCCTGGGGTGAGAAACCCAAGGAACATTTAAATGCTTATGAACTCACCACAAAAATTGACATGATCGAGCCGCTACCCATAGATCTCGGCATATTATATCAACCATTTCGCTTGGGCCGGGAGTTTCTCTACGTCGAAGAATCCGGTTCCAATAATTTGTATGCTATCCCAAACAGTACAGCTACTATAAATACCGGTTCCCGGCTCATCAAATCCGGGATAACCAGTTCCGGCGACGCGATCGGTTATAAAACCAGGGTTGGTTTCAGGTTCATTCCCGGCATAGAAGAAGTCAGCCTCGGATATGCACATCTGGGCGCGAGCGCCGGTAATAAACAAGAGTATTCAAGCGGTTTGAAAAAAGAAATAAACGCTTTTGCTAATTTGGATTTTTCCGGTATTTACCAGAAACCAATTTATGGTCCTTTGCCTTACCTGTACGAAGGAACAGCGAGTAATCCCGGTTCTGGAGTGATCAAGCCGCGAGCCAGGAATGATGCTTTCTGGGTGACCATGGAGAACCGGCAGGCGCATATCTATAAATTAACCTTGAACTTTGATCCTACACCGAGCAGTTGGTTATACCTGTGGCAGCCGAATATACTCGAAGAATGGAATATGAATCCTAAGGAAGATGCTACCTTTGCCCTGGCTTTCCAGTACCTGGCCCGCAAATATCCAACCACTACTGATCGTTGGTATTATCGGACCAGGGATGATGATATTCTCTGGGAAGGCGAGTCAGATCCGACTAAAGAATTCTGGGATTATCGCCCTTGGGGTAAATGGTCTACGGGCTGGCTGCATAGCTTTAATACCATGGCCAGGCTGATCCCTTCGCCAACTTATAAATTCTGGATCAACCTGAAATGGGGACAGGATGTAGCTACCGGGGCTTTGGCTTATACCCTGGATACGGATGAAAACAAACCTATCACTAATTTCTTTTTAGGCACTATCTGGCTGGATAAGAAACCATATAAAGCCAGCGCTACATATGGTAAAGATGTCTGGGGCTGGGAAGAATGGCACCAGCGGTTCGGGGGAACCAATGACCGTTTGTACAAATTTTCTCTCAGCCGTAACTGGGAAGGTGCTCCTTTTGAATCTACTGATTTCACTCTAGGCGCTGAATATGTCGGTGTCAGGGAGCAAGATAATCAATATATATACCCGGAACTTGGTTCTTTTGATGAATGGCGGATTTTCTGTAACCTGCATTTTGGTTCCTTGATGGTATTCCAAGAAGAAGAAAAACCGGTAATTGTAGAAGAAGGGCCGCGTCCGCCTTCTGCCAGCTTGACCGTAATAACCCCGGTATTTACGCCTGGGACAGGTGATAATCCTGAGGCTGTATTCGCCCTGGCTGCCTCTGATAATAAAGGGATCAAGAACTGGGAGATCAGTATCCTGGATATGAATGATAACCTGATCCAGACATTGACTGGCAAAGGCCAGCCGCCGCTGGAAAAGGAATGGGATGGCACTGACCTGGCTAGCCAGGAAGTTGCTCCTGAAGGCGATTACAAAGTTATCTTGAAAGTGAAAAACAAATCAAATTTATCTGCCCAGACTGATCCGCAGGTAGTGACCCTGCAAGTTCCGCAGATTGAAGTGGCCAAGGAAGTCCTGGCTGAAGCTCCGGTCGAACTCAGGGAAGAGGAAAGAGGATTGGTCATGAATATCACCTCAGCGGTGCTATTCGATTTTGACAAATCCAAACTGAAAGAAGAAGCGTTACAGGTGTTGCCTGATGTGGTTAAACTGCTTCAAATGTATCCTGCTAATAAGGTTCTGATCGAAGGACATACTGATTCGGTCGGATCAGATGAATATAACCAGAAATTGTCAACCCGCCGGGCTACCAGCGTTTATAATTATTTTGTGCAGCAGGAAGTAGATAAGGAGCGGATGGAGAAGAAAGGCTATGGGGAAACCAGGCCTGTCGCCTCTAATCGTACTAATACCGGCCGGTCACTGAACCGGAGAGTCGAAGTAATCCTGCTCAAAGAGCCTGAGACAGAACAAAGCGCGCCAGTAGAACAGGATATGGTGGAACCAGAATGAAAAAAGCAATCTTTATGAAGCTAATAATGATGTTCTTAATGGGAATGTTCCTGGTTTCCTGCGAGCGCAATCCAATGAAGCGGTTATCTGACCCGTTGGAAGAAGGAGCCTTGGCTACTTGGAGCGGCGTGTTTAAGATATATGATGATGACTTGATCACCGGTGGCAATGTGTCTTTCATTCCTTCTGACCTGGCTCCGCCGAATAACAATATGGCCCTTGATTTTAAGCATACGGATGATGATCCGCCAGAAGGTACGAAATGCCTGCGTTTTGCCTGGAACGGCCAAGATCAGGATTGGAGCGGTAAGGATGAACATGACTGGGCAGGCATGTGCCTGATCGTGGCCACTCATTGGTCATTATACGATTCCACACCCAGCAAGGACCTGTCTGCCGGTGGCTATACCAAGATCACTTTCAAGGCTAAGGCGATCATCGACAGCAAAACCTATGTGAAATTTGAAGGGCCGGTCTCGACGACTACTAGCGCGCCGAATAGGGGTGGTACCCGGTATCTTCGCTTGACCAGCACGGAGCTGAGTGATTGGGAATCATATACTATTAATTTTAATAACGCTGATTTTAAATCAGTGAAAGATTACTTTAAAATAGTGATAGAATATCCATCTGGTATCAATACTACCCTCTATGGCAATGGGGGCATAGTCTTGGTTGATGATATTAGGTATGAAAAGTAATAGAATAAGAGGAGGGGAAACATGTTTAGCCGTATTTATGTTTTAAAAATCTTTATTTTGGCTATGGTTATGCTAATGGTTATGACCATATCCGCGGTTTCTGCCCGGGAAGCGGCTTATAATTTTAACACTCATACACCGGGGAATTCCGCACTGCGGTCATTGATGCTGCCTGGCTGGGGACAGTTCTTTAATGAACAGCCGACGAAAGGTTTGATTTTTGCCGGAGCAGAATTGATCGCTCTCGGTACAGCCTTTATGACTTACTCCAGCGCTGACAGCACTTATAGTGATTATGAAACACAGCGGACTGCCGCTTTGTATGATGACTATTCCAGCAAGATCGATACGGCTAATATGTTTGTTTATGCCGCCGCGGCGATCTGGGTCGGGAATGTGATTGATGCTTATTTGTCGGCTGATAACAAGCCAGCCCCGAAGAGTAAGAAAAGCAGTGCGCTGAAAAAGAACAGCAAAAAGAAGAAAAAAGTGGAAGTAGAAGAAATAGAAGAAGAACCGGCAGAAGACGAAGAAGAAATACAAGAAGAAGAGACTGAGGAACAGGAAGAACAGGTAAAACCACGGAAAAAACAGAAAAAACAAATAAAGGAAGAGATTGAAGAAGAGGAAGAAGAAGAAACTGAAGAAGAAGAGGAAGAAGACGAATCTAGATTGCCTGGGACTGGCTTCTACCTGCAAGCTAAAGGATTAAACCAGTTAGGAATAGCGTATCGGTATACTTTTTAGATAACCTTGACAAAGGGGGCAGTAATATAATGCTAAAGAAAAGCTTGGCTATAATTACACTACTGGGTATGATCTTGGCAACTGGCGTATTTGGTTGGGCTGCTGGTCCGGCCGGTACTTTCAAGATATTTCCGATTTATACTGACGCGAAATCTGCTGATAATCATTATATCCCGAGCGGTTGGATGGGTGATTATGGTGATCTTAAGGTAAAAGATATCTGGAGCGAGAATCCGCATAGCGGCGCTACTTGTATCCAGTGGAAATATAATGCCAAAGGAGCCAATGGAGCTGGCTGGACCGGAGTATATTGGCAGAACCCGGCGAATAACTGGGGTAATAAAAAAGGCGGCTATGAACTAACCGGCGCTAAGAAACTGGTATTTTGGGCACGGGGAGAAAAAGGTGGTGAGATAATTGCCGAAGTAGGGGTGGGCGGCATTACCGGGAAATATGCCGACACTGACAAAGTAAGTGCTGGCCCGATAGAACTGACTAAAGAATGGAAGAAATTTGAGATCAATGTCAGCGAAGCTGACCTGACTTATATCAGCGGTGGTTTTTTCTGGGTAGCGAAGGGCGAAGATATGCCGGAAGGCGGCATGACCTTTTATCTTGATGATATCAGGTTTGAGTAAAAAACTTAAGGCAGAGGAGGTAGGCAAAATATGAGAAAAGTATTTCTCATTAGTATTTCAGTTTTAGCAGTGTTGGCTGCCAGTTTTTCAGCCATAACTGTGTTTTCAGAAGGAAAGATCTTTAATGTGCAGGTGCCAGCTATTAATGCTGCTCCAATTGGCAAAAGTATTAATGCTGATGGCGCTAAAACAGGATTTAAGTCATTCCCTATTTATACGGATAAGAACTCTCCGGATAACCACTATGCCCCAAGCGGCTGGATGGGTGATTACGGGGATATGCGCCTGACCGACCGGTGGAGCCAGAATCCGCACAGCGGAACTACCTGTATCCAATGGAAATATGTACCGAGAGGAAGCCAGGGAGCTAACTGGGCAGGCGCTTTTTGGCAGAATCCCGCTAATAACTGGGGTTCTAAAAAAGGTGGCTATAACCTGACCGGAGCCAAGAAACTGGTATTCTGGGCGCGCGGTGAAAAAGGCGGGGAAAGATTAGCTGAAGTCGGGATCGGCGGTATTGAAGGCGAATACGCTGACAGCGACAAACTCAGCATTGGGCCCATTGACCTGACCAAAGAATGGAAAAAGTTCGAGCTTGACCTGACTGGCGCTGACCTAAGCTACATCAGCGGTGGTTTTTTCTGGGCTGCCAGCGGTGATGATGTCCCTGAAGAAGGGATCACTTTTTATCTTGATGATATTAGGTTTGAGTAAGCCAATTATACAGACATGGAGGTGTATAAGCAATGAAAATGCGTAAAATGATGATCTGTTTGATGGTCCTGCTTATGGGCGTAGCCCTCTTGTCCACAACCTCAATTGTGATCGGGGCGGTGATTGAAGATGAGGACGCGGCGCCGGTAAAAAAGGAAGCAAAACCGAAAGCTGCAAAGAAAAAAGCTAAGAAGGTAGAAAAGGTAGAAGAAGTTGAGGAAGCGGAGCCTGCAGCAGAGCCTGCGGTTGAAGCGGCCCCGGCGAGCGAAAGCCCGTCTGCTCCCGGTGAAAAACCGTCTCGCACTAAAAAAGTCACGGCTTATCCATTCTATATTTACCAGGATGGAGCAGCCAAAGCCAATCATTTCTATCCGAGCGGCTGGATGGGAGATTACGGTGACCTGAGAGTGAATGTCAAAGAAATGGTCAACCCTCACTCCGCTCCTAGCTGCGCCAAGATCAGCTATACAGCCAAGGGTAAAAACGGAGCTGGCTGGGCTGGCGTCTATTGGCAGCAACCAGCGAATAACTGGGGTACCGCTAATGCCGGATACGATCTGAGCGGCGCTAAACGCCTGACTTTCTGGGCGCGTGGTGAAAAAGGCAATGAAGTGATCAATGAATTCAAGGTTGGCGGGATCCAGGGCGAATACGCGGATACTGATGTCGCGGGTATCGGCCCGGTGAAACTGACCACTGCCTGGAAACAGTATACTATTGACCTGGCGGGCAAAGATCTTAGCCGTATTGCCGGCGGGTTCTGTTGGGCAGCTTCAGCTGATGAAAATCCAGATGGTTTCGCTATTTATCTGGATGATATTATGTTCGAACAATAAAAATGACAAAACCATAATTTAGAATTTGTCATTTACCTGTCCCCGCGTTTTGATTTGTCTGGTTTTATGACAAATCAGCAGGGGAGAATTTGAAAGTTGTTTTATTACGGGTTTCCCTCTGCTTCTCGAAGGGACGATAAAAATAAGCCGACAATGGCGACTGTTCTATAGTAGATATAGCAACATCCTGTTTTGAGGCAAATATTATATTGTTCTTCAGAGCAGAGGGGCCTGTAAGTACTGGTGCGTGGTTTCAGCCAGAGGCTGATCCGCCTTTGGCGGAGATAGTTGATAGTAAAAGCGACAGACGAATGAGGTACTTGTGAAAAAGTACTTGGTATTCATACTTATAGCGATGATCTTCTTTGGCAGCTCAGGTTTGTTCGGTGCGGTGATCGAAGAAGAGGAAGAAGAGACTGCTTTACCGGAACTGTCTGAAATTACCGAAGAACAGGTTCCGGCAGAAACAGTTGAGGCTCAAGCGCCGGCATTTAAGGTTTTTTTAGTGTATGAAGATAAGACTACAGGCGGTAATCATTACGCGCCAAGCGGTTGGATGGGTGATTACACAGACCTGAAGCTGGACTATGGGTATAAGAAAAAACCGCATTCCGGATTGACCTGCGTCAGGATAGAATATAATTCCCGTGAATCACAGCGAGCAGGCTGGGCCGGGATGTTTTGGCAGAATCCATCCGGCAATTGGGGTGAAAAAAAAGGCGGTTATAATTTGACTGGCGCGACTAAACTCACGTTTTGGGCGCGCGGTGAAAAGGGCAACGAAAAGATCAAAAAGTTTAAAGTAGGCGGGATAAGCGGAACATATCCTGATTCTTGTTCCGTCGATTATGGCCCGGTAATATTAAGAAAAAAATGGCATAAATATACTATTAATTTGAAAAATAGGGATCTATCATATATAAATGGCGGATTTTGTTGGGTAGCAATAGCCGGTGACAATCCGAATGGCATGATATTTTATCTGGATGATATTAAATACGAATAAAACTGTATGATCATTTATAATTTTAAGGAGGGAACAATGAAAGTATCCAAAAAAACAGCGGCATTCATGCTCCTGATTATCTTAATGGCTTCGTTCTTTTTTGCTTGTACGAAAAAGAAAGAGTTAACAGCGCTGAGCTCAGGGGCGACTATTACCGCCTTAAGCAGTTCTGCCAGTTCGACCAGCGCAACGATCACCTGGACCACTAATGTCGCTTCAACATCTAAGGTGTATTATGGGACTGGTACCAGTTTCGGCAGTTCCACAACTGAAATTGATACTGGCACGAGTATGACTAAAAATCATTCCGTGAATATAACTGGCTTGACTGCCAGTACCAAGTATTATTACTATGCGGCTAGTAAAGATGCCTCTGGCAATACTTCCACTTTGGGAGAGGATGGTAGTTATACTTTTTCGACCACCGGGACCGGCCCGACGATCTCCGGCGTGTCTGCTACTCCTGCCGCTACCAGTTGCGCAGTGAAATGGACAACTGATGTCGGAGCGAACTCGCAAGTATATTATGGCACTACCAGCAGCTGTGACACTCACACCACTGAAACCACCACATATACTACCACCAGTCACAATGTTTCACTCCCTGGGTTGTCTGCCAATACTACTTATTACTATTATGTCCGGAGTAAGACTGCGGTTGGCAATATCAGTACCTATGGAGATAGCGGAACTTTAACTTTCTATACTTCCAGTAGTTCAAGCTCGACGACAGTTATGTATCTATTGATTGATGATATCAAGATCGAAGGGACAGGCGGGACCACCAGGCCGATATATCTTAATACCTTGGACCCGAATGGGAACGTGATCACTGGAGATAATGCCGGCAATAACATTGCTTATATGTGTGCTTCTCCCCAGCCTTCAGATGCATCCGGCTGGCTGGCAGTCTTCCCGGCAGATCCGAATTTTGCCTATACTGCTGATCCTTCCCCGGCAACCGGCAGTACGCAATGCTGGCGGAATGCTTTTGATCATAGCACTAAAACTTGGGCTGGAATGTTGATCCTGGCCAGCGGTTATTTCCGGACTGATTGGTCTACGGTTTCGCCTACTCCGACGGCAGCCAGTCTGACCGGTCCTACCGGTACGGTCAAACTTAAGTGTTATATGAAAGTGACCGGAGTTTCTGAGGCTAAGATCAAATATGGTATCGGTGAATCTACCGGTGAAAGTATAGTTAGCCAGAAAACAGCCACGGTCACGGTTAATAATACTTGGCAGCAATATGACAATGTTGACCTGACCGGTCTGGATCTTTCCAGTATCAATGCTGTATTCATGTGGGTGGCAGGTTCTGGCGTAGGGACTATTACACCATAAACAATGACTTATTTTAAGATCAAATTTTTTGCGGTTTTTTGTTTATTGGTAAGCATAGGAGCACGAGCAGAAGCTACTGTTGTGGGCAAGGGAAGTTATGCTGATTCTTTACCAGGGGGATTATCTTCTCCTCCTACCGCTAAATATATAACCACTAATATTACCGGGCCAGTCCCCACCACAAAATGGTATTCTTCGCTGATCAGCACAGCGTATTCTTATAGCCATTATGCTTATCCCCTGGCGATGTATGTATCTAATGACACTACGTATACAGGTCTGCAAATAGGATTGCCTAATGTGGATGCCGATGCTGATTCTGTTACGGCGGCTTTTAAGCGTGATTTGGAGATTCGCGGGGTAGTGAGCGGGCGCGACCTCAAAGCCAATAGTGTGAAGGTAGACGCTTTCAGCGATTGGACCGTAACCTCGGTTTGGCAGGATGCCACTACCAGTGAATATTTTCAGGCTACTTATGGTCGTGGCTTACCATATGTTTATTTGACTTTTTCCTCGGGCTGCAATCCAAAGATCTGTTTCTTGAATTCACTGGAGAAAGTGTTTGACGATAATGGGGCGGATATTGGCGGTACGGTATTAACCGATCATCTAGGATTCAAGTATAATGATATTTATTACGGGCTATTCGCGCCGACCGGATCTACCTTTGTTATTACCAGTAACCAGATCAGTGTTACCTTGCCGGCAGGTAAAAGATATTTTTCTGTTGGCGTGATGACGAAAAGCGCTGATCTGGCTTACTTTTACCAGCACGCGTACGCTTTTGTGACTGGCAGCGAAGTGTCCTGGTCCTATAACGAGGCCACTAATGATATTATTACGACATTTTTATTGACGACAATATCGCAGCAGGGCGATCAATCTACTGCTTTGATGGCTTTATTGCCTCATCAATACAAAAATTCCAGTGACCCGGTTTCCAGCACATATACTTATACTACGTTACTGGGTAAAATGAAACTGCTGGAAGCTAATACGTTCACCGTTACTAATAAATTTCATGGCCTCCTGCCTTATCTGCCGGATAAGGGTAGTTATGATAAGACGCACCTGGCGGCTTTATTAGCCACAGATAAAGAATCTTCTTTATCTAAAACCGATACTTATTTTAATGGCAAACAGGTAGCTAAAATAGCCAATTTGATCCCGATCGCTGAGCAGTTGCAGGATACGGTGACTAGGGATTATTTGATCGCCCGCCTTAAACCGATCCTGACCAACTGGCTGACTTATAGTTCGGGTGAAACCTACAGGTTTTTCTACTATGATAAGATCTGGGGTGGTTTGATCGGTTATAGCGCTCAATTCTACGGCTATAATTACACTGACCATCATTTCCATTATGGTTACCTGGTTTATGCTGCGGCTATATTGAGTATGTATGACAGTTCTTTTAAAGATGATTATGGCCCGATGATCGGGTATTTGATCCGTGATTATGCCAACTGGAGCAGGGATGACACTTTATTCCCGTTCTTGCGTAATTTTGATCCTTATCTGGGGCATTCTTATTGTGATGGCTTGCAGCAGTCCCATGATGGTAATAACCAGGAATCTTCATCTGAAGCCATGAATGCCTGGGCCGCCATGATCCTGTGGGGCATGGTCTCCGGCGATGAAGCGATCCGGGATACTGGCATTTTCGGGTATACCACGGAATACAGCGGGATCCATGATTATTATTTTGACGTCGATGATGATATCTATCCCGCGGAATACCAGCATAAAACCGCCGGTATTCTTTTCGACGGCAAAATGATCTATGATGTCTGGTGGGATCCCAGCGGAGATGAATGCATCTATGGCATCCAGATGATCCCTAGTACCGCCTCCATGTTGTATCTGGGCTATTACCCGCTTTATTGTAAAGCCAATTACGATGCTTTTTATATTGATAATGGTGGGCTGGAAAATTTTAATGACTGGTATGATATCCTCTGGAAATTCCAGTGTTTCTATGATCCGGACCTGGTGATCAATAAGTTAAATGAAAATGTAAAGATAGATAGTGACGGCGATACTTTTTCTTTCCTTTACCATTGGCTCTATAATTTTAAAGAAATGGGACAGGTGGATATTAGCGCTTATGCTGACACGCCATACTATGCTGTTTTTAATAAGTCCGGGGCCAAAACTTATTTGGCGTATAATGAGGGGACCACTACCAGAAAAGTTTCTTTTTATGGCCCAGGCTATTTAGGGAGTATTTATGTAAAACCGCAGACTCTGGCCGCGGTTGGCAGTTTCGCTTGCGAGGTCACTGCGGTTTCTCCCGACTCTATGGCCAATTCAGGTTTGAACACGATAACTATAGAAGGCGCCGGTTTCCAGTCAGGAGCACAGGTTTTACTGACCCGGTCAGGGTGCTCTGATGTGGTTGCTACCACAGTAAACTATATCAGCGCCTCCAGGATCACCGCGGTATTTGATTTTACTGATTTAGCCGTCGGGGATTGGTCGTTGGTCGTATTAAATCCGGCCGGGGATATAACCGTCGCTAAGAATATGCCCTTCACGATTACCGGTTATCTTCCGGTGATCAATTCGATCGAACCGGCTCGGGCCAGTAACCATAACCAGGTCAGGGTGCAGATCACCGGAACTAATTTCTATAGCGGTGGTCAAATAATACTGAGCAGGACCGGTGAAAATGATATTGTGGCCACTGAGACTACCTATGATTCGATAACGCAAGTTTCCGGCTTGTTGGATATCAGGAACAGGACTACCGGGCTGTGGAATGTGGTGGTGATCAATGCGGATACTAAAAGCGGAACC
>JAQTQE010000046.1 GCA_028712365.1 bacterium
ATCCCTTGCTCCTGAGCTCTTGCACTTCTCTGACGGTCAGGCCGAAGACAAACAGGTTATCGTCGCCGACTTCATTCCTGATCTCAATATTAGCGCCATCCTGCGTGCCGATGGTCAGCGCCCCGTTAAGCATGAATTTCATGCAGCCGGTACCGGAAGCTTCGGTTCCCGCCAGGGAGATCTGTTCAGACAGGTCAGAGGCTGGAAATAGCCGTTCAGCCAGGGAAACCCGGTAATTGGACAGGAAGACGACTTTCAGCCGGTCATGGATACTGCGATCGTTATTGATAACCTCGCCGATACTGGTGATAAACTTGATGATCAGCTTGGCCATAGCATACCCTGGCGCTGCTTTGCCGCTAAAAAGGAAGGTGCGCGGCGGCATATCGCGGTTCGCTCCTTCTTTGCATTTCACGTATTGGGAGATGGTGTACAGGGCAAATAGTAATTGCCGCTTATACTCATGGATACGTTTGATCTGCACGTCAAACAGGGATGCAGGATCGATCATGATCCCGGATTGCTCGTGAATATAGGTGGCAAGCCTTACTTTATTTTGCGCTTTAGCCTGGCGCCATTGCTGCCTGAACGCCGGATCTTCGGCATAAGGCAGTAGCAGCGCCAGCTCATCCAGATTCGCTACCCAATGTTCGCCAATGCTTTTAGTGATCAATTCAGATAAAGCGATATTTGACTTGCGCAGCCAGCGGCGCGGGGTGATACCATTGGTTTTATTCGTAAATTTCTCCGGCCATAGCTCGTAAAAGTCCTTGAACAAAGCTGTTTTCAGCAACTCGCTGTGCAACGCGGATACGCCGTTGACAGAATGGCTGCCGACAACAGCCAGGAACGCCATGCGGATGTATTTGGCATCGTATTCACTGATGATGGACATGCGCGCCAGCCGTCCTGTATCAAAGGGAAATTTATTTGCCACGGAGCGCAGGAAACGGTGATTTATCTCATAAACCAGCTCCAGGTGACGCGGCAACAAGGCCTGGAATAACGGGAGCGGCCATTCTTCCAGCGCTTCCGGCATTACGGTGTGATTAGTGTAGGCAAAGGTGTTGATGACAATATCCCACGCCGCGTCCCAGTCGAAATGTTCATCGTCAATGAGGATGCGTAGCAGCTCCAGGATGGCCAGGGCCGGATGAGTATCATTGAGCTGGATGGCGGTCTTCTGGGGAAAGAGACTAAAGTCGCTATTATCCACCTTGAAGCGGCGGACAATATCGGCAATGGAGGCAGCGGTGAAAAAATATTCCTGTTTCAGGCGCAGTTCCTTGCCCTGGACTACCATGTCATTGGGGTAGAGCACCTTGGAAATGTTTTCAGAATAGACCTGGTCGTATACGGCGCGTTCATAATCGCCATCGTTGAAATATTCGAAATCAAATTCCTCCGAGCTGCGGGCAGACCAGAGCCGGAGTGTATTTACGGTATCGTTTTTGTAGCCAGGCACCGGCATATCGTATGGTTCAGCCAGGATGTCCCTGGTATCCAGCCATTCCACGCGCAATTTGCCCTGCTGGTCATTATACATGCGCGTGTATCCGCCAAACCGGATCTTCACGGTGTATTCGGGGCGGTTAAATTCCCAGGGATTACCCAGTTGCAGCCATTCATCCGGCGCCTCAACCTGGTACCCGTTGATGATCTTTTGATTGAATATGCCGTAATCGTAACGGATGCCGTAACCATAGGCAGGTATGCCCAGGCTCGCCATAGAATCAAGAAAACAAGCGGCTAAGCGTCCCAGGCCGCCGTTGCCCAGTCCGGCGTCTGACTCCTGATCGCGGATCTCTTCCAGGTCAAAGCCCATTTCCTGCAGCGCATCCCAGGTCTCTTTCCACACGCCGATATTCATAACGTTGTTGCTGAGCATCCGGCCGATCAGAAACTCCATGGACAGGTAATATACCCGTTTGGCATTTTCCCGGTGATACCGTTGTTGGGTCAAGATCCAGCGTTCTACCAGGCGGTCACGGATGGAAACAGCAATAGACATGAAGTTGTCATGGGCAGTCGCTGAATGCTGGTCCTTGGCCATAAAGTACTGGCGGGTTTCCTGGAAAGAGACCTTGATCCCTTCTTTGCTCATTTCCCGGTGGACCGTTACCCATTTATTATTATGCTGTTTTTTATGCGCCGGCATTACCACTCTCCTCATGCTTGATTATTTAATGTTTTGCTAAAAAGATATCATGCCATGTATTTTGAACTATGTCGTAACAGTTCCCATTGCTCAGGAAAGCAGCAATAGGACATTGGCATCAAAAATGCAGTACGGCAGTGTTTATTTGTCAAGCTAAAGAATGATTAAAGAACCGGTTTGCTTTTTTCTATTTCCTTGCCCAGCTCAATTGCGATCAATTTTGATTTCTTGAATGCCAATATTTGTGAAGGATAAACACTCCTATGCCCGGTCATAAGAAAGCTGATCACGCATACTAAGGCCGCATAGGGAGCTATTTGGGGCCCGAAAAGCTCAATAGCCATGATACTGGCCGCGATAGGCGTATTAGCCGCTCCGGCCAGCAATCCCACCAGCCCCAAAGCGGAAAATAGTATAATATCCAGGTGGAGTATTTGCGCGAATATATTACCAGCACTGGAGCCGATAAAAAATACCGGGGTCACTATTCCACCACTGCCTCCGAAATTAAGCGTTATACTGGTAGCCAATGATTTAAGAATGAAAGTGTACCAGTGCATGATTTGGCCTTTTAAGGAAGATTCTATGGTGTTAAGCCCGAGGCCTAAATAATCAGTGGAGACAAATAAAGCAAGGCCCACTAAGATCGCGCCGCCCAAGAGTCCTTTCAACGGCTTCCAGACATTGATCTTTCCCGAAACTTTCTTGCCGATATTCAAGAGCTCAATTAAAAAGAAGGAACATAAACCGAAGAATATTCCAGCCAGTATGATCTGGGAGAATAATCCAACTGAAAAATCAGGTGGCGCGATAAGCGCATACTGGGAATAGCGAATACCCAGCGCGTACGAAACATTATAACTAATTATGCCGGCGATAAAAGACGGCAGCATTACGTCATAAAGAATAGAGCCTACCACCAGGACCTCGACTCCGAAAAAGGCCCCGGCGATCGGTGTGCCAAAGACAGAGGCAAATCCTGCGCTGATACCGCAGATGACCAGTTTTTTACGATCATGGGCGTCGAAATGAAATAACCTGGCAAAGGTCGAGGCTATCCCGGCGCCAATTTGCGCGCAAGGCCCTTCTTTACCGGCTGAACCGCCTAGCGCAATCGTGATAATAGTGGCAACAAGCTTGACCGGTACGACTGCGGCCTTGATAATACTATTTTCTTTGTGTATGGCTTCTATGACTTTTTCCGTGCCGTGGCCTTCAGCATCTGGAGCGAGAACTTTGATGATGAGCGCGCTACAGAATAAGGCCAAAGGCAAGAGAAAATAGTAATACCGGTATGAACTGACCACTACCGTAGACCAATTAAGCGCTTTTAAAAAGATCGCGGTAGATATTCCAACCAGGCATCCTACTATAACCGAGAGGACAACCCATTTTAAAACACTATAAAATATGAGACTTTGCTCTTTGACGCGATTTTTCATCTATTTTAATACCTTTTTAAAATTGGTTTGTTCTTAAAAAAACAGTCAGAAATAACTGTTGTTGATACAAAATATGGACCTGCTTTTCGCCGATTATAGAGCGTTAGTGTCAAAAAACCTGTTAACCATAATTAAATATTTGTCGATACTTTTTGTCCTGGAGATCGCTTTAAAGAACTTATCCCCGCCGGCAAATGACTTGGCCCAGTATCTCCAGAGCCCTTTCATCTTATCTGTTACCAGGGCAGGCCGGCGTAATGATCCTTGATACACGGCTAAGATCTCATTATGAAAACTGATAAACCTGTTGAGTTTCTCCCGGGCAGTATCGCTGTTTAATTTTTTGATCTGCTCCGGCAGGAACGGATTGGTAATGCCGCTGCGGCCGATCATCCACCCGCTAATATCAGGGAAACGGCTGGCCAGTTTTCCAAATGTTTCCGGAGAATCAATATCGCCATTGTAAATGACCGGGTGTTTCGATAAAGCCAGGATCTCCGCGAAGGTTGCCAGGTCGACTTCACCTTCATACATCTGGCTGCCGATACGCGGATGGACAATAATATCTTTCAGCGGCAGGTCATTCAGCAAGGGAAGCAGATCGATGAGTTCCCGGTTGTGCTCGCTGCCCAGCCTGACTTTGATAGAGAGCTTATTAGGAATTGCGGGAATGACTGTATTCAGCATCCTCATGATCTCAGACGGGTATGGCAGTAATCCTGCTCCCCGCCTCTTGCTTCTTATGTGCTTGATCGGACACCCAAGGTTCAAATTCACTGTCTCATAGCCCAGCTCATATAAGGCTTTAGCCATGGAAATAAAATCGCTCGGGGTATTGCTTAAGATCTGGGGTATTATGCCGAACCTTGTATCATTGTTCCGGGGAAAAAGATCGCGCAATGCCGTGCAAGTATTACTAGTGACCACACAACTCCTGATAAACGGCGTAACTGCCAGATCATAGCCGGCAAAGAAACGGGAATATGCGTTACGGTACTCGCAATTGGTTATTCCCTGGATCGGCGCCATATAAAGAACAGGTTTATTCATTTTATCTGACTTCTCTGACACTGCTTATTCTAGGGCCGTTCAAGTCATCATAAGAGAACCTTATATCGTAACTCTTCCAAACATCTGCCCCGGCTTGGCCTGCTGACTGTATCTTGAAACGCAGGGCAGATTTTTTTGAAAGTCCTTCGCAGTTATATTGCTTGATCCCGGTAAACTCTATTACTCCCTCTCCATACTTCTGGACCGCCAGGCTATGGCTTTCTCCCTGGACCTGGCCTTCCAGGTAGGTTTCCGCTATGATCTGGGCATCCAGGGCCATATCCGGATCGTCTTTTAATAAAGGAAGATTGGCCGCACAGCCACATATTAATAAGAGACATACGGATAGGACAAATAGTTTTCTCATATTAGAATCTTTTTTTACCGCGGAAAGGCGCGGCAGATTTTTTACCAAAGCCGCGGCTGTCGCCGCCAAAATTGCGTCCCCCGCCATGGCGTTCACGGTTAAAACCGCCGGTTCTCGGCCGGCTATCCCGTCTGCCTTCAAATGAGCCGCCTTCGCGTTTGGAAAAACAAGTCCGGCAATATACCGGGCGGTCACCGGTGGGTTTGAATGGCACTTCACAGGGTTGCCCGCATTCGGCGCATACCGCCTTAAAACCTCTTGGACTGAAGCTACTGTCTCTTTCACCCCGATCGTGGCTAAAATGGCGTTCCTGGTGCCTTTCCTGGGGTTTAATGCTTAAGGCGTCGATCTTTTTCTCCAGGAATACCAACTGTGTTTTTATTTCCTGCAGCAGGGTTAAGACAGAGGTCTCATCTTGCGGCTGCGGCATTTCAACTTGTTCTTTACGCTTAAAAAGCTTTTTCATAATTCTCCTTATTGGTCGCGCGGATTTAGAGCTACTTCTTGCCCAATGGTTTGCCGCATTTGGGGCATTTTAGCGAAGACACCCGGAATCCCGGCTTGAGCGGCACTTCTGTCTGGCAGGCTGAACAAATGCCCGCGATATTCGCTGATCTGGAGCCGATCTTGGCTTCTTCATTGATCGTGCTGGAACTGTGGTCGTACGTTTTCACTGCCTTAACAGGGTTCTGTCCGTTTCTCTGCATTTCTCGTTTTTCCTCCTAATGATAGTTATTTATGCTTTGTTTTTAGCCAGGCGAGCCAGCTTTGCTCTACCTGGGATTGGTCCAGATAAAGAGTTTCTTTAAAAGCCTGGTTGATATCCTTGCTGGTTTTATATTTTTCTAAAATGGCTGATACCTGGTACATAGTGTACCGGTCGATCAGGTACAGGACCAGCGCTTTAGCTTCGTAATAGGCCAGAGTAGTCGTTTCCTGGTCGCTATCCCAGGCTGTTTCCAGTTTGGCCAGGGAGATCAGATCGCCCTGGTCCAGGTGCTTTTTTAACAAGGCGAGCTCTGCGCCGCTGAGATTATTTCCGCCATTCGGCTCCTTGGACTGGGCCAGTCCTTCTTCCAGCCACCGGGGTATCTTCATTCCTAATTTTCGATAGAGCAATACATGGGTGTATTCATGATAGAGCACGTTCTGCAATCTGTCTTCACTTTTTTCAATATCATCGGCGGTTAACCTGATCGTGCCGTTTCCTTCGGCCTGGCCAGGCAGCCAATCCGGATTCCCGGTCACTTCCCCGTACTGGTTCTTGTTATAGATGATGACAGTTACTTTATCCGCGGGGAAATAGTTAAGATCAGATCCTATCTTGTAATAAGCGTCATTCAGTATGGACAAAGCCTTGCCAGCCAGGTCCTGGCGGGCAAAGCCCTCATATTTTACTTCAAAGTGGGCAAATTCCCGGCGGCTAAAGTTTTCCCCGACCTTGTTCTCTTTTTCCATGGAGTTGACTTTATCCCTTATTTGCGGCAGGTCAGGATGGAGCGCCAGGGCTTTGTTCCAATGGATGATCGCGTCTTCGTTCTTCCCCTGCTTGTACTTCAGGTTTCCCAAATTGACGAACACAGACCAATTTTCATGATCTAGTCCCGCCGCCCGGTCAAAGTTATCCAGGGCCGCCTCATATTTATTTTCAATCATCAGCTTAAGGCCATAATTGTTGTAAACTGTCGCCAGGTTCTTTTTGATAATTTCATTATCCGGGGCTAAAGCATGGGCTTGTTCAAGATACTGCCTGGCCCGGTCATGATCGCCGGCATTGTCGTATTCAATACCCAGGTTATTATATTCTATCGCGCTCTCGGCAAAGGCGAGAGCATAGATACCTGGCCATAATAATAAAAGTACTAGGAGCTTATATTTCTTCATTTAAGCGGGGCCTGGATCCTTAGGGCGATTCTTGATCCGTTTTATGATAAAGAAGATGACGACGGCTACTATCACTAAAACAACGACCGCGAAGAGAACCGCTGATAATGATAGCGGCGACCTGGAAGATGAACGCGCGGGCGGCGCGGGTGCGGTGTCTGTGCTGGCCGTAAAATTGGTAAAAGTCGTAGTGCTGGCGGTTGGCGCCGGTGAAACCTCTTTTGTAACAGGTTTGGCCTTGGCGCTTTTTTTCTTAACCGGCGCCGGCGGTTCCTGCGCTTTTTTCGGCTCGATCTTGGGAGCGACAGGCGCGGTCTTGACAGCAGGCTTGGCGGCCGGGTTTTTCACCGGCGGAGGTGTAAGCTTCCTGCCGTCTATGGTGTCAATTTCATCAGGGGTAAAGGTTACCACTCCCGACCTCATCACGACTTTGATCTCCCGGCTGTTTTTCTCTACGATAGTCGCGTCAAATATCCGGCCGTTCTTGAGCCGGATCGTTTCTGCCCAGGATAAGGCATTCATAAACAGCATTAATGATAGTATAAATAGTAATGATAAAGTTTTCTTACGATATAGCATGTTTAAAATCCTCCTGTGCTGATAATTAATTAATCCATGAATTTGTAAACTATCCAGATCCCGGCAATACCGCCCAGCGCGCTAAAAAATACACCGGCCATGGAAAACATGCTGGCGCCCCATAAATTAGGGATTAAGCCGCCGATAAAAGATCCTATAGTGACAGCCAGGATATAGAGGCCCCTCATATTTGTTTGCTGTGACGGTATTTGATCACTTTCACTTTCTCCAGGGTGATCAGCCCTTCGGTGACTGTTTCGTCAAGAAAAGGCAGCAGCAGGTCTATTTTTTCCTGCACATCCACCAACTCTATCACTATCGGCAGGTCATTGGACAATTGTAATATTTTAGAAGTATGCATCCGACTGTCAGCGCCGAAGCCCATGATCCCGCGCACGACCGTAGCGCCGGCCAGGTTGAGCTCCCTGGCTTTCAGCACTATTTGTTCATAGAGAGGCTTACCCTGGTATTTATCGGTTTCACCTATAAAGACTCTCAGGAGCATGCCTTCTTCAGGTAATTTCATGGAAATACTCCTTGAATAGAGATTACGCGGCTGAAAACAAAAAAAGCTTATTTCAGTATTACTGATAAAATTTCTTTGGATAAAATAACACCAGCCACCACCAGCAACAAGCCGAATATGTTGGTAGCGATAATATTGATCAGGGCATAGCCGGTTTCGCCAGCCTGGAAGAGATTGATGGTTTCCAGGGCATAACTGGAAAAAGTAGTGAAGCCGCCTAGAATACCTACTAAAATAAATACCCGCAAGTCAGGCGCGATCGAGATACGTTCGGATATTTCCCATAAAATACCGATGAGGCAGGAACCGATCAGGTTTACCCATAATGTGCCCCAGGGAAATACCCCGGTTGTATGTTTGTGAGTCCAGTCGGTCATCAGGTAGCGTAATCCTGATCCTATGCCTCCGCCGATGATGGCATATAATAATGGCACGTTCATTCTCCTATCTAAGGTACTGCAGTAATTCGCTGGTTTTCTTGATATTTGCTCCTTCTTCGCTTTTAACCATTATGTAAAAGCTGCATTCGAAGCAATTATTATTCGCGAGAGCGAAGGAGCCCTGGGACTTGCCCCTACACAGTGTCCCGGCTACCGCCCAGCAGGCGCGGCCGGCATTCTTGCCGCTGTGCACGCCATGCAACCTTGTTTCCGTAAAAGCCGCGCAAACTCCTTTTTCATTTTCTTGGCAGCCGCCGTATTCCCGGCCGCATTTCATGAATTCCCAACAATTAAGTCTAGCCATATCTGATCATCTCCCTCTGTTTAAAATGAGGGATGTTACTTAATGGTTTTAATCTTTCGGTTCAATGCCGGTCCAGCAGTAGAGACATAATTGCTTACGCGGCAGTCCGATGGCCTTAACCATGTCTTCGATGGTCTGGTAGCGCAAGGTGGTCACTTCTATGTCCCTGGTGATCCATTCCACCATCTTTTTGTATTTTTTGGAATCAGGGTCCAAATAATCAGAGACATCTTCAATATCCCTGCCTTCCAGGGCTTTGATCGCGCGCCTGGCTACCAGTTCATTGATATTGCGGGTAGAAAGGCAGAATTTGCACGGGAACATCAGCGGCGGGCAAGCCGGACGCACGTGCACTTCTTTAGCGCCGCAATCCCACAGTTTATTGACCGTGAAATTTTTCAGTTGGGTACCGCGTACAATAGAGTCTTCGCAGACCACGATACGATTGCCTTTGATGATCTCTTTGATCGGGACCAGTTTCATCTTCGCGATCAGGTCGCGCGTTTCCTGGGATGGCGGCGTATAGCTGCGGCCGTATCCAGGAGTATATTTGATCAACGGGCGGCGGAACGGCTTGCCTGATTCCATAGCGTATCCCAGGGCATGGGCCAGTCCAGAGTCTGGTACTCCGCTAACTACATCGACTTCGATATCTTTGTCCCGTTTGGCTAACGCCCGGCCGCAGCGTTCACGGACTACTTCCACGTTGATGTCTTCATAGTCAGAAGCCGGGAAGCCGGTGTAGATCCAAAGGAAGGAGCATATCTGGTTGTTTTTACCGCCCTTCTTTTTGGCCACCAGCCCTTTGTCCGTGATCAGCGTGATCTCGCCGGGCATCAGGAATTTGACAGTTTCAAAGCCCAGATTGGGAAAAGCGCTGTTCTCCGCGGTCACCGCCCAAGCGCCGTTGTTCTGGCCGATCACCAGCGGCGTGTAACCGCGGCGGTCGCGGGCCGCGTAAATGCCGTCCTTGTTGAGCAGCAGCAAAGAACAGGATCCTTCGATCAAGTCAAACATTTTTTCGATGCCGTCGACAATATCCTTGCCCGAGATGATCAGTTTGGCGATCAATTCGGTGACATTGACACCATCCCTGCCCTGTTCGCTGAAAGAATTTCCTTTTTCAAAAAGCATTTTAGTCAATTTTTCTTTGTTCTCGATCAATCCCGAGGTGACCAGGCAAAAAGGTCCAAGGCGGGAGTTAATATACATGGGTTGTTCATTGGAATCGCTGATCACGCCGATCCCTTTGTTCCCTTCCATGTGGCGGTAATCTTCATAAAACTTGGACTTGAACTGGCTCTGGCTGATATTATGTATCTGCCGTTGAAAATCCTGGCCAAGCACGGCCAAGCCGCCGAATTCAGTACCCAGGTGGGAATGATAATCAGTACCGTAGAACAAAGTCTGGATACAATCATTTTTAGCTACCACCCCGAATATTCCGCTCATTATTCATACTCCTTTGTATGAAAATAGATCGTGCGCACTAATTATTTTGCTGGTCTATAATATCCTCTATTTTAATATCCGGTTGATGGTATCTCTTCCTGGCGGCGGTGTTTTTGCCGACTTGTATTGCTTTCTGCGGGCACCACTGCAGGCAAGCTAAGCACTGTTCGCAATGATGCAGCCAGGCAGGTTTGCCATCCGTCATTCTAATATTCCTGACCGGGCAGGTTTTTGCGCAAATACTGCAGCTATCGCATTTTTCATCGACCCAGAAAGTCTTGTCTCCTGCCGGGATCTGGATAGAACCATGTTTATAGATGAAGCTGGTAAACAGGAAATTGACCAGCGTGTTATTGGCATAAATACGTGTTTTCTGGCCGGCTTTTACTGTCGCGGCGATCTCTTTGATCGCGGCTTTTTCAGCGGCGAATTGCTTTTGCTGTACCTCTGTTGGTTTAGCGCCGTACATGGGCGTAAAGTTGCCAGGCATTTTGATGCCAAAACCGGCTGACAGGTCGATCTTGTTGGCCGCGAGGATCTTTTTCAATAACAGCAATGTCCCGGCTGGAAATCCGCCATAGTTGGCAATGCCGAAAACGTAGGTTGACGCCGGTACCTGTAGTTTGCGGGCGAAATTGGCTACGATCAAAGGCAGTCCCCACATATAGACGGGAAATACTAATCCCACCCGGTCTGCTGACGGATCTATGTTTGGCTGGTCAACTACCCTGGCGATCGGAATGATCTCGGTGTCACCCATGATTTCAGCCAGGTCCCTGGCTATCTTTAATGAATTACCAGTACCAGTGAAATAATACAATATCGTTTTCACGCGCTTATTCCCCCGTTTCTTGAATTTGCTACAGTGGCTATTACCAGTTCTTGGAGATAGCTTCTGATAACAGTGTGAGGTAGGTGGCAGGCTGGATTTTATATTTATGGAAGATTTCCAGGATGAACTTTTCCTCCACGGTTTGCTGGTAGAATATTTTTTCCTGCAACTCGGTTTGGCTCTTGACTGCCGGGTACTTGGCGTTGGTATCGGTCATGGCCCGGTCTTTCGCGTCAATGATTATGTCATAGATATCACGGCGGGCAGATTCTTTGGCCGGCAATTGCGGCGCGGTATTGGAACCGCGGCACAAGGATTTGCGGACGAACCTGGTTTCACCCGAGAACGTGGTAATATGATACCATCCTTTTTGCTGGCCATTATACTTGAAAACATCACCCTTTAAGGCGATCAGCAGTGCCTGGCTGGCAGTATCAGGAATAGCCCTGATCTCAGCGTACGGCGCGTTGATGAAGATATAGCTATATTCTGCCAGGTCTTCTCTTTCTTCTTCGGCTTTGGCTCTCTTTTCAGCTTCTTTAGCTTTTTGTTCCGCTTCCAATCGGGCTTTAGCCTCTATCTGGACTTTCAATTGCTCCGCTTCTTTTTCAAGCTGGAGCTTACGTTCGGCTTCCTGCCGGACTTTAGCTTCAGCTTCTAAACGGAGTTTTTCTTCCCTGGCTTTCTGTTCCGCTTCCTGGCGTTCTTTCAGCTCAGCCGCCGCGCGGAGCTGCTGGGCTCTTTCAGCTTCCTGTTGTTGCCGGAGAGCAGTTAATTCCGATCCGGAGATGACTTTTACGACTGTGTTGTGAATATAGGCAGTAGCGCCGTTAAGGG
>JAQTQE010000047.1 GCA_028712365.1 bacterium
AAGCCTGCGTCATCCTTTTATTTATCCGAAAATGGCGATCATTGACGCGGAGTTGACCGTGACTTTACCGCCAAAATTAACCGCTTATTCCGGTGTTGACGCTTTATGCCAGTCGATGGAGTCATATGTTTCCACTGGAGCCAATATCTTGACTGACTCTATTGCCTTGCAGTCGATCAGGCTGGTCAGCATGAATCTCCGGGAGACATTCAAAAATGGATCCAATGTACAAGCCCGGCAAAATATGTTGTATGCCGCTTTATTAAGTGGTATCGCGTTGTCCAACGCGCGCATGGGCGCGGTACATGGTATTGCCCATCCCCTGGGCCAAAAATATAACCTGCCCCATGGATTGGTTTGCGGGGTTTTATTGCCATATGTGATCGAGTTTAATCTTAATTTTGCTACTGCGAAATACGCGGCTATTGCCGGAGTAATGGGCGGTTTATTAAGAGGACTGGACAAAGAACGCGCCGCCAAGATCTGTATTGATAAGACAAAACAACTCCTGGTAGAAGTTGGTTTCCCCTGGCGGTTGCGGGAACTCGGGATCAAACCGGAAGATTTTCCCCAGTTAGCGAAGGATAGTATGCCTTCCGGGTCACTAAAAGCCAATCCCCGTGTAGTCTCGGAAGAAGACGTGATCAGTATATTAAAGAAAGCCTATTAAAATATAGACAAAAGACAAAAGACGCAAGTTTAATAATTATTTTAACTAGTGTCTGGAGTCTGGAAACTTGAGTCTGCAATAAGAAACACAGGAGTTCTCATGGCTGAAGAGAAGAAAACAGTCCTAGTCGTAGATGATGATCCTTTTATCTCGAATATTGTCTGTGAAGCGCTTCTTAGCGACGGTTATAAGATCGAACGGGCCGCAGACGGGGAAGAAGCCTTGGCCAAGATAGAAAAGTTGTTGCCTGACCTGGTCATTATGGACTATATGATGCCCAAAATGGACGGGCCGCAAGTTTGCCGTAAGGTGAAGGAAAATCCTAAAATAAAACATGTGCCGATAATCATGGTGACCGCGGTATCTGATGTAAAAGAAAAGGTGCAATTACTGGAATCAGGAGCTGAAGATTATATAGTTAAGCCTTTTGACTTGGAAGAGCTATTGGCCAGGGTGAAAGTAGTAATACGCCGCTCCAACCAGCTACATGTGGATGTGAACAGCATAACTAAATTACCCGGCAATACCGCTATTGCCAAAGAAATTGATCAACGGTTGAAGAGTGGCGAAAAATTCGCTGTCTGTTACGCTGACCTGGGTAATTTTAAGGCGTTCAATGACCGGTATGGATTTGATTCCGGTAACCGGGTTATCAGTGAGCTGGCTAAACTGATGAAACGGGTAGTAGAAGATTCTGATATCCAAAATTGTTTCCTGGGACATATCGGCGGAGATGATTTTATCGGGATCATGCCGGCTGGATATGCCGAGCATTTTTGCATGGAACTGATCAATCGCTTTGATTATTTTATTATGGCCATGTATGACCCTGAGGATAGCAAAAAAGGGTATATCCTGGCTAAAAATCGGTTGGGTGAGTTGATGCGTTTCCCGATCATGCGTTTGCGGATCGCCGTGGTCAGTAACCAGAAGAGAAACTTGATCTCCCTGGGACAGATCTCCAGTATCGCCGCTGAACTGAAAGAAAAAGCCAAACTGAAAGATATGAGCAATTATGTTAAAGATGAAAGACGTGACTAAGAAAATAAACGAGGCCACTTTTGTTTTTTTTGATGTGGAAACTACGGGGATGAGCCCGGCTTTCGGCCATCGTATTTGTGAATTGGCCCTGGTCCAATGGCAGGAAGGCAAGGTAGTGGCTACTTTTCATTCTTTGATCAATCCTGGACGTCCGATCTCCCCGGCAGCCAGCGCTGTTAATAACATTACGGATAGCATGGTGGAAAAAGCGCCTTATTTCCATGAATTAGCCGGGGATATACTGCGTTTTATCAGGGATACGGTTGTGGTCGGCCATAATGTCAGCTTTGACCTGAGTTTCCTGAACGCGCATTTGCGCAATATCGACTTGCCGGAGATAGATAATACTGTTCTTGATACCCTGGCCTTAGCCAGGCGCTGCTATAGTTTTCCTTCCAATAGCCTGGGTAATATAGCTAAGTCTTTAACCCTGCCGATCCAGGCCCAGCACCGCGCGCTTGATGACGCTATCTTAACCAAAGATATATTTGCTAAATTTTTACAGGATTTCCAGGCTAAAAATATCGCGGAGATCGGACAGCTCATTGAATTGCAGGGTGGGGAGATCACTGTGCCGGCTTTTAATAAACCGGTCTTGCCCACCGCTCTCAGTGAAGCGCTGAAAAATAAAACACCCTTATTTATCAGGTATGTTAATGAATATGGCGAGGAGATCAAACGGATCGTTGAAGCTAAACAGGTCAAGATCGAGGGCCAGGATATTTTATTGATCGCCACCTGCCAGTTCCAAGAGATGGAACTGGCGCTCCGGTTGGACCAGATCATGGAAATGAAAATATTGCCGGTAGCGCCGGTGCAGGAATTAGCATGAGAGATGAAGATAAATCAAAAGAAGAACTTATCCAGGATCTTTTTGAAGCCAGGGCGCAGGTGCTGGAATTAAGGATCCTTGAGAATGAACATAAGAAAGCGCAGAATGTTTTACAGAACGCTAAAACCGAATTGGAACTTCATGCCCGGGAGATAGCCTTATTAAGTGAAATGGGTGAGTTGCTACAGACCTGCCTTACCCTGGACGAGTCCTATACTGTTATCGATCATACGCTGCAACAATTATTTAACGAGGAGTCAGGGGCTTTGTGTGTTTTAGACCACGAGCAAAACCTGGTCGATACCATGGTCGCCTGGGGTGAGGACTCTACGGGAGAAAAAGTATTTGCGCCGGAGGATTGCTGGGCTTTGCGCCGTGGGCAACTCTACAGCGTAGGAGATGCCAGCAACGGCATAATTTGCAAGCATGTGGGACCGCCAACAGCGATCAGCTATATTTGCGTGCCGATGATCGCCCAGGGAGAAACCTTGGGGATTCTGCATATCCGCAGTAATCCCTGGGGAGCCAGCGATCTATCAGATCAGCCTATCCGGACAGCTGAATCAAAATGGCAACTAGCTTTAACTGTGTCCGAGCATATCAGTTTAGCTTTAGCCAACTTGAAACTGCGCGAGTCACTGCGCAGCCAAGCTATCCGTGATCCTTTGACCGGCCTTTTTAACCGGCGCTATATGGAAGAATCCCTGGAGCGGGAGCTAAGACGCGCGCAGCGCAAAGGTGTACCGCTGGGAATTATTATGATGGATATTGACCATTTCAAGCGTTTTAATGATAATTTTGGTCATGCGGCCGGCGATTACCTGTTGCGCGAACTGGGAATATTCCTAAAAACGCTAGTGCGCGGGGAAGATATCGCTTCCCGCTACGGCGGAGAAGAGTTTATCGTTGTTTTTCCGGAAACATCATTGGAAGAAACAATGCAACGGGCTGAACATATACGCCGGGATGTGAAAACTTTAAAACTTGGCGAGCAATTTCCCAAAACAGAGGGGGTCACCCTGTCACTGGGCGTGGCGGTGTTCCCCCAGCATGGTTCTAATTATGAGCAACTCTTGAAAAGCGTGGATACTGCCCTGTATCAGGCCAAGAATGATGGCCGGGATCGTGTGGCTGTAGCCAAAGGAGGATAGGAAATATGAAAAAAAGAAACATTGCCTTAATGACTGATTTCGGTTATAAAGACGGTTTCGTAGGCACCATGAAAGGAGTGATCCTTTCGATAAATCCCGGTGTCTGCTTAATCGACCTTACCCATACGATCAGCCCGCATAATACCCTCGAAGCATCGATCGTTTTACGCACCAGTTATCATTTTTTTCCCAAAGGGACTATTTTTTTAGTAGTTATCGATCCGGGGGTGGGCAGCAACCGCCGCTCCATCCTGGTGGAAACAGAAAAATATTTCTTCATCGGCCCGGACAATGGCGCTCTCAGTTTTGCCTTGGAGAATGAAAAGATCAAGAAAATAGTTGAGTTGACCAACAAAGATTATTTCCTGCAGGATGTCAGCAATACTTTCCATGGCCGGGATATTTTCGCGCCAGTAGCAGCGCAATTATCCAAAGGTGTATCCGTACGTAAATTCGGTGAGCCGACTACGGAGTATAAGAAATTCACTATTTTGAGCCCGCGTATTCACCGGCACGGGGTGTCAGGCAAAGTAATATATACAGACCATTTTGGCAATTTGGTCACTAATATTAGCGGTGGGATGGTACAGAAATTGTCATTAAGGAAAATGGTCATTAAGATAAAGGACTATAAGATCGAGAAACTAAGCAGTAGTTACGCTGATAGCACGGCAGGACAGATCCTGGGGATAGTCGGGTCTAATGACGGCTTGGAAATAGCGGTAAATCAGGGCAATGCTAGCCAGATCATGAAAGCTAAAGAAGGCACGGAAATTGAAATTACCGTTGGCTAAAGAAAGTAGTAATAGGGTGAAGGTTGTAGTGGTAGGTATGGAAGTAAGTCTTACTTCCAAAACTTACACCTAATAACTGTTCCTCGTATTGACTGGCAACTGTAGTTGTTTTGACTGGCCAACTTCTTCAGGAGGGAGCATGGATATTCAACAGATACTGGATCCTAATGAAAAGATCATGTGGCAGGGCAAGCCTAATTTCCTGGCTTTTTGCATACGCAGTGTCCCGGCGATGATCTTTGGTGTTTTTTGGTCCCTGTTCCTGGTGCCTTTTTATTGGGCCTGGTGGACCGGTAAGTTCCCTATTTTTGTCTGGGCGGTCTTGGGGCCGCATACGCTGGTCGCCCTGGGTTTGCTGACCGCGCCGCTTTTCCAGATAATAGGCTGGAAGTATGTGTCTTATGCTATTACGAATAAGAGGGTTATTGTACAGCAGGGTATTATTGGCCGCGGCTATAACCTGATAGATTTTGATAAAATATCCGATGTGAATGTGCACATCGGTGTCCTGGAGAAGATCACTAAGACCGGATCGATCCAAGTTGTAGCCGGAATGGGTATGACTCAGCCTAATACTACCAGGAATGCGCTGGTAGGTATAGAAAACCCGTATGAAGTATTTAAATTGCTTAAAAAATTATATTTTGATATCAAGACCGATATTGAATACCCCAATAAATTAAGACCAGAGACCAATCCCGGGTATAATACTGAGTACAGTAAGAACGAAAAGCAGTAATAATAAGGTGAAGGTTGTGGAAGTAGGTATGGAAGTAAGTCTTACTTCCAAAACTTACACCTCATAACTGTTTCTCGTCCTGACTGGCAACTGTAGTTGTTTTGACTGGCTAACTTCTTCTGGAGGTTATATGCAACTCGATCTTACCAAATGGTACCGGACTTTAGCGCCGCGCACAACTGTATTGGTTTCGACAGTAGACAAAAAAGGGAATACCAACGCGGCGCCATTCAGTTTTGTTATGCCAGTGTCGATAAATCCTTCGGTTATTGCCATAGCTATGGTTTCCACCAGGCATACTTTGGCCAATATCAGGGAAATGGGGGATTTCGTGGTTAATATCCCCGGTGAAAAAATACTATCTCAGCTCTGGACTTGCGGGAAGCCATTACCCAAAGGCGTCAGTGAAATAAAGGAAGCCGGTCTCACTGAAGAAAAAGCTAAAAAAGTATCCAGTCCCAGGATCAAAGAAGCTATTGCCTGGTATGAATGCAAACTGCGCGCGGAGATCGAGGGGGGAGACCATCTGGTCATCTTGGGGGATATTATTATAGCGGAAAGTAATGATCAGGAGGAGAATAAACCACTGCTCCATATTGGCGGTGCTGATTTTTGCCTGCCGGGAAAGGTGTTAAAGTCAGAATAACGCCGTATAAAACCGTATAAACAGCTAAATTATAAATTACTAATAGATTGACAAAGAGCAATTTTCCTGCTATATAATAGGTAGACTGACTAATCTAATAACTGAATAGCAGCAAAATTAGTATTAGGAAGGTTTATATATGTGTAATACCGCTTTGTATAGCCCATATATAGCTCTTCAAAATCAATAAACTTTCAATACCCGAGATTGCCAGACGGCAGCCCTCGGGTCTTTTTGTCTATAAAAGGAAAAAAACAGAATGTTTTTATCCCGATCCCAAATGCTCTCCAAAGAGTCTCTTGACCTGGTTTTGGCCAACATGAATGAAGGTATCATGGTGGTCAATGAAAAATACCAGATCGAGTATATGAACCAATCATTAAGGGCTCATTTTGGTAACCAGATCGGAAAAAAATGTTATCAGACCATCAGCCATCAGAATTATCCCTGCCATCTCTGCCCGGTCCGGGAAATTATCAAAAAACATCATCGCTATTTTGAAACTGCTACGGTCAAAGATAAGCACGGCCAGGTATATGAGATCGAGGCTTTCCCGATCCGGGATAGCAATGGCCGGAAAAAAGTGGTCGAGATAGTCAGGGATATTACGGAAAAATATAATAATACGGCTAAATTGCTTGAACAGGAACAGTTCCTGGCCAATATTTCCCGGTTTTCGCGGGATGCCATTATTGCGGTGACCAGCCGGGGAAAGTTTTCTTTTTGGAATAAAGGGGCGGAAGAATTATTTGGCTATAAAGACAGGGAAATGATCGGTCAGTCAGTCAGTAAATTGATGCTGCAGGGCAAATATAAACAGCTTAAAGCGCTGGGAGAGAAAATAATCAAGAAAGGTTCGATCAAGAATTTCACGACCAAGGCTGTCACTAAAGACGGCCATACAGTGCCCATTAGTATTACCGCCAGCGTAGTGAGAGACACTAAACATAAGATCCAGGGGTTTTCCGCTATCTTTAGCGATATCACCGAGTTGCGCCGGTACGAAGAGGCGTTGCTCAAAGAACGTAATAAATTAGAAGAGATCTTTGAAGGCAGCGCCGACGGTATTTCCATAGTTGACCGGAAATACCGGGTCCAGTATATCAATAAATTCATGCGGGAACAATATCCAGGCAAGATCTTAGGGGGATTGTGTTACCGGGTGTTTAACAACCGCGATAAAGTATGCCCCTGGTGCCCGGTGCAGAAAACTTTTAAGAGCGGAAGATCGACCATCGGTATCGCGGAAGATAAAATGAGCCGATTTATGGAGATCAAGGCCTCACCCATGAAGGACGCGTCAGGCCGGATCATCGCGGCTATAGAGATAGTCAGGGATGTTTCCAAACGTATTAAACTGGAACGGGAGATCGCCCGGTACCAACAAATGGTAGAAAATTCATTTGACGGTATTATGATCATTGATATGGACCGGGTCATCCAGTACGCTAACCCGGCTGGTTTAAAATTATTCGGGTATCAAACCGCGACTGAACTGAAAGGGAAGCATGATTCCATATTTGGCAATGGTTCCCAGGGCAGTAAGGAAGACCTGAGCAGTAAGATCACGGATATCGTCAACCAAAAAGGACGCTGGATCGGTGAAGTCAGCGCCCGGAAAAAAGACGGGGCCTATATTAATATAATGATGGCTATCAGCCTGATCAAGGATAAAAAAGGAGCGCCTATCGGCCATGCCTGCATTATTCATGATATTACCAAAAGAAAACAACACCAGGAGCAGATAGATTATCTGGCCAATATAGTCAGCCAATCCCAGGAGCCGATCTTTACTACCGATAACCAGGGTTGCATTGTTACTTATAATGTGGCTTGCCGCCAGCTGATCGGTTACAGCGATGAAGAATTACACGGGAAGTCATTATTGTCCTTGATCCCTTCCGGTGCCAGCCAAATGGAAGCCACTATGCGGGAAGGCAAGTATATCGGTAGTGAAACAGAGGCTATTGCCAAGAACGGGGCTAAGATCCCCATAAATCTGTCTACCTTCATCCTGAAAAATAGCGCTGGCCTGGTTATTGGCATAGCCGGATTCATCGAAGATATCAGGGAAAAGAAAGTCTTACATGAAAAACTGAGCCAGCATGAACGCCTGGCCGCCGTCGGCAAGTTGGCCGCCGGACTGGCGCATGAGATCAATAATCCCCTGCTAGGCATTATGGGTCTGGCGCAGCTGCTCCAGCAAAATGAGACTATTAAGAACCTGGGAGGCAGGGAATTGTCCCTGATCGAACAGGAAATATTCCGTTGCGTGCGGATCATGGAAAACTTGACCTATTTTGCCCAACCGCCGGAAACCGTGAAAATGAAATATAATATCAATACCCTGATCGATGAGGTGCTAGTCAATATCCGGACCCAGCCTACTTTGAACAATGTTAATATTATTACCAAATACAATAGTTATCTTCCTAAGATCGCCATTGATTACGGTCAGATGCACCAGGCCCTGAGTAATATCCTTTTTAGTGCTTGCCTGGCCAGCCAGGATGACCGGGGACAAGTAAAGATCACAACCGCCTTGGAAAAAGCGCATGACCAGAGATATATAAAAGTGAAAGTGGAAGATACTGGTCAGGGGTTGGCCAAAGAAAAGATCGACCGAATTTTTGACCCTTTTACCGCCGCGGATGAATCAACGAGTCAGGGCAGCGGACTTAATCTTTCCGTTAGTTATAGCATCATCCAGGCGCATAAAGGAGTCATTGATGTGGAAAGCCAGCCTGGGACAGGTTCAATATTCACCGTGAAAATACCGGTGGTCTAAGGAGGAATTTAAATAAATCTTGACACCCGCTGTTTTATGCGGGTATAATACTGCCTAACGCTAGCCATACTGCGGCCAAAGGCAGTAGTTTTTTTATTGTCAGGCGGATATATGCAATATCAGGTTCTCAAGAAGATCAATTTTAATGATTTTATCGCCAGCCTGGCCAAGATTGAGAAAGTAGTGGCGCCGGTAGCCAGGGGCTATAATACTTTTTCTTTCCAGGAAGTGAAAAACGGCCAGGATGTTGCGGTCAAATATATACCTACGATCTTACCTCCCAAGAAGTATTTCTTCCCCCAACGCGAAAAACTAATCGAATTCAATAAAAACGCCGGCACCTTTGAAGCCCTGCTGGAATATGAAAAAATGGTCATCTTCGGTGTTCATACCTGCGACCTGGCCGGTGTCCAATGCCTGAACATGGTTTTTTCCGATAAACCCAAAGACATCAATTACCTGGTCAGGAAAAATAAGATCATCATCATTGGCTTGGAATGCAATGAATACTGTGACCAGTATGCCAGCTGCAAAGTGGTGGACAATCACCTGCCTAACGGCGGCTATGACCTGTTCTTTACAGAGCTTAACGATAGTTTTATCGTCCATGTGAATACTATTTATGGCGATGAACTGATAGATAAGACCCGGCTGTTCAATCCGGCTGAACAAATTCATTTGGACCAGCTCGAAGCAGTCAGGCAGAAGAAAAGAGAGATCTTTAAGGAAGAGGTCAAAGTCACCCATAATGACCTGGCTAAGTTGTTTGATAAGTCTTTCGACAGTAAAGTTTGGGATGATCTTGATGCCCGCTGTGTTGGTTGCGGTAACTGTACCAATGTTTGCCCCACTTGTTATTGTTTTGATGTGCTGGATAATATGAATCTTGATTTTAATACCGGTGACCGGAGCCGGATGTGGGATAGCTGCCAGAACGAACCTTTTGCCAAAGTCGCGGGCGGGGAAAATTTCCGCAAGACCAGGGGCGCCCGGCAAAGACACCGTTATTTCCGTAAATTTAAATATCCTGTAGAACGCTACAGCCGTTATTTTTGTACCGGCTGCGGTCGTTGTACCAGGACCTGCATGGCTAAGATCAGTTTGAAAGAAACTATAAATGCCTTAGTGGACAGTAAAGAAGAGCAGAAATGAAGACCGCCAAACTCACTGATTCTGAATATCTGGTCAAAGCCGGGAAGATAATCCGCGCCCGGCAGATGACTAAAATAGAGAAATTATTCGAGATTTCCCTGCCTGGCGGCGAAAGCCTGGACCATGAGCCTGGACAGTTCGTTATGGTCTCTATCCCGGGAGTGGGCGAAGCTCCTCTTTCTATATCTTCTTCCCCGACTAAACGGGGTTCGTTCGAAATAGTCATCAGGAACGTAGGTAAAGTGACCAATGCCCTGCACAAGTTCGATACCGGTGACACTGTTGGTATTCGCGGGCCATTCGGCAAGGGTTTCCCGGTGCAAATACTTGAAGGGAACGACCTTTTATTTGTCGCTGGCGGTCTGGGTATTGTGCCTCTGCGGTCACTGATCAATTTTGTTATCGATAACCGCCGGGATTTTGGCAAAGTGACTATCCTGCTTGGTTGTAAAACACCGCAGGATATGCTTTTTGGCGATGAAGTAGATTCCTGGAGCAAGCGGTTGGATGTTAATTTTGATATCACCGTGGACCGCTGTGAAGACCCGGACTATAAAGGGAATATTGGTCTTATTACTAAGCTGATCCCCGGGGTGACCCTTGATCCTGAGCGGACATTTGCCGCGGTCATCGGCCCGCCGGTAATGTATAAATTCGTACTGATCGAATTACTGAAGAAAGAAATTCCCGAACGCCAGATCCTGGTGTCTTTAGAACGGCACATGAAGTGTGGTATCGGTAAATGCGGCCATTGCCAGATCCAGAACTATTATTGCTGTAAGGATGGCCCGGTCTTTACGTACGAGCAGATTAAAGATAAAAAGGAAGCGTTATAATACTTTTATGACTAAGCCCAGAGTTGCATTTTTTGATTTTACCTGTTGTGAAGGATGTCAGTTGCAGGTTGCCAATTTTGGCGAAACCTTGCTGGATGTCCTGAACCTGATAGAGGTGGTCACTTTTCGCGAAGTAATGAGCGAAAAGACAGAAGATTATGATGTCGCCATTATTGAAGGAAGCATTACTACTGAGCATGATGTTGAACGGATCAAGCATATTCGCAGCCGCGCTAAGGTACTGGTCGCGTATGGTTCCTGCGCCACGATCGGCGGTATTAACGGCATGAAGAATAAATTCCCGCTGGAGGAAATAGGGAAATATGTTTACCAGGATAAAGCCAAGAATTTTCCTACCTTACCGACCAGGGCTGTGCACCAGGTCGTAAAAGTGGATTATTTTGTGCACGGTTGTCCTGTCTATCAGCCGGAATTCGTTAAAGTGTTAAAATGCATTTTAGCCGGTATCCCGTACAATGTGCCTGATTATGCTGTTTGCGTGGAATGTAAATTGAACGAAAATGTGTGTATGTATGACAAGGGGATCACCTGCCTGGGGCCGGTGACCAAAGCCGGCTGTAATTCCTGGTGCGTAAATAACGGGGATATCTGTTATGGCTGCCGCGGGATGGTGAATAATCGGGCTAAACACGGCCAGAGAGACATTCTCAAAAAATT
>JAQTQE010000070.1 GCA_028712365.1 bacterium
AATGTCGGCAGAGTTACCTCAAACCGGATACGGTCGCCGATGCTAATGCCTTCCGGGGAATCAAAAAGAACATTTTCCGAAGAAATTTCCAGTATTTTTCCTTCTTTAATAATCTCTTCCCGGCCGCTATGAACGAAATACTTAAAGGGAATATTTGTCCTTAATCGAGTGGTTTTACGTTTTTCATGTTTTTGCTTTTCCGAAGATTGGCTCATGAGCACATCCTTTTCTTAAATTGGGCAGTTTGCCAGTAAGAGCGAGAGGCAGCTGCCAGTCAATACGAAGAGCAGTTATTAGGTGTAAGTTTTAGAAGTAAGTTTGGTCTTAAGTCTATAGTCTTAGGTTAAAACTATAGACTTTAGACTTACTTCTATACCTACTTCTACAACCTCCAACTTATTTCAGTCCTTACTAATTTTAACTCGCAATCTTATCGCTGGGCCGATAAGGGCTCTTGATAAATATCGCTTTTATAGGTTGCGTGGTATCGTTTATGATGTCATGTTTTTCACCGGCGGCTAAGTTGAATACGTCACCAGGTCGCACCCTATACTCCTGGCCGTTTACGATCATCGCCGGGGTGCCTTCCAGGAAATAAAATGTTTCTTCAACTTCCCGGTGAAAATGCTCACCCAGCTTCTGTCCGGGTTGGAAGACGAGGAGCCCGCCTTCCCAATGGGGACCGTTCACAAAATATTTGGTTCCCCAATCGCCATTTTTATAATTTTTGTCTTCTTCGTTGAATTTTTCCATATGTTAATCCTTTTTTAACAGGTAGGTATTCCCTTTTTTGGCCAGCCCTGCAGACACGTATAGCCGGCCCTGGTTATCGATAATAATTGCTTCTGTCTGCGCTTGTGAAGCCGCGAGCTTCAATCCTTTTAATGGGCCAGCCACAAAAACGCCTTTAGCTAAAGCCACTGCGGCAGTAGCCGTCGGGGCTATTACGGTCACGCTCTGGCACAGGTCAGCCGGGTAACCGGTGTTTGGATTTAATATATGATGATACCGTTTTCCTTCTTTGATGAAATAGCGCTCATAATCGCCACTGGTGACGACAGCCTTGTCTTTTACTGTAATAGCGGCTAAAATATCATTGCCCCGCGGATTTTTCAACCCGATATCCCATTCTTTATCACCGATCGCCCGGATATCACCGCCAGCGTTCACTAACGCAGTACAGATACCCTCTTTTTGTAAAACAGCTATGGCCTGGTCCGCAGCATACCCCTTGGCAATACCGCCCAGGTCAAGGTCAATGCCCTTTTTTATCATAATTCTATTTTTATTGGAATCAATATTTATATATTTATAGCCAATATTCTTCAATGTGTTCCTGATTTGCTGTAGTGACGGCACGCGCGGGACCTTAGCCTTAAAATCCCATAAATTCATCAGCGGCCCTACTGTCACATCAAATCCACCGTCAGTGATTTTACTGATTTCTACCGCCTGGGAAATAAGCGCGCATAGCTCCATATCTCCGGAATAACCCTGTTTGTTCAACCGCGAAAGAGCGCTGTCCTGATCAAAATGGGACATTAATTTTTCGAGACGGCTGATCTCAGCGAAAGCCGCGGTGAGCGCTTGTTTTGCTTTTTGGGGATCAGCATCTATAATCTTGATCTCAACTACCGTCCCCAGCATCACCCTGGCATCGTATACCTCTACGGGTTGCTTCGCGCACCCAGTAATTAAAATAAGACCTATTAAAAAGCAACCAACGACCAACGACCAACGACCAACGGCTTTTTTCTTATTGTATGACATTGACTTTATTCCCACATTTTGTACAATGGCTGTCTTTCACCGCCCTGACCGCCGTACGATATCCCTGCCTGATGATCAGTAGTTCCTGACAATAAGGACAATAGGTTTTTGTTTCCCGCTCTTCAAAGACATTACCGATATAGACATATTTTAATTTCTTAATGGCTATGTTCCTGGCTTTATGCAATGTCGTTAGCGGTGTCGGTTCAGCTGTCATCTTGTAACAAGGCAAATACCGGGAAAAATGCAGCGGCGTTTCCTCACCCAGCGCGTAAACCCAGTCAGTCAGGTCTTCCAATTCTTCTATTGAATCATTGAGATGAGGGATTATCAGCGTGGTTATTTCGATATGGATTTTCTTGCGAGAGCAGGTTTCTACGGTACGTAAAACCGGAGCCAGTCGGCCGCCGCACATTTTTTTGTAGAAATCATCGCGGAAAGACTTAACATCAATATTGAGGGCATCAATAAAAGGCAGTAACCTGAGCAGAGGACCTTCCTGGATATAGCCATTAGTCACCAGGACATTCTTTAACCCGTACTTATGCGCTTTTTCCGCGCATTCCAGGACAAATTCATAATTTACCAGCGGTTCATTATAGGTATAGGCTACCCCGATACTATTATATTGCTTGGCCATCCTCACAATATCATCACTGGGAATCTCCCGTAAGGGCAATTCTGACGGCTTCTTCTGGGAAATTTCCCAATTTTGGCAAAACTGGCAATGAAAATTACAGCCAGCGGTTCCCACTGAAAAAATATCGCTGCCGGGGTAAAAATGGTACAACGGTTTTTTTTCGATAGGATCAAGATTTACCGAAGCAAATTGCCCATAGGCCAAAGCAGCCACTTTACCATCCAGGTTCTGGCGAATACTGCAATTGCCTGTCTGGCCTAGCTCAAGTACGCATAAAAAAGGGCACAGTTCACACTGTGCCACTTTTTTATCTGCATCTATAATTTTATAGTAAAGCGCTTCCTTCATTAAAAACCTACAAACAAC
>JAQTQE010000048.1 GCA_028712365.1 bacterium
CCTATAAGTTCTTTGATCTGCCCTAGATGATGTTCTTTTAAATAATGCCCTAATCCCTTGATAATGTTTAAAGGTATTTTAGGATCGACAAAATTACCAACTCCCACCGCGATCGCGCTGGCGCCAGCCATGATGAACTCTAAAGCATCATTTACATTCATTATGCCGCCCATACCGATCACTGGTATGCTTACGGCTCTTTTTACTTCATATACTTTATACAAAGCTTGCGGCTTAATAGCCGGACCGCATAAACCGGCAACGATATTTTTGAATACTGGTTTTTTTGTCTTCAAGTCAATAGCCATAGCGTTGAAAGTATTAACTACCGCAATAGCTTCAGCCCCGGCTTTTTCACAGGCTTTGGCGATAATGCTTATATCGGTTATGTTTGGCGTCAATTTGGCGATTACCGGTTTACGGCTGAAACGCGCTACTTTTTTAATAATCTCATAGCTCAGGTCTTTATCCTGGGCAAACAATCCTTTTTTCGTATGATGCACGTTAGGACAAGAAATATTTACTTCCAGGGCAGCAAATGTTTCTTTCTGCAAGGCTTGCGCGAGAGCTACATATTCGTTAACGCTTTCGCCGGCGATGCTGACAATGATCCGTGTGTCGTATTTTTGCAGGTAAGGCAATTTCTCGTCTATGAAAGTTGCTAATCCGACATTTTGCAGGCCAATGGAATTAAGCAGCCCTCCCTGGGTCTCCCAGAGCCGCGGCTGGGGATTGCCCGGCCGCGGTTTTAGCGTTATACTTTTAGTAACAATAGCCCCAAGCTCATTCAGATCGATCAACTGGGCGTATTCTTCGCCGTAGCCGAAAGTGCCGCTGGCAACCATTACCGGATTTTTTAATTTCAGGGAACCTATTTTGACGCTGAGCCCATCCATTATAAGACTACCTCGCTTGCTTTGAATACAGGACCTTCTTTGCAGACCCGCAGGTACTCTCCTTTTGCGCTTTTAACTACGCAGCCCATACAGGCCCCTACGCCACAACCCATATGTTCTTCCAGTGATACTTCACAGGGTATGCGAAAATGCCGGCATAAACCAGATAATTCACGTAACATAGGCAGTGGACCGCAAGCATAAACCATACTAGGGTGAGTACTGTAGATAGCGATTATTTCCCGGAATAATTCTGTCACCAAGCCGTGAAATCCATGGCTGCCATCATCAGTCGCTGTTTTTACAGTGCAACCGATTTGCTCCAGTGTTTCTACGCAGAGAAGTTCATCTTTGGTCTTGGCTCCTATGAGCACTGTCGGGACCTGGTTAAATTTATTTTTTAAAGTAGCTCCCAAGAAAGCCAAAGAAGCTATCCCGGTGCCGCCGCCAACTAATATTGACTTGCCTTCATTCAAGGTGTAGCCATTTCCCAGGGGACCGATCACGTCAATTTTATCCTGTACTTTTACCCGAGACAGTTTTTCCGTACCTCGCCCTACTACTTTGTAAATTATTTCCAGTTGGCCGCTTTTTACCTGGTGAATGCTCAATGGCCGGCGTAATAATAGGTCTGATCCTTTATCTACCCGGATATTGACAAACTGGCCGGGTTTGGCTTTAGCCGCCATACTTTTATTACCCAGGCTTAATTTCCAAAAATTTCCGCAGAGCGCGTGATGGGCGATAACCTGGCATTTAGCCTGCAACAAGTTCACCCTCCGCCATACATATTCTGCCGCCGACTATGGTACAGACGGCAAAACCTTTCAAAGTATAACCGATAAAAGGAGAATTATTGCTCTGGCTTTCAAAGGTTTCGATCTTCCTGTTGGCTTTGATATCCATAATGGTGATATCAGCGTCTGCTCCGGGAGATAATGTGCCTTTGTTCAAGCCCAGTATGCGGGCCGGGTTCACCGTCAGTTTCTTGATCGCCTCGCGCAAGGTCAGTACCTTTTTATCAACCAGCTCGGTGATGATCAGGGGGAGCATAGTCTCCAACCCGATAATCCCGAAAGGTGCCAATTCATATTCCTGGTTCTTTTCGTCTTCCAGGTGAGGAGCGTGATCGCTGGCAATGCAATCAATGGTGCCATCCTGCAAACCGCGTTTGATGGCCTGCACATCTTTTTTAGTGCGCAGGGGCGGATTCATTTTAGTATTAGTGTTATATGTTTTAACCGCTTCATCAGTCAGGGTGAAATAATGCGGCGCTGTTTCCGCGGTAATCTTGATATTCATGCGTTTGGCGCGCCTGATCATGCCTACGCTGCCTTCGGTTGATACATGGGCAATATGCAAGTGTCCGCCGGTCATTTCCGCTAGCTGAATATCCCGGGAAACAATAACCTCTTCAGCCTGGCGCGGGATCCCGCGCATGCCTAGGATAGTTGAAATATAGCCTTCATTGATCAGCCCTTCGGCTGACAGATCTGTGTCCTCACAATGTGAAATGACGGGCAATTTGAACATTTTTGAATATTCCAGCGCCCGCCGCATGATGAGCGAGTTGTAGACCGTTTTGCCATCGTCAGTAATACCGGCAACCCCGGCTTTCTTCAATTCCCCGATCGGGGACATTTCCTCACCCTGCAAGCCCTTGGTTATAGCGCCGATAGGATAAACATTCACCCATCCTTCTTTTTGCGCCTTTGAAAGTATCAATTCTACCTGGGCCTGGTTATCCGTGACCGGCTGGGTATTGGGCATACAGCAGATGCTGGTAAATCCCCCTTTACAAGCTGCTCTTGTGCCGCTGGCAATAGTTTCTTCATCTTCCCGTCCTGGTTCGCGCAGGTGAGTATGCATATCGATCAAACCGGGAGTAACTATTTTTCCGCGCGCATCTATTACTTTAACGTTCGGTTTGTTAATTTTAATGTTTGAGCTTACTCTTTTAATGATGCCTTCTTCGATATAGATATCTTTTTGCGCGTCGATCCGGTTTGCCGGATCAATTATCCTGCCGCCTTTGATCAGAATACGCATTATTCACCTTCCTCTACTTTTTCCGCTCCACCGGCCAGCAGGTACAGGACCGCCATCCTGATGGCGATACCATTGGTTACCTGCTCGGTGATCACTGAAAAATTACTATCCGCTACTTCGCTGGAAATCTCAATGCCCCGGTTCATCGGTCCAGGATGCATAACGATCACGTCCTTTTTGCATTTTTTCAAGCGGTCCATGTCGACACCGTATAATTCGCTATATTCACGAAGTGACGGGAAAAGGTGCTGTTTCTGGCGTTCACGTTGTACCCGGAGGACGTAGATCACATCAGCATTGGGCAGGACATCATCCAGCTTGTAAGCAACTTTTACTTTTAAATTTTCTATATGAGCCGGAATAAGCGTGACCGGCCCGACAACAGTTACTTTGGCTCCCATTTTGGTCAAGGCCCAGATATTGGAGCGGGCTACCCGGGAGTGCAGTATATCTCCAACTATCACCACATTCTGGTTCTCTATTTTTCCCTTTTTATCCCTGATGGTAAATAAGTCAAGCAAGGCCTGCGTGGGATGTTCATGCATACCGTCACCGGCGTTAATAATGCTGGCGTTAATGGTTCGCGCCAGCAAATGCGGTGCCCCGGCCATGCTATGGCGGATGACCACAAAATCAGCTTTCATCGCCTCAATAGTCTTGGCCGTATCGATGAGGCTTTCACCTTTGACTATGCTGGAGGTGTTTACTGAGATGTTCAGCACATCGGCACTTAATCTTTTTTCAGCTAATTCAAATGAAGTTCTGGTCCTGGTGGAGGGTTCATAGAAAAGGTTTACTACGGTCTTACCCCGTAATGTGGGAACTTTCTTAACCGAGCGGGTAAAAATCTCTTTAAAAGGTACAGCTGTATCCAGAATTAACTTTATTTCTTCCGGAGAAAGAGTTTCAATCCCGAGTAGATTCCTGTCTTTTAGTCTCACCCGTAAGACCTCCTTTTGACCTTACGTACTCATCTGTTCATTCAAAGTGACCTGGTCCTGCTGGTCTATTTCCTTAAAATTAACACTGATCATTTCGGTTTTTGCGGTTTTAAAGATCTTACCGCAAAAATCCGCCTGGATCGGTAATTCACGATGGCCCCGGTCTACCAAAACCGCCAATTGAATGCTTTTTGGCCGTCCGAAGTCAATGATCTCATCTAAAGCGGCCCGGATAGTACGACCGGTGAACAAGACATCATCTACCAGGATGATATTCTTTTCTTCTATATGGAATGGTATCTGCGTTTCTTTCACCAGGGGCATCTCTGCCAGGCTGGTAAAATCATCACGGTACAAGGTAATATCCAGTATACCGATCGGAATAATCTTATGGGATATTTTTTTAATCTCCGCAGCCAGGCGCTCAGCCAAGAAGACTCCCCTGGTCCTGATGCCAATGATCACCAAGTCTTTGGTGCCATGGTTCCTTTCGATTATCTCCACTGCCAGCCTTTTAATGGTAATATTTATTTCATTCTTGCTCATGACCATTTTTTTAGTTTTATAGAAGTTAGTCATTTTTTACTCCCGGCAGCCATCTTTTGTTTAAAAGTTCTTAATTTGTTTTTTAAAGCCGGATCATTAATAGCCAATATCTGGCAGGCCAGGATAGCCGCGTTCTTGGCTCCGTTGATCGCTACTGTAGCTACTGGCACGCCATTAGGCATTTGCACGATAGAAAGGAGAGAATCAAGCCCTCCCAGGTCTTTAGTTTTTATCGGCACCCCAATTACCGGCAACTGGGTATAAGCGGCGATAACTCCCGGTAGATGGGCTGCTTTGCCTGCTCCGGCAATGATCACTTTAAATCCTTTTTTCTCGGCTGTACCGGAGAACTGCGCCACTGATCTCGGGGTCCGGTGCGCGGACATGATCTTTAATGCATAAGGTATACTGAAATCTTTTAATATCTTGGTTGCTTCATTCATTATTTCTAAATCAGATTCACTGCCCATAATTATTGCTACCTTATATTTCATTGCTGATCTCCAGGTTTTAAATTCTAATATCTAATATCGAAATACTAAACAAGACCTAAAGTCCTTTTCGTCCGATATCTTTTCTCCATTGCGCCCCTTCAAATTTAACCAGCGGTACTGCTTCATAAGCACGGTCGATCGCTTCTTTCAGAGTGTTGCCTGTAACGGTTACTCCCAACACCCGTCCTCCTGCCGTAATTATCTGGGAGCGGTCATATTCTATAAGCCCCTGGACCGTTTCTTTTTGCGGAAAAGATGTTCCGGCGTGGAAGACCATGGTCTCCGGCAGCATAGCGGTTTCACCCAGACCAGTGATCAGCTTGCCTTTCTGGAATCCTCCCGGGTATCCAGAGCTGGCTATGACCACACAAACACAATGTTTGTTAGCCCATTCAACTTTTATATCTTTCAATTTACCCAGGTTTATATATTCAATAATTTTTAGCAAGTCTGTTTTTAACAGCGGCATAATAACCTGTGTTTCAGGGTCCCCAAACCTAACGTTATATTCTAACACAAAAGGATCGCCATTGACAATCATTATTCCAACGTATATAACCCCGCGATATACTATTTTTTCTTGTTTTAACCCATTAATCGTCGGCTGTAATACTTTTTCCCTTATTTTATGATGTAAATCATCATTAAGCTTGGTAACCGGGGCATAGCATCCCATACCTCCGGTATTCGGTCCCTGGTCATCGTCATAGATGCGTTTGTGATCCTGTACCGGAACCATAGGCTCGATGGTTTCACCATCGGTAAAACAGAGAATGGACGCTTCTTCTCCGGCGATAAATTCCTCGATCACAACCTTGTCACCGGCAGTACCAAATACCTTTTTCAACATGATCACATCAATTGCCTTTTCTGCTTCGGCTAAGGTATGGCAGATCATCACTCCTTTGCCCGCTGCCAAGCCATCAGCTTTGATCACTATGGGATAACCTGGCTGGCCATACGCGTTACTGAAATGAGGATTTTTGATGAATTCCAGGGCCTGCTTGGGTGAGGTGAATATTTCAAAACCAGCGGTAGGGATATTGCACTTTTTCATGAATGTTTTGGCGAAGGCCTTACTGCCTTCCAGTTGAGCTGCTAATTTGTTGGGGCCAAAGACCTTAAAATTCTTTTTTTCAAAATAATCAACAAAACCCTTGATCAACGGTACTTCCGGACCGACTATGATCAAACCGATATTGTTGTTTTTGCAATATTTTTCTATATACGGGAAATCGTCTATTGGCTTGTCAACGCATTTGGCCAACTGGGCGATCCCGGCATTACCGGGAATACAAAATATCTCAGATGCCCCAGAACTTTGCTTTAATTTCCAGATCAAAGCGTGTTCCCTGCCTCCCCCGCCGATCACCAGAATGTTCATTATTGTCTCCTTGTAAAAAGCAGCTATAGAGCTGTACAGCTGTAGAGATTTATAGCCAGAAAGACATAGCCTCTTGCTTTACATCTTTACAGCTGGCTGTACTTCGAAGCACCGCATCAATACCTTTACAGCTGCCTCACTTAATCGGATATTCATCAGTAAAACAAGCGCAACAAAAATTGGCGGCCGAGACTCTAGTTGCTTTCAGCAACCCCGCCATACTTAAATAATGCAGTCCATCTACTCCCAAATATTCTTTTATTTGTTTAACCGAGTGGTTGCTGGCAATTAATTCTTTTTTATCTGGAGTATCGATACCATAGAAACAAGGGCCAATGATCGGCGGGGAACTGATACAGAGATGAACCTGTTTAGCGCCGGCCGCGTAAAGCATTTTTACCAGTTTTTTAGAGGTGGTTCCCCTGACTATAGAGTCATCGATCACCACAACCTTTTTACCTTTCAGGACTTCCCTGATCGGGTTATACTTAATTTTGGCTCCGAAATCACGTATCTGCTGGTCAGGCTCGATAAAAGTGCGGCCGATATAATGGTTACGGATCAAGCCGGTTTCAAACGGGATCCCGGACTCTTCGGCATATCCCACTGCCGCGCTATTAGCGCTGTCAGGCACTGGAATTACCAGGTCTGCCTTGATCTTGGTTTCCCTGGCCAATTGCTTCCCGTATTCCCTGCGGACCAGATGCACGTTGCGTCCGAAGATGTAGCTATCCGGACGGCTGAAATAGATAAACTCAAAAATACACATGGCTGACAATTTCTCTCTGGCAAACCTGATGCTTTTCATTCCTTTTGAATTAATGACCAGCAACTCTCCTGGTTCAATATCACGGATATACTTGGCATTGATCAGGTCCAGAGCGCATGTTTCACTGGCTACGACATAGGCTTCTCCTAATTTACCCAGGCATAACGGCCTGACGCCATAAGGATCACGGGCCGCGATCAAAGTATCAGGAGTGCTGATCAGCAAGGAATACGCTCCCTTGACCTGCAATAGGGATTTAGTCACCGCTTCTTCGAGCGGTACCCCATTCGCTTTAGCGATCAAATGCAATATTACTTCAGTATCGCTCGTGCTTTGGAAGATCGATCCTTCTTTTTCCAGGCGGTTCCTGATCATATCAGTGTTGATTAAATTGCCGTTATGGGCGATAGCCATTTGGCCCTTCGCGTATTTGATCAATAATGGTTGCGCGTTTTTCAGGAAGCTCATGCCAGTTGTTGAATAACGGTTATGGCCGATAGCCAGGTATCCAGTTAATTTATCGAGAGTATCGCGGTTAAAAATATCCGAAACCAATCCCATTCCCAAATGAGAATACATTCGTTGTCCGTCGCTGGTGACAATGCCGGCAGATTCCTGGCCGCGATGTTGTAGAGCGTATAAACCCAGATAGGTCAGGCGGGCTGCTTCCAGATGCCCGAAAATCCCGAATACGCCGCATTTTTCATTTAATTTTTTAAACATAGGTTCCTCTTTTTGTTTCGACATTTGCATAATTACGCGGATTCATATTAAAACCGATTACGCGGATAGTTCTTTTAGCTTTTTGTTTTCTAATACGTAATTCACAGCGTTAATAAATATTGCCAAACCATCCCCTATTTCCGGCAGGTTATTTCTAGTCCATTGGGGATGATTATATTTAGTCACATGCCGTTCGGGGTGCGGCATCAGGCCAAAAACATTTCCTGCCGGATTACAGATACCGGCAATATTTTCAACCGATCCGTTAGGATTATACGGATATCCCGCTTTGACGCCTCTTTTATCTACGTATTCCAATACAACCTGACCGTTCTTCTTCAACCGGTCTAAAACTTCCTTGTCTTTAGGAATAAATTTACCCTCACCATGTGCCACCGGCAGGTAGATGATCTTCTTTATTCCCTTTGTCCAGAGGCATTTATTTGAAATTTGAGATTTGCCTGTCCCCGGATGGGGAATATTTGAGATCTTTAAGTACACCCAGCGGTCTTCAAATTTCGCCGAATCATTGAAACTGAGCGTTGCCTGCAATTCCTGATCTATGGTTTCAAATCCCGGCAGCAGTCCGGCTTTTACTAATACCTGGAAGCCGTTACAAATGCCGATGACCGGCTTGCCACTGGCCGCAAAAGCGCTGATCTGTTCATATAGTTTATAGCGCAGTTCATTAGCTAGTACTTTGCCGCTGGCTATGTCGTCACCATAGGAAAAGCCCCCGGGGATTGCCAGGATGCTATAATCATTTAATTTAACCTCTCCTGCGATAAACCTGTTGATATGAACGCGTTGCGGTTCTCCACCGGCCAGGCTGAAAGCCTGCGCTGTTTCCATATCACAATTGGTGCCGGCGGTCCTTAAGATCAGTATTTTTGGTTTAGCAAGTATTTTTACCATCTGAGAGTACCCTGCCAGGCTTCTTTGAGCGCGGTAATATTTTCTTTGATAATGATCGTGTTCTTTAGTCCTTTAACGACAAAATTCTTGTCAGATCTGACTTTACCAATACAATTGAAGCTTGTCCCTTGCATCGTTTTTTCAAAAGTTTTGGCCTGCTTGGGCGACACTTCTACCAAGAACCGCGAATTGCTTTCACTAAACATAATTGTATCGTCTCTTAATTCTTTTCCGGCCATCTGCCATCTGCCATCTGCTAACCGAAGCTCCATTCCCAATCCTCCCGCAAAAGCCATTTCAGCAGCAGCTACCGCCAAACCGCCTTCACTAAGATCATGACAAGAGCATACCAGTTTCCGGGAGATAGCTTTGCCCAGGGAGATCATCAGCGCCCTGGCTTTTAAGAAGTCAACCTTAGGAACATTATTACCGAGATGGTCAGATAGAGCATAGTACTGCGACCCGCCTAATTCATTATACGTATCTCCCAGCAGATACAACAGGTTATCGCTTTTCTTGGCATCCATAGTAAGACAATCGCGCACATCATTGACCACTGAAATCGCTGAGATAAGCATGGTCGGAGCGATGGAAATGGATTTCCCTTTCAATGAGTATTCATTATTCAAACTATCTTTGCCGCTGATGAAAGGTGTCTTATAAACCATGGCCGCGTCATAACAAGCTTTAGCTGCCCGAACTATCCCGCCTAGTTGTTCTTCTTTGTTAGGATTACCCCAGCAGAAATTATCCAATAAGGCTGTCTTTTGCAGGTCTCCGCCTACGCAGGTGATATTGCGCAGGGCTTCGTCTATGACACTGGCAGTCATCCAGTATGGGTCAATTAATCCATATCGCGGATTGATGCCATTGGCTACGGCAAATCCTTTCCATAAATTCAGGTCAGGCCTGTTAACAGCCGCGTCACTCGGCCCGTCATTAGCTATGCCGGTCAAGGGTTTAACAATACTTCCGCCCTGCACTTCATGGTCATATTGCCTGATGATCCATTCCTTACTAGCTACCGTCGGCAAGGCTAATATATTATTTAGTGTTTTTCCTAAATTGATCTTGCTGCCGACCGCTGACCGCGGAACGCTGACTGTCTTAGGTTGTTTCCAAATAGCTTTACGGACATATTTCGGAACACCATCATGCAAAAACTTCATATCCAGGTCAGCTACCTTATCTGTTCCGTAATAAAGCTCCAGGGTATGGGTATTAGTGAATTCGCCGATAACCGTAGCTTCTACGTTTTCACTGCTGAATATTTGTAATATAGCATCCAGGTTTTTTGGCGGTACTGCCAATACCATTCTTTCCTGTGATTCACTGACCCAGATCTCCCAGGGAAGCAGGCCCTGGTATTTTAACGGAGCTTTATCCAGATAGACTTTAACCCCGCATTCTTCGCCCAATTCTCCGACAGCTGATGAAAATCCGCCCGCACCGCAATCAGTCACCGCGTTATACAATCCGGCATCACGAGCCTGCAACAAGGTGTCGGTTACTTTCTTCTCAATAATAGGATTGCCGATCTGGACTGCTGATATTTCCGTATCTTTGTCCAGCTCTATCGAAGAAAAAGTGGCTCCATGGATTCCGTCTCGTCCGGTTCTTCCTCCTACAGCCAGTACCAAGTCCCCTGGAAATACTTTTTTTTCAATATATTTCTTAGGCATTATCCCGACTGTACCGCAAAACACCAGAGGGTTATAAATATAACTTTCGGCAAAAACTACCGCACCGTTAACAGTCGGTATGCCCATCCGGTTACCGTAATCACGAACTCCGGCTACTACTCCTTTGGCAATTCTTTTAGGATGTAATATATGCTCGCTGATGTTATTGAAAGAAGTATCCGGCGGGCCAAAACAGAAAACATCAGTATTGGCAACTGGTTTTGCGCCTAATCCTACTCCTAATATATCCCTGATCACTCCGCCGATACCAGTGCCAGCTCCGCCGTACGGTTCTAACGCAGAAGGATGATTATGGGTTTCCACTTTAAAAGCCAGGGCATTATCCTG
>JAQTQE010000049.1 GCA_028712365.1 bacterium
ATTAGGTGATTTGGGCAATGATTTTGTGCTGGCCGGTGGGCAAGCTATGCACTTCATGTTTAATAAGGCACGGCCTACCAAAGATTTTGATTTTGTCCTGGATGTTTATTCTTTGAGAGAAAAATCGTCTAAGGTTGCAGAAATACTCGATAAATTAGATTATGAGGTTATTCCAGAGGCGAAGAATTTCCAATTCAGTAAACAAATTCCAAGCAGTAAAGAGATTATGCGTGTTGAATTTTTAGGATGCGAAAAAGATAAGAAAACTAAGAATAAGCGAGTTAGAATTCAAGCTGGGCTACATGCTCGTGACTGCGAAGGGGCAGATATTGCTTTAAGAGAATCTTTTAGTGCAATAATAAGTGGGAGTCTTCCCTCAGGAGAGCTAGCAGAAGTAAAAATTCGCGTTGTCCAACCGCAAGCATTGGTAATGTTAAAGCTTTTGGCTATGGATGATCGATATAGAAATATTAGAGGCCCAGAACAAGCCAGACACGATAGAAAAGAAGCGGTTACACATGCCGGGGACATTGTAAATATCATTCATGCTAATATTGAGAAAAAAGGATTTCCTTTGTTGTTTTGGAAACAATTGGAAAAATATTCAGATCTAAAAGCTCGTATTATAGACATACTCTATAAATATTTTGGAGATATAGGTTCTCCTGGAATACAACTATATAATGAATATAAGCCGCCTATGGACAAGGCTGAAGAACTCATATTAATCAATAAGGCGATCAGAGAAATAGCAATCTTGATTGCGAATAAGAGATAAGTTAAAAATACATATTATGTATACTATAGTATACATAATATGTTTTGAGTTAAAATCTCTTTAATTATCAATTTATCCATTATTCTGTTGTAGATAAGCAGAAAGGGTAGTAAAATGAGCGGAGTAACGACGGGGTTACGCGGTTTAGATAAACTAGTCACCGGCTTACAGCTTGGGGATAATGTTGTCTGGCAGATAGATACAATCGAAGATTATCAGCATTTTGTCACTCCTTTTGTGCAGCAAGCCATTAAAGACCGTAAACGTATAGTATATATCCGCTTTGCCAAGCATAAACCGCTGCTCCCGGCCGGGAAACAGGTGGTCACTTATAAACTGGATGCTTATAGTGGTTTTGAAACATTTTCTACCCGGCTTAACCAGATTATCGGGAAAGAAGGGGAAGGAGTTTATTACGTATTTGATTGTCTCTCCGAACTCCTGAGCGCCTGGGCTACAGACCTGATGATCGGTAATTTCTTTAAGATCACCTGCCCTTATTTGTTCGTGTTGAATACTATTGCCTATTTCGGCATTATTCGCAATAAACATTCTTTCCGGACCGTGGCCCGGATCAGGGAGATCACCCAGTTATTGATCGATGTCTATAAGTACGAAGATAAGTATTTTGTCCATCCAGTCAAAGTATGGAACCGGTATTCTCCGACTATGTTCCTGCCTCATATCCAGAAAAAGGAGCAATTTACTCCTCTCACCAATAGCGTGGATGTAGCTAAACTTTTTTCTTTCCTGGGTACACAGGGCGCGAAAAGCGCCCGGCGCAACCTGGATTATTGGGACCTGTTGTTCTTGCGGGCGGAAGAATTGACCGGCGCGGGGACAAAAGAAAAAGACCAGGCCGCCATGATCGACCGCCTGCTGAAGATCATGATCGCCAGAGACGAACGCATTTTAGGATTAGCCAGGAATAATTTCCTGCTGGAGGACTTGGTCAAGATCAAGTCCCGGCTGATCGGTACCGGCTTTATCGGCGGCAAAGCCGTGGGTATGCTGTTGGCCCGGAAGATCCTGGCTAAAAACAGCCCGGCGTGGCAAAAAAAATTAGAGCCGCATGATTCTTTTTTTATCGGTTCAGATGTATTTTATACTTATATAGTGCAGAATGGCTGGTGGAAAAAACGGATGGAGCAAAAAACCAGGGAAGGATATTTCCCGATAGCCGCTCAATTACGGGAATTACTTCTCACTGGTGATTTTAACGAGGAAATAAAAGAGCAATTCCATTCCATGATCGAGTATTTTGGGCAGTCGCCTTTTATCGTGCGTTCCAGCAGTTTGCTGGAAGATGCCTACGGTAATGCCTTTGCCGGAAAATATGAGAGTATTTTTTGTGCCAATCAAGGTACTCCGGAAGAACGCTATAAGCATTTCTTGGAAACTGTGAAACAAGTGTATGCTAGCGCCATGAATATAGATGCTTTAACCTATCGTTGGCAACGTGGTTTGGACCAGCAGGATGAACAGATGGCTCTTTTGGTGCAACGGGTCTCCGGGTCCTATCACCAGAAATATTTTTTTCCGGATATGGCCGGAGTCGGTATTTCTTACAATACTTATATCTGGAAAAAAGAAATGGATCCTCAGGCTGGCATGTTACGCCTGGTCTTTGGGCTCGGGACCAGAGCTGTTAACCGGGTAGAAGGGGATTATCCCCGCATTGTCGCTTTGGATGCCCCCTTATTAAAACCATATACCGGAATGAAGAATGCCCAGCGTTTCTCCCAACACGAGATCGATCTGATCAATGTAGCAGAGAATACCCTGCAAACAAGATCTATTAATGAATTACTGACAGAAGATCCTGAGATCAATATCGAGCGGATCGGTGAACCAGACGAAGAATCCATTCGCCGCTTAAAGGAAATGGGGCAGGAAGACCGTCACGCCTGGCTGATCACTTTTGATGACCTTTTGAAAGATACGGCTTTTGTGAACACCATGCGCCAGATCCTTAAACTTCTTGAAGCGGCGTACCATTATCCCGTGGATATAGAGTTTACTGTTAATTTTAAGGGCCAAACCGGTTTTCAGGTCAATTTATTGCAGTGCCGCCCGCACCAAAGTAAAGGCATAGGCCGAAAGATCGTCATGCCTGAAGATATTAAGAAAGAAAAGATCATCTTAGCGGTCCAGGGATCCTTTGTCGGAGGAAATATCTCCCAGGATATTCAGCGGATCATTTATGTGCAGCCGGAAAAGTACGAGGCCTTGTCCCAAACAGAGAAATATGATATTGCCAGGCTCATCGGAGTTATTAATCGGCAGATCAAAGACCGGGAAGCAATGGCCGTCATGTTGCTGGGGCCTGGACGTTGGGGCACAACCACGCCTTCTTTGGGAGTACCGGTCTCTTTCTCGGAAATAAATAATATGACTGTACTGGGAGAGTTGTCTTTTATCAGTGCCAATGCTGTGCCGGAGATTTCTTTTGGCTCGCATTTCTTCCAGGATTTGGTGGAAACCGGCATATTTTATATGGCTATCTATCCTGAGCATAAAGGCGTGATTTTCGACCGGGCCTTGTTCAAGCGGTTGCCAAATCTGCTGGAAAAGCTCGCGCCAGAGTACAAAAAGTATCGTGATATGGTCAAAGTTGTGGATATCCAGCCTTTAAAAGCCAGGCTGATGGCTGACATTGTCTCCCAGCAAGCGGTTGTTTTTACCGGCGCCGGTGAAAAATAAAATTATTTTACTTGCAATTTACAGGTAAGGGGTTTAGAATACAAATAAGCAAGTAAACTCGGTTAGAATATTTTTCTAACGGGGTAAATCGGAAGAAAAGGAGTAAGAATGAACATTTACGTGGGGAACCTATCGAGAGATGTTTCTGAAGATGACCTCAAACAAGCTTTTGCTGCTTATGGGCAGGTAGCTACTGTAGCCATAATAAAGGATAAATTTAGCGGTGAATCCAGAGGCTTTGGTTTTGTAGAAATGCCGACCAAAGAAGAAGGTACGGCAGCTATAGCCGGGCTGAATGGCAAAGACCTGAAAGGCCGCAATCTGAACGTAAACGAAGCTCGCCCGAAAACTGAAGGCGGCGGTGGTGGTGGCCGGCGCAGCGGCGGTGGCGGTAGAGGTGGATACGGAGGCGGCGGTGGTAGAGGCGGATACGGCGGCGGTGGCGGCGGGAAGAGATGGTAATTGCGCCAGCAACCCTGAGCGAAGTCGAAGGGTAAGCGCTTGAGATAAATTATAATAACAACTAAACCCTGGTCTGATGTTACATCGGATCAGGGTTTTTCTTTACTATTCATAAAAATCAGGATTTATGGTAATATATATAAGCCATTACTCATCACTTAAGGAGAGATACGATGCCAAGATTGGTGCTCTGCTTGCTAGGATTGATCGCTTTATGCGGATTTAAATTCAATGATGTTGAATACCCTTTGCCTGATTTTTCCAAAAATTCCCCGGAATGGCATGCTCGGAATGATGCTAATATTCCCGATGAAAAAGAATTAAAAGCGATCTTGCGGTCAGTACAGGAGAACAAAGCTGTTTTTGCCCTCAACAGCGATGATTATGATAAAGACGGGGTTGCTAACCAGTACGATCCTTCTCCTTATGATTGGCGGGAAATAGGATATAATCCTTTTGCCGCGCTAGCTTTCCTGAACTGGGACCATAAATGGAACAATTTTTCCTTTCAAGGAGAAAAACTGGACAAGGCGGTCGCCGCGCTGAAAAAAGCCGGAATCACTTATGTGCGGATGGATTTTGGCTGGAGTGATATCGAAGAATCGGAAGGCAAATGGGACTTTAGCCGCTATGACCGCATTGTTAACCTGTTGAGCAAGAATAATGTTCGCATACTAGGCATTTTTTCCTATTGCTCCGGCTGGGCGGCTGAGCCTCCTGATTACCTGTGGTGTTCCGCGCCGCGCGAAAATAAATTTTTTGTGAATTTTGCCACAGCGGTGATCAAACGCTATAAAAACAAGATAAAATACTGGGAAGTCTGGAACGAGCCTGATTCACGGACCTACTGGCGGCCGCAGGATATGCTGGTACGCTATACTTCTCTGTTGCAAGACGTATACCAGTCAGCCAAGATAGAAGATCCTAGCTGCAAGATTCTCATGGGCGGGTTGGCCGAGGCATATAAGATAGAATGGATCTATAAAAATGGCGGTCGGGATTACTTTGATATCGTCAATGTCCATGTCCTAAGCTCTCCTTTGAGGCCTGCTCCTGTTAAGTCCGCGCAAAGCGCTATAATCCAGGTAAAAAAGATAATGGTTCGGTGTGAAGACAGTAAAAAAAGGATCTGGGTGACTGAAATGGGTTGTCCGGGCGTGCCTAATAAATCTACAGTGAAGCAATGGTGGAACGGCAAGAATCCTGACGAACAGCAACAAGCAGACTGGGTCAAACTGGTCTACACGGATTTTATTAAAGAGGAACAGGTAGATAAAGTATTCTGGGCCTTTTTCCGCGACACACAAGATCATTTTGGCAGCGGGGTGGATTATTTTGGTTTGATCCGGTCGGATTTTTCTGAAAAACCAAGCTATAAGACGCTGGAAGATATAATTAAGAACTGGGAACCACCTAGGTAAAGCTCGGTTAACGGTATATGGTTACGGGGAGGATAAATATGAAAAAAAGGACTTTAGTCACGATTGCGATACTATTAGCTGTCCCGGCTGTGTTGTAAGCCGCGAACAAAGGGCAGGGAATGAACCGGGGATCGAATACGGGACAGGGAACCAAGCAGTCCCGGGACCAGCAAAAAACAGAAAGACAAGAACATCTGAAGGAACAGCGCAAGGGAAATAGGGGACTAAGAAAAGAGAGCAAAACAGAAACTAAGGATATAGGCGGGACAGTAACAAAATAGAGCCAGTAGCAAAGTGTCAATAAAGAGGGTCAAAGAAAAGGAGCAGGAAATAGCCTGCTCCTTTTTTTTTAGCGTAGAATTTTAAAATTACTCTAGGACTACTTCAATAAGATTGATTTTTTTAGTAGCGCGCTTTTGTAAAACAGAACGGGAGATCAAGGCCGCGGCTTTACCGATCAAGCGGAAATCTGTTTTTTCGCCATTGATCGAAACAGCTTGGACAGAATATTTACTGTATTCCAGGCTCCGGGCATTAATATAAGTCACTTGAATCCTTTTTTCCGCGAACGTGGTCGTTATACTGATCTGGCCCAGTTCATTGATCTGGTTTAAGGAAAATTTGGGATTAAGCAGCAGATCGCCAAAAAATCCTCTGACCCCGAAAACCTCTTCCAACAAGGTTACGATAAACCAACTGGCAGAGCCAGTCAGGTAATGGTACATGCCCCGGCCGGTAGAGTTAAAATATTCAGGGATACCTGGATAGATCTTGCTTTGTGCGGTTTGTGCGGACATATGATAAATAGAACTGAGCACTTCATATCCTTCCCTGGCGAAACCCCGGGAGAAGAGGCTATAGGCCAGCATTACGCACATATGGTTAAAAAACGCTCCATTTTCTTTATCGCCATAAGAGAAAGAAAAAGCCCGTCCCAAGTTAAGCTGCAACTCATGAAAATTAGTGTTAAGCCGGAAACCACCCAGGTTTTTATCCTGCAAATATTTTTTAATAGCCGCAAAGATCTGAGGGATTTGTTCCAGTTGGGCTACGTTTCCCATGATCGGGAAAACTTGCCCCGGCAGGGTCATCCTCAAGCCTTTGGCTTGTTCTCCCTCGACTCTCTGCCCGTCATTATTGTAATAACCATTAAAGAAATTCATGCTACCTTTAACCGTGAGCCACTCGTTTTCAATAATATGGTTGCGCATCCACTGGGCTTTGGCGCGCAGGTCTTTTACTATTGCCGCCAAGGGAACCTCTTTTTTCTTGCCGCTGATCGCCGGGGTAACGGCTGCGAAAAAATGATCCAGGGTTTTGTGTTTTTCAGTGATGACATTATAATTAGTGGCTGTGCCGATGGTATCCAGCAAGATCAAGAGCTCGCTGGCCAGTGAAATAGCGGTGATTTGTTTGCGTTGGGCCAGGGTTTCCAGTAAGTCCGCTATTTTCATTAAGTTACCGGCATAAAGAGCGGTAAAAGCCACGCTCTCGCCGCGTTCACTAGCCATATCCAGCCCGTCATTCCAATCCGCGCCTTCCAACCGGATATGATTATGTTCCCCTACATTATAAAATTGCACCAGGTGCTGTACCAGGATATGCTCAATAATACTGCCCCAATACAATTCTCCTTTTTTGTTCTTTAACTGTAAGCCGTACTGGGGAGTCCATTCAGTGTCCCGGTGTTTGCCGCGCATTAGCTGTGGATCACGGAAATAAGAAGTTTCTTCCAGAAGGATCTCGAAATCACCGGTCTGGTGCAAGTATAATTCCAAAGTAAGATACGGCCAGGTGCCATGATCCATCCAAACCCTGGTAATATTATTACGATCCGCGATAAATTCTCCCGGCTTATGGCCGATAATAGTGGCATTGGACCCGTCGATCCTGACCCCGGCAAAGTTATTGACCAGTGCCCTCTTGGCTTCGCCAGGATGGATCAATATTAAAGCCAGCAAGTCCTGCCACAGGTCCCGCCAGCCTCTCCCGCCCCGGCCGTAATCATGGTCCGGCAGGAAAGAATTACCGCAGATCTTGCGCAGGATAGGTTGTAACATGACCCATTTGGTCCAATTGTTAAATTTTTCATTATCCGTATCAAAGGTGATCTGCCCCAGCTTCTCGCGCCAGTAATTCTTGTTGGCGGTCAAAGCGGCGGAATATTTCTCCGTGGAGCCAAATTTTTTCAACCAGCGTTTGGTGTCTTTGGGATCAGCGGTTACTCCCATGATCACGATATAAGACAACTGTTTACCGGGTTTAAGCATGGTCGTGGCGAACTGCAGTGCGCCCATAGCTTCCTTCCCGGCCCTGGTCGCGCCGTTTTGGGCGGTCGGTACGGTTTGCTGCAGGATACTGCCGGGATGAGCCAGGTTCCCGCCTTCACCGATAAATTCTTCTATGGTCGGGAAAGAGCCGATCGGTAAAGCGCCGTTGCCGGCGCAGGCTTGTACGATATAAGATGTTTTGTTTAAAGTATGCCCGCGTTCATCAAAGCTCATAGTCGGGGTGACGATAACAGCCGAGCGGCTGACCAGGATGCGATGCAATAATGAAGTAACATGGCGATGATCACGGAGATTATCTGCGGAACGGCCATATATCGGTACGGCGCACGTAGGCGTAATAGCCAGTTGCTTGCGGCCGGTATTCTTAATAGTGACGCTCATTAATTCTACCGGTTCCCCGGAGACCGGCACAAAATTGGTGATCTCGGTTTCGAGATTTACTTTAGCTATTTTGCGGGTGATCGTCTGATACAGGAACCCGGCTTCCAGCCGGGTATCTTCCCGTCCCAGGTTGGCCAGGGAAAAAGCCCCGGCTCCTTCTATATAGAGCCAGAAGTCACGTTTGGATTTAAGGTTATGCAAATCAAACTCAGTGACCGGCTGCAGCAGGAATGAATTTTGTCCTGTTTTAATATCGCCCTGCAAGTCAGGAGTAATGGCTGAGATCAATCCCTGTTCATTACAGAGTGGAAAATAGAGCCGGGAAAGGAATTGCGGGTCAGGCATGATAAAAGTTCCCTGGTCGTCGATAAACTGCCATTCTGGATTTTTTACGGATTTAGTCATATTCGCTTTACCCCGTTAGAAATTTCTGCCATTAGTGGCGGTGATTTAATACCCATTTTTTCTTTGTCCCGTTTTTATTTCTAACGGGGTTTACTCCTTGATAAACTTTGTGGTATTATATAATACAATTATGACAAAAATCAATGAATTTGCTTGGGAGAATCTGCCGCGGCCGATCTTAGCCCTGGCTCCGATGGCCGGAGTGACCGACAGCCCTTTCCGCCAGATCTGCCGGGAGGCGGGCGCGGATGTTGTTTATAGTGAAATGATTTCTGTTACTGGATTATTCCACCGCTCGCCTAAAACCAGTCGGTTATTTAAATTCACGCCACGGGAACATCCCTTGATCATTCAAGTGTTTGGCGCGATCCCGGAACATTTTGCTTATGCGGCTAAATATCTTACCGAACAAGTGCGGCCAGCTGGCATAGATATTAATTTTGGTTGTCCGGTCAGGGATGTGATCAATACCGGTGCCGGCTGTTACCTGATGAAGAATCCGGCGCTGGCCAAGGAAGTACTATCCGCTGTGCGGGAAAATACTTCCCTGCCGGTGTCTATTAAGACCAGGACCCAGGTTGGCGAGATGACAGTATTGGATCTCTTGGAGGCGATAAAAACCATACCATTGCAAGCCCTGATGGTGCATGGCCGTTCATTTTCGCAGAAATTTTCCGGGGCGATAAATATTGAGATGATCAAAGAAGCTAAAAAAATGTTTAAAGGCATTGTTCTGGCCAATGGCAATATGAATACTCCGGAACAGGTCGGGGAAGTCCTGTCCCAGACAGGCTGCGATGGAGTGGGCCTGGCCCGGGGCATACTCGGTAAACCATATCTTTTTACTCAGGTTAAGGAGCTACTGGCGACGGGACAATATACTAAACCCCTTTTTAGCGCAGTGGTGCAAACGATTTTAAAACAAGCCCAACTGATGCAAAAAGAAAAAGGAGATCACGGGATCATAGAGATGCGCAAGCACCTGGGCTGGTACGTGCATGATTTTCCTGGTGCCAAAAATCTACGTAACCAGCTTTACCGCTGTTTGACGTATAAAGAAATGACAGAGATTTTGCTTGAAAACAGCAGACGATTTGGTTAAGATAGTAACGTTAGCTGGCGCTTCACTTAAAGCTAACAAGGAAGGTGCTTAATGGCTGAAGAAAATAAACTACCGGAAGTAAGTGAACAAGATCTGGCCAGGTTCCTTTCACTGGCTAAGCTTTTAGGCTCCACTGTCCGCAAAACCAGCCTGTATTTTATCGATCATCCTTTTGTCAAAGATTCCTTTAAACAACTGCAAAACATACTGCAAGAATTATTCGCTAACCGCAAAGAAATAACGATCGGTTTTATCGGTGGCAAGATCATTATGGAAAATATCAACCTGACCGAACGAGCCGGTCAGGTGGTAGCTTTACTGGAAGGGACTCTGAAGCATCTGATGGTAGAAAGCCTGACCATTGAGGCTAATGTAGCGGAAACCGAATTACAGGATTTTATTGTGCTGATGAGCGATCCGCAAAAAACAGTGAAGGACGGCGGCTTAAACCAATTACTAAAAAACAAGAATGTTACCCATATTATGGTTAATCAAAGTACTTTTGTGCAGGTTAAAAAAGGCGAGAGCGTTACCACTACTCCAGTAATAGATAAGCCGAAAAGACGTGGTAAGCCAACAGTGATCGGCACAGGAACAGGTGGCTTTGGCCCTGGCCTGGGTGCAGGCCCGGGAGGCGGACCTGGCACTGGCAACGGTATTGGTACTGGCACTGGTACTGGCACTGGTGCTGGCACCGGCACCGGCTCTGGCTCAGGATTAGGCACCGGCTCTGGCTCAGGATTAGGCACCGGCCTTGGCCCAGGATTAGGCCCCGGCCTCGGTCCGGGATTAGGCCCCGGTCTTGGCGGCGCTTTGGAACCAACGGTCAAAAAAGCCGGCCGAATGAAGAGAATAGCCTATGATGAATATAGGGAATTGGTAGCCAAAGCTAAGCAGTTCGATGAAACCATGCAACATAAGATACGAGAAGCAGTTAATGAATTGATCGAGGATAAGAAGAAACTGGTCAAGGAGAAGGAAAAAACCGAGCGGATCTTGCGCAGTATATCCGATGGTTTAGTAGTAGTGGATAAAGAAGGTAAAGTATTATTTATCAATGAAGCGGCTGAAAAATTGCTGGGCAAGCCCAAAGACCAGGTTGCCGGCAAACATATAGCCGAGAATCTCAGTGAACACCAGATAGCCTCGTTCAGTAAAGAGATCAGCACTGGTGACCAAGGTGA
>JAQTQE010000012.1 GCA_028712365.1 bacterium
GAATCCCTGTCTCTCCGTATTTCCTCTTGATGGATTTCCGCCTAAAATACTGGTGGATAAACTCCGCCAAGTAAAAGATAATACTATATTGAAAAGGAGACTTACATGATAGCTGGTGATGCGTAAGGCAACGCCGGCTATTTGCATTTATTTTGGCTGATTTTTCCGCTATAGAGACGTTGATATACAGTGATTTTGGTGGTATATTTATAGTAGGGGAGAAGGCTATGAAAAGCATAAGAAACAGTAAAAAACTAATAAAACAAGCAGGCTTTACCTTATTGGAGATCTGTATCGCGATCATGATCTTAGGTTATGCCATGATCATTGTTGCCAGGCTTTTTGGCTCGGTTACTATGTCGGCCAAAGCCAGTGAGTTTGAAACCTTGGCTAGTAATTTTGCCCGGGCCAAAATGGAAGATCTAATAAATCGTGAATATGATTCCTTGCCAGAAGGGGCCTGGACCCCGGATGTATGGACCGTAGATGCATCCCAGGCACTGGCGCAAAAAGGAATATTGAATTTTACCCGGGAAGTAAAAATATCTTATATAAAAAATGTAGGAGGAGTATTAACTATATCAGCTACTGATGAAGGACTTAAGCAAGTAAATATAAAAGTAGCTTGGAATGAACGCGGAAAAGTGCGGGAAATCGATTATACAAGTCTAGTAGCGCGTGGAGTGTAAAACAGGAGGTGTCATATGAAAAACAGACTTCCTATATATTCACCAAGCTTACAGGGATTTGCCAATGTGGCTCTTCTGGGCGTACTCATGGTTATTTTCTTTATTGGCACGACCATTGTTTTTATGGCCCAGAATGAAAGCAAAAAATCAGTTAAGAGCTTGCGTTCCAGCGAGACTTTATTTATTGCTGACGGCGGAGTGGCTAAAGCTATTTGGGAATTTGTGCAAAGTGATACTTATGGCGGTGAAAACAATACCGCTCTGGGCCAAGGCACATTCAGTGTAAATGTCACGAATTTAGGCGGACAGCAATACGAATTGCTTTCTACCGGCATCATTAATGTTAACAGTGTCGCTGTAACCAAAAAGATCAAAGCAGTCATAGCAAAGGATCCGGTTTCGAACATATTCGATTATTGTTATTTTATTAATAACTGGGGCTGGTATTGGGGCCATGATATTACCGCGGTCGGGGATATCCGGTCTAATGGAAGATTTGATTTTGTGGATGGTCCTAAAGTAGATGGAGATATTTATGCCGGAGAAGAAATAGATGACCATGGCACTGCGATCAGAGGTATAGGGGGGGACGCGGATCACCAGCATGAATATGCTGAAAAACTGCCGATGCCGAACTTGCAATCCCTGGATTATTATGAACAAAAAGCCGTAGCTTCCAGTGGGACAATAGTAGTAGATGGAGCTACGATCATTAACAACGTCTATGGCGATGATGCCGGAGAGAGCGGTAATATCGTCCTGGTAGGAACTTCTTCGAATCCGATTGAAATAACTGGGACAGTAGTGGTAAGAGGGGATTTGGTCATTAAAGGAAAAATAACCGGCCAAGGGGTCATCTATGCCGGCAGGAATATATATATCGCGGATAATCTGGAATATGATAATGCTCCTTCCAGTCCGCGTCCGGCGTTAGGACAGACCAAGGACGAATGGGTGGCAGCTCATCATGATGATGATTTGGTCGCATTTGCCGCCAAGGAAAACGTAATCCTTGGAGATTATACCAAATCTTCTCATTATGGATATAGTGGCAGTGATCCTTGGTATTCTGACCAATGGCTATTAGATATGGGCAGCGAAGACGTAGGCGTTGATGGCATACCAGATACTGGTGATGCCGGGGAAGATGACGGTATGTTTGACGCTGAGCATGAGGATGTTGACGGTGACGGTACTTTTGACGATGATTATACCTGGAACGATGTACAAGTCCAGGCGCCGATAACCTCTTTCGGCAATCTGCCCAGCGGAGTAACCAGCTATAGCGATCTGGCCAGTAATAGTGCCACTAAGATAGAAGGGATTTACTATACTAATCATGCTTGGGCTGGACGTACCGGTAATGCGGTAAAGTTCAATGGTTCGGTGATTTCCAAAGACGAAGCGATTATTTATCGTAATGGACTTACTTTCAATTATGATGAACGAGCGCATAGCAGGTATAACAGTGATCCTAATCGGTTTATTGATCTTGGTTTGCCACGGATACGTGGTGTGTATTTAATATCTTGGCAACAGGTACAATAGGGATAGGAGATTTTTAATGAAGCGATTAAAATTCTTTATGCTGAGTATGGTCTTTACTCTGATCATGTTATCTAAGGTACAGCCTCTTTTTGCCTTACGGGATGTCGAACCAACTGCCGGCACAAACCTTAACCAAACGATCATTCAGGAAAAGGCGTTACAGAAACAGGTTGTAACTGAAAAAAAGATGCTGCGGCAACCGCGGATTTCCAAACCATTGCCTAAGTCTCTACCTATGCCAACCAAAAAAGAAATTGCCGCTAAAGCGGTTTTGGCTGAGTCTAAAATACCAGTGGTAGCGCCTTTTTCGGGGGATATTAAAAGCCATAAAACAGAAATACAAGGAACCGCGGCTGCGACAGAAACCCGGACTAAAGCGCTTAAAGAGGCGACAACAGAAAAAAGCTTTGGTCATATTATTATCGGAGTTGTCTTAATCCTTTTACTGGTTGCCGGAATAGTCATTTTATTTAAGCAAACCTATGGGAAAAAAGAAAAAGGCAATGCTATGGTTTTTGCCATTGTGATTATTCTGGTTGTGTTTGTTGTTGGGGCCAGCCTGGTTTTTTTAAGTGAAAAGGAATCCAGAAGAAGTGTCCAAAGCAATAAACAAAACGCGGCCCTTTATATTGCTGATGGCGGGATCGAGAAAGCCATGTGGGAACTAAATCATTCTACCAGTTATGCCGGTGAATCAAATATTACTTTAGGAGATGGCAACTTCTCTATTACAGTCAGCACTCCGGTTGGTAATCCAAATCAGCGGGAGATCGTTTCTATCGGACAGATTGGCCTATCCCGGAGGAAGATAAAAGCCTTATGTGAAAAAATACCTGGGTCTATTACCGTCAATAGCGCTTTATCCTGTGGCGGCAATGTAAATATGGGGGGGAATGCCAGTGTTGCGGGAGGCATATTAACCGGGATCTTAGTGCCGGTTGGTTGTTCCGTCAGTACAGTTGGCGGGGCAATGGTAACCGGTACCCCATCAACCGGTAATGCTCCTTTCCCTTCTTTTGAAGATGTTTTTGGCGTGACTATGGCGCAAATGCAGGGCTTCGCCACTAATAAGTATACTAATCCTGGCAATAATCCGGTCTGCGCCGGGATTACCTGGGTAGACGGGGATCTAAAAGCCACTACTTCCTCTTGGGGTGGTTCAGGAGTGCTTATTGTAAATGGCGATTTTGATATGAGTGGCGGTAATTTTACCGGAGTGATATATGTTGTCGGTACTTTCCGGATGACCGGTAATGCGCGTATCGATGGTTCGATCTTATCCCAGTCTATGGCTGATGTGACTGGCATATTCGGTACCGCTGATATCGCCTATAACCCGAGCGCCGTGGACCAGGCCAATAATGTTTATCCGTTCAAAATATTAACTTGGCAGGAAGTGAAAAATTAGGTATAATGCTGTGGTCCTTACGCGGAGGGTGCATTGAAGCATAAGGGTTTTACACTAGTAGAAATAATGATAGCCGTGACCATCATGCTTTTGTTTGTTGCTGGCGGAGCCAAGTTTTTTGAAAATAGTGTTAAAAGTTGGCAAGCTAATTATGCCAAGTTGGAGATACAGCAAAATGCCCGCATCGCCATGGATGAGATGACTAAGAATATAATGGGCGCTTCAGCCGCCGCGGTTGTGATAGACGTGGCCGCTGTTCCGGCCAGTAGCACGATAATATTTCAGGTAACAAAGGATGCCGGGACTTCCACTCATTTATATTATTTAAGTGATCATACATTAATAAGGCAGTTTAACAATACCACTAGCGAAGTAATACCTGACGTAACCGAATTATTTTTCGCTAAAAGGAATTCGACGACCATCCCGCCAGCGGAAGACCCGCGTTGTATTTATATTAAATTAGCAGTGGAAAAAGGCGGACAAAAAGTCACCTTGGAAAATTATATCCATTTAAGGAATGATTAAGAAATGAAACAACTGGGAATGTTTATTACGCTGGAAGGGCCTGATGGCAGTGGTAAAAGCACTCAAGCTCTTCTCCTAATTAAATTTTTGAAAAAAGCCGGACATAAAGTTTTACATACCAGGGAACCAGGAGGCGACCGGGTAGCGGAAAGTATCCGTCGCCTGCTCTTATCCCCACGTAATAAAATAGCGCCCGCAACCGAGCTTTTTCTATATTGGGCCAGCCGGGCCCAGCATGTGCGTCAGGTTATTGCTCCGGCGTTAGCCCGTAGTGTGATCGTAGTATGTGAAAGATTTAATGACGCTACAGTGGCTTATCAAGGGTACGGACGGGGTGTTGACCTAAAGCTTATTAAAAAAATGAACCTGATAGCTTCTGGCGGTCTGATCCCGGACTTGACTTTTTTATTGGATATAGATCCAGAGAAAGGTTTAAAAAAAGTACTCGAAGCTAAAGGGGTTAAGGACCGGTTTGAGCTGGAAAAAATAAGTTTTCATAAACGAGTGCGCCAGGGATACCTTAAATTGGCTTCTCAAGAGCCGCGGCGGATAAAAAAGATCTCCGGCACCGGTACCATTGATCATATTCATCAGCAAATAAAGCTGATCGTCAATAAGAAACTAAGCCAATGAATAATAACGCTATCCTTGGACATAAAGATATTATTGAACGGCTTTATGAAGCGGTAAAAAACCAGCATATAGCCTCAGCTTTACTATTTTGCGGGCCTGAAGGCATCGGTAAAAAACGCGTAGCTTTACATCTAGCCCAAGCTTTGAACTGCCGGCAATTCAGTGCCCGGGGGCCATGCTTGGAGTGCGCCAGTTGCCGGAAGATAACGGCGCTAAACCACCCGGAAGTAAAGATCGTCAATAAAGAAGAAAAAGCCAAGAACCTAAAGATCGACCAAATTATTCAATTACGCGCTGATATTTCTTTGCGTCCGGTTGAAGCAATAAAAAAAGTATATATTATTGATGATGCCCATATTCTAACCAGGGAAGCCTCAAATTGCCTGCTAAAAACACTGGAAGAGCCGCCTTTGGATTCATTAATAATACTGGTAACAGCCAATCCGTCAGCATTACTGGTGACCATACGTTCCCGTTGCCAGAAAATAGAGTTTAAACCTTTACCTGTCAAAGAAGTAAAGCACCGGTTACAGGAAAAAGGGCAGTTGGAAAATAGCCAAGCTGATTTCCTGGCAGATTTTGCCGGTGGCAGTTTAGGTTTAGCCCAGACCTATTTGGAAAAAGGCATACTGGAAAAGAAAATTGAATTGGATGATTTTTTGCGGGGTATAAATGAGGAAGACATAGCTGTTGTCCTGACCCAGGCCCAAACATATGGACGGGATAAAGAACAGGCTAAAATTTGGCTTGATTTGCTTTTATATACTTGTGTCCAGCGTTTCCTGGCTGATCCAGAAGGATTGGGACAAGGCCAGCGCCAGAAAGAAAAGATCATCGACTTGATCCTGCGCGCCAAAAGGGATATGACGGTCAATGTAAATTTACAATTAGTTTTAGAAAATATATTTTTAAGGATGAGACATGCCTAAGATCGTACAAATTGCTTACCGCAAATTGAAAGAAGTCGGCTATTTTCATTTGCCGGACCATTTAGAACTTAATACCAGTGAAGAATGCCTGATCGATACTGAAAATGGCTTAGAAGTGGGTTCTGTCTTATCTTTGCCCCGATCAGTAGAAACAATGCCGGCGGATATACGGAAAGTGATCCGTAAATTGTCCCGGGAAGACCGCAACCAGGTGATTTTTAACCAGAAAAAGGAAGAAGAAGCTTTTCGCTCTTGTGTGGAAAAAGTGGAAGACCGCGAATTAAACATGAAACTGGTAACCGTAGAATACACTTTTAGCCGCAGCAAGCTGTTTATTTATTATACCGCGCCTGAACGGGTTGATTTCCGGGAACTGGTGAAAGACCTGGCGTATATTTTTAAGACCAGGATCGAAATGTGCCAGGTTGGCGTGCGTGATGAAGCTAAGATGGTCGGCGGATTTGGTTGTTGCGGCCGGCGTCTTTGTTGTGTGACTTTCCTGAAGGATTTTAAACCGGTGACTATAGACATGGCCAAAGAACAGGAATTATCACTGGCTTCCAGTAAGATCTCCGGCGTCTGCGGCCGCTTAATGTGTTGTTTATCCTACGAATACACCTTCTACCAGGAAGAAAAGAAAAGGTACCCGGAAGTAGATTCCAAGCTCAAGGTTAAAGAAGGCTTAGGTAAAGTGAGAGGCATTAATATTTTACGCCAAACCGTTACCCTGGAAATGGAAGATGGCACCACGCGGGAATATAAAGTAGCTGATCTTAACTGGCCTAAAAATAGCGAGAAAGAAGCTAAAAAATGAAACCCACTTTTTATATTACCACCCCGATCTATTATGTAAATGCTAAGCCGCATATCGGGCATTCTTATACCAGTATTGCCTGTGATGTACTAGCCAGGTTTAAACGGATGACCGGCTACCAGGTATATTTTTTAACCGGCACTGACGAGCATGGACAAAAAGTAGCACAGGCAGCTAAAGCTTTAAATATAGAACCACAAGCTCTGGTTGATAAGAATGTGCTAACCTACCAGAATCTCTGGAAAGCCCTGAATATCAGCCATGATGATTTTATTCGCACTACCGAATCCCGCCATAAAGAAGTAGTACAGGCATTTTTCGCGGAATTGTATAAAAAGGGCGATATTTATCCTGACCAGTATGAAGGCTGGTATTGCGTGCCCTGTGAAACTTTTTGGCAGGAAACCCAGATCGAAAAAGGACTTTGCCCTGATTGCGGCAGCCCGCTGGAAAAGATCAGCGAAAAAACATATTTGTTTAAAATGTCTAAGTATGAGAAACCTCTATTGGAGTTCCTGGAAAAACATCCTGATTTTGTGTATCCTCACGAGCGATTCAATGAAATAATGAATTTTGTTAAAAGTGGTCTTAAAGATCTTAGCGTCTCCCGGCCTAAGTCCAGGATAGGCTGGGGCATCACTTGTCCTTTTGATGAGGAACAGGTAATTTATGTCTGGTTTGATGCCCTGGTCAATTACCTGAGTGCCTTAGGATATAAAAAACACCAGGACCTGTTTGACCGGTTTTGGCCAGTAGACATTCATATGATGGGTAAGGACATAATAAAATTCCATGCAGTGATCTGGCCTACTATGCTCTTGGCGGCGGAAGTGCCTTTGCCGAAAAAAGTAATAGCTCATGGCTGGTGGACGGTAGAAGGGCAGAAAATGTCTAAATCCAAGGGCAATGTAGTAGATCCTTACGCGGTAATATCTATAGTAGGCATTGATGCCTATCGCTATTTCTTGTTGCGGGAAGTGCCCTTTGGGCTTGATGGTAATTTTTCAGAAGCTGCCCTACATGCCCGCTACCAGGCTGACCTGGCCAATAATCTGGGCAATTTGCTTAACCGGACATTAACGATGCTGGAAAAATATTTTGACGGGATTATTCCGGTAAACGGCGCCGGGAAACACATTGATAAATTTGAAAAACCAGCCGGGCATTTATTAGCCGATATTGAAAAAAAGCTGGCTGACGCGGCTTTTAGCCAGGCCCTGGAAAGTATCTGGGAGATCATTGACCTGGCCAATAAATATATTGAAGAAGAAGCGCCTTGGAAACTGGCCAAAACAGACCAGGACAGGTTGGCGGTAGTTTTGTATACATTAACTGATGTTTTACGGCTGGTGGCAGCCTATCTTTACCCATTTATGCCTGGCAGCGCGACTAAAATATGGGAACAACTTGGCTTGTCTGAAAGCCTATCCGCTATTAACCTGAAAGATATTAAGCTGGGACAGATCCCGGCAGGGACCAAGGTGCAAAAAGGAGTCCCGTTATTTCCCAAATTAATGCCCTAACTCCCATGATCGATACCCATGCCCATTTGCAGGATCAGGTTTTCCGTCCAGACCAGGATACTGTCATTGCCCGGGCGTTAACCGCCGGGATCCATCATATTATTACTGTTGGTTATGATTATATTTCCAGCCAGGAAGCCGTCGCTCTTGCCGCACGGCAGGAACAGGTATTTGCGGCAGTAGGGATCCATCCCCATGATGCCGCTTCCTGGCAAGAAAACACGAGTACATTATTGACGGATCTGGGGCGGCAGAACAAAGTAGTGGCTATTGGTGAAATTGGCTTGGATTATTACCGGGACCTGTCTCCCCGGGAGGTACAAAAAAAAGTTTTTGCGGCACAATTGGAAATAGCCAGAAAAATATCGTTGCCGGTAATCATTCATAGCCGGGATGCGGGTGAGGAAATATTCGGATGCATTAAGGATTTTCCTGGTTTAACCGGTGTAGTGCATTGTTTTTCCGGAACGTTGTTGTCCGCCAGAAAATTAATTGAACTGGGCTGGTATATTGGCATTACTGGCGCCGTAACATTTCCTAAAGCCACTAGCCTACAAGAGATAGTCCGCGGGATCCCGTTGGAATGGTTATTACTGGAAACCGATGCCCCATACTTGGCTCCCCAGCCTCATCGCGGGCAGCGTAATGAGCCGAGTTATTTGGGAGAGATTGCGACGGCGATTGCTGCATTAAAAAATGTTGAAGTTCCGGTTGTAGCCGAACAAACCACAAAGAATGCTATAAAATTATTTAAGCTCTAAATCCTAATATCTCAACTCTAAACAATTTCAAATGGCAGAAATTCAAATATCGAAACGTTTAGAAAATTAGAATTTTTTTAGGATTTAGGAATTAGAAAGTGTGATTTGAGGTTAAGATGAGTATCGTTTATCAAATCGGGCATTCATTATACCTGAATATTACCAATCGTTGTACTAATCAATGCGGTTTTTGCGTGCGGTATAAAACCGACACTATCCAGGGGTATAACCTGGCCTTAACTACGGAACCGTCGGTGAAAGAGATCCTGGCAGCGATTGGGGACCCTTCCCGGTTTCGGGAAATAGTATTCTGTGGCTATGGCGAACCATTATTACGTTTAACAGAAGTAATTGCCGTAAGTAAAGCTTTAAAGGAACAAAAGATCCCGGTACGTATCAATACTAATGGACATGGTAATTTGATCCATGGGCGGAATATTGTCCCGGAAATAGCTCCTTATGTATCTACGATCAGTATCAGCTTGAACGCTGAGAATGAAGAAGTGTATAATCAAATATGCCAGCCTTCATTCGGACCGGGGACATACCAAAAAGTAAAAGATTTTATTAGCGCCTGCAAAACGCTTATGCCCACTGTCGTTACCGCGGTAGCTTTGCCGCAGGTAAATATCAATATTATAAAACAAATAGTGGAAAAGGAATTAGGCGTGCGTTTTAAGCTGCGCCATTACGATGATATAGTCCAGGAAAATAATTATGGACGAAAATAAGAACAAAAGAAAACAGCAGGCTTGGGCAGCCGCGGCGATTTTATGCGGCGTAGTACTAATACCGTACTATTGGATTTATGCGAAAGTGGATATCTATGTTGACGGGAAGGTTATCAGTGCTCGAGGTATTGATCATCAAGTTGAAAATGTGCTGCGTGATAATAATATCAAATTCGGTCCGTTGGATATTATCGAACCTGATATCGGGAAACGCTTAAAACCGGGGCAGGCGATCAAGATCACCCGGGTCGCGGAAAAAATCGTTACTGATCAGGAAGTACTACCCTACACAGTGACCAATCGCAATACAGATGCCGCCAATTTACGTCTAATAGAAGTACAACGCGGATATTATGGACGGCGCTGGCGGCAAGTAAAGATCAAATATCATGATCAGCGTGAATTCTCCCGCGAAATTATCAAGGAAAAAGTAGAACAGAATAAAGTATATAAGCTGATCTTGAAAAACAAGCAAGGGAAACCAGTTAAAGAATATGATCTGACTAAAGCAAAATCTATGTGGCTGACCGCTACATCATATTATCCTTATGATCCAATGTGTTATCCGGGGGGGGATGGCATCCATACTTACTTGGGATACACCCTGGAACGGGGATTAGTGGCCGTAGACCCGAAGATCATCCCCTTACGTACCAGGCTTTATATACCTGGTTACGGATATGCCTATGCGGCTGATACCGGTAACGCGATCAAAGGTAAAAGAATAGACTTGGCCCTTAATACCAGAAAAGAAAGCGAAAAGTTCGGTAAACGCGCAGTGAAAGTTTATATTTTAAACCAGGCAGAGTATTGGTGAGCGGTAATATTTATATGTAAAAAGTATTGACTGTAAACGAAAAATAAGGCATATTTATAGTGGAGTGGGCTCAAATTCAGGCCAGCAAATGTAAGGAAATGCTGGGACCACTACATAAGAGGGTTGCATGATACAGGCACGTAAAAACATATTGAATATATTTGCTGTTATAAACTCGCTGGTTATTGCGCTGTCAGCTATTTTTATGTTTCAGCAAATATTTTCCCGTCGGGCACCGGTGCCTGTGCCTATAGCTGTATCTGAACCAGTTGTGGTGGTAGAAGTACCTAAGCCCCCACCCCCACAGGTAGCGCCGAAACCATTGGAGATCGAAAAGGTAGAAATCAAGCCGAAAGCCACTCCTTTGCCGCCGTTGCCTAAGGTGGTGCCTAAACCGGTCCCTAAACCAGTGGAACCTGTAGTAGTGGTAAAACCAGTTGAACCAGTGGCTCCGCCTAAACCGGTGCCTCTGGCTAAAACAGTTATGGACAATTTTAACGAAAGCTCTAAACGCAATACCTTGGGTGGTTTTACCGGGACCTTTGGTGGCACCGGCGGGTTCTGTTTAGAGTCATACCAGAAAGGAAGTTCAGCCGGCGCCGGGGAAGACGGCGGCAGTATTTTGAAACTGGTATATAATGTCAATAATGGCTATGCCGGATACTATAGTAAATTAAATGGCATAGATCTAACTAAATTCCGGCGGTTAACTTTTAATGTCAAAGGGGCCAAAGGCGGAGAAGTATTTGAAATTGAACTCGGAGACGGATCCGTTGCCTCCAAGATCGATATACGCGATTTCTTACCGTACGGTGCCAGTACGACTTGGCAAAAGATATCGATACCTTTGAAAGCCTTTACCGAGGTAAAAAACTGGAACCAAATGAAAGGAAATTTCGCCATTGTCTTTGAACAATACCTGGGAACTCCGACTAACAGTACTTTATACGTCGATAATATTTCTTTTGAAGAATGAAAGCTGAGGTGAAAGCATGGATTTTCTGAAGACGATTTTTTTAGAGAAGCATGAAATTGTTTATAACATCCTGATGATTGTCATGGGAATTATTGTTTATGTCCTTATTTCCTGGTTAAAGAAAGCTTACCGGATACTGGAATCAGGCAACCTGCCTGTGGGTGATCCCGAGGCGATGAAAAAATTCACCAAAGAACATGATGCTATGTTTGCCGAAGCCAAGAACCTGACCACAAATCTTAACCGTAAAGTAGATGATTTGTATGGTCGGATCAATAAGTGGGATACTCAAATAGTGACCTTACAGAAAGGAGCCGATGAACTTAAAAAACTTGTGGATAATGTGCAGCGTTCCAGCGCACAAGGTGGTAAAGCTGACGAAATGTTATCTAAGATACAAGAAGAATATAAGGATTTGGTGACTAAAGTCGGATCTTTGCAGAAAGGGACTGAAGAAACCAAAAAGCAGATCGAAAATGTACAGCGTGCCGGCGGCCAGGGTGGTAAAACAGAAGAATTTTTATATAAAATGCAAGAAGAACATAAAGAACTTTTTACCAATATTAACAAGCGCATAGAAGATTTATATGATAAAACCAGGCGCTTTAATGAATGGCTGGTCAATAGCCAGAAGCAACTGGAAGAATCAGGGAAATTGGTCACTAAAATGCAAGGCAGCCTGGCCGAGATCAGTAAAATGCCTAAAGAGACAACTAAACCGCCGGAGCTGGATAAATTCGCTAAAAGCCTTGAGGAAAACAGTAAATATGTGCATAAAGTCAATGCTGATATCGAGCATATGCACAATAAGATGGTCGAGCAGGAAGACCAGATTAATGACCTAAAACGTATTTTTGAAGATATGGATGCCACCTTTGCGGAAATGAACAAACGCTTCCAAAAAATAGAGACCACCGAACGCGGAAATTAGGCCTGACGGCTAGCCCAATCAAGTTTATTTTTATGCCCCTATTCATGGATCAAAAATGGATAGGGGTTTTTATTGACAAAAACAGGTAGATGTGTTAGATTAAATTGAAATGTTTGTGCCGGGAGGCAACTATGACTGAAAAGAAGATTTGGGAAGAATTAGTAGAAGCCTTTAAGGATATAAAAAACGGATTAGACGCAGTTTTAAAAACCGGGCTGCAAATATTAGTAGAATATCTTAATTGTGACCGGGCAACGGTCTTTATGCTTGACAAAAACGAGCAAGTGTATCGTAGCCGGTTTGTTATTGATCAAAAAGGATTGATCGAACTGGAAGAAAAGATCTCCAGCGAGAGTGGCAACCAGGAATTGACGGATTTGGTCCTGGGCAAACGGATGCTCGTGACCAGTGACGGAGGATTAGGTGCTTACCTGCCTTTAAAGAATGAACGCGGGGTTTTTGGCCTGGTGCGGATAGATAATATCGTTACCCGCACTCCTTTGAGTGAGGACCAACTAAAACATTTCCAGGAATTTGTGGCCAGGTTCGGGATTGGCGTAGAGAGCGCGTTGCTCCAGGACCGGAATCAGAACCTGACAGATGAATTATTGATCTTATCTAAGATCAATAATTCAATTGTCAGGACCATGGACTTGGGCGACGCTTTGGAAATTATTTTGAAAAGCATTGTTAAGCACTTGGGGGTGGATCGGGCCAAGCTCTTTTTGATAGAGCACGATAAAAATGTTCTACAAGGGAAAATAGCCGTTGATAGCCAAGGAACCATCCGGTCTATAGATGAATATAAATACCCTGTTAAACCAGGCGTAAATGAAGTTGTCGACACCCTCTTTTCTAAACAAGTAGATGATATCAGACAAAAGCCGATCATCAACCTGCCGATCAGGACTAAAGATGAATATCTCGGTGTTTTGACGATCGATAATGTATTTTCCAAACAACTCTTATCCGCCGAAGATGAAAAATACCTGCTTCTGTTTGCCAACCAATTAGCTACCGCCATTCACAGCATCCGCCTGTCCAAAAAAATGGAAGAAGCTACGATCATTGATAACCTGACCAGACTGTATGTACAGAAATATTTTAATCAGAGACTGGGAGAGGAATTAGCCCGGGCTAGAAGGTTCAAGCAAGAGTTATCCTTGCTGCTGATGGATGTGGATCATTTTAAAGTATACAATGATACTTATGGCCACCCGGTAGGGGACACGATCTTGCAGGAATTAGCCAAGATCGTCATGAACAATACCCGTGAAGTTGATTTTGCCGCTCGTTTTGAAGGTGATGGCGTGGCTATGATCTTACCCAATACTCCGCGGGAAGGTTCCAGGTCCGTAGCTTCCCGGATCAGGCAATTGATCGAGAATCATGGTTTTGTTGTGCCGAATGGGGTGATCAATATTACGGTAACTCTTGGCGTAGTCACCTTCCCGGGAGACACTGACGATAAAGAAGAATTATTAAAAATGGGCCAAGAAGCTCTCAACTGGGGCAAAGCGCATGGCCGCAATCAAGTGATGATTTACTCGGAAATATTTTGAACCGGAACCTTACTAAGCTTAAGAAGCAGGTAAAAAATTACCGATGACCATCAACCATCTCTTTAATCTGTTTCTCTTGTTCTTCATAGGTATAATTACGGTTTTATTGGCTGGTATTTTTTTACAGAACAGAGGCCTAAAAAAACTGGGGCAGAAAGAAGAAGAACCAGGTTTGGGCTTTTCCGGCTTGCCTGAAGAAACAGAGATCGCGATAAGCGTACTGACCGAGGGAGTAGACGCGGTTATAGTATGCGACCTGACCGAAGCTATGACTTTTGTTAATTATCGCGGGGAAAAATTCCTGGAATACACAGCGGCGGAACTACGCGGCAAAAACCTGCTGGAGCTGGTCAAAGAACCGGTCCGCAGTGAATTAAAAAAAGAAATTAATTTCCGGCAAGCCAGTGACCATCGCCTGGTCCAGACCACATTAATCTCTAAAAGCGACCGGCCAATCGAAGTTATGGTTAAAATACTGCCGCTTTATCATAACAATAAGATCTCCGGTTCTATTTATCTTTTCACTGACATTACTCTCCTGAAACAAGCGGAAAAAGAAACCCAGCTACAGCAAAAAGAATTGCAATCCTTGATCAAATTGTGCACCATGATGAGTGCCAGCCTTGATCTTAAGGAAGTTCTTGATTTTATCGTTAAAACGATCACTGAATTTGCCAAGGCTGATGCCTGTACTTTGCGGCTACTGAGTGAAGATGGGCAAGATTTAGTCTTGAGCGCCAGTTATGGAGTTGATGTAAGCCATCACCCGGAGAAAGTTCGCTTAGACGGCAGTATCACCGGAAAAGCGGTGCAAGAAAAAAGAGTAGTTATTATTCCCGATATCAGCCAGGAAGCTACATACCAGTCTTCGCCGATTGTATCAGAAGAAAAAATGGCTTCGCTTTTGTGTGTCCCTTTAGTGATGAAAAATACGGCTAAAGGGGCTTTTTGTTTATATACCAAGCAAACTTGCCAGTTTACCCAGCACCAGATCGACCTGGTCAAAGCTTTTGGCGATCAGGCGACTATCGCCCTGGAAAATGCACGCCTTTATTCCCAGGAGCAACAATTGGTGGTCAAACTACGGGAACTTAACCAGGCTAAAAGCGATTTTCTTTCTATGGTTTCACATGAACTACGTTCCCCGTTGACTTCGATCAAAGGTTATACCGCCCTGATGCTAGCTGGCCGGGCCGGAGAGACCAATGAAAACCAAAAACGGTTCTTAAAAATAGTCGAAGAGCAAAGCGACCACTTAACTAACCTGATTACTGATCTGCTCAACTTATCAAGAATCGAAGCCGGCCAGGTACGGATGAATAAATCCTCTGTTAGTCTCAAAGCCCTGACCGAAACAATTGTGGAACGGATGAGAGCTCATTTTGACCAGAAAAAGATAAATTTGACGGCTATTATCCAGGATGATCTGCCGTTCGTTTACGCGGACAAAGATAAGATGATCCAGGTATTAGCGAACTTCCTTACTAATGCTTTGAAGTTTACACCGGAAAATGGCCGGGTGATCATAGAGATATTTGAAAAAGACAGGAACGTAGAAGCCAGGATCAGTGATACCGGTATTGGGATCCCGGCTATAGAACTGGAGAAGATATTTGAAAAGTTTTACCAGGTAGATTCTTCTTCTACCAGGCAGACAGGCGGTGCCGGCTTAGGATTGGCGATAGTTAAACGTATTGTGGAAATGCATGAAGGAAAAGTCTGGGCTGAAAGCGATGGCCCGAATAAGGGCAGCCGTTTTTGTTTCCAATTGCCAGCTTTCCGGCCGATGGCTACCGATGATGATTTGATCAGGGCTGCCGGGCCTAATCGTGCCTTGCCCGGGCAAAAAACCATTCTTCTGGTTGATGATGAACAAGATATCCTGAACCTGCACAAGATTTATCTGGAAGATGAAGGTTATCATGTAATTTGGGCTTTGACCGGTCACCAGGCGATAGAGCGAGCCAGGGAGGGTCGCCCGGATTTGATCTTGCTGGATATTAAACTGCCTGATATAGATGGCGTCCAGGTTTTAAAAACGTTAAAAGAGGATCCGCAGACTAAAAATATCGCGGTAATGATCGTTTCGATCCTACACGATCGGGAAACCCAGACTCGCCAGTTAGGTGTAAATGATTACCTGACCAAGCCGGTTGATAAAAAGCAACTCCTCAGCAAGGTGAGTGAGATTCTGGGTGTGCGCGGGACCAAGAAACGGGGAACAGTCCTGATCGCTGATGATGAACCGAATGTAGTAGAATTGATCAAGATCAGTCTGCAGGAAGAAGGATATAATACCAAGGTCGCCGTGGATGGGGAAGAGGCCTTGGCTAAAGCTAAAGAGATAAAGCCAGATTTGCTTTTGCTGGATGTCATGATGCCTAAGATTGACGGTTATACCGTGCTTAAGACATTAAAGAGCGATCCTGATCTGTTTATTCAAAAGATCCCGGTAATAATCATCTCCGCCCGCAAAATGGAAGAAGATAAACGCAAGGGTTTAGACCTGGGTGCGGTTAAATATATAACCAAACCGTTTAAAGTGAAAGAATTGTTAAGCGAGATTGCCAGGATCATTGGATAAAAACAGATGAAAAGAATTTTAATAGTAGATGATGATCCGTTGATATTGGATTTATTCGAATTTAGTTTTGATCCGTCTAAGTTTGAAATTATCCGTGCCCATAATGGACGGGAAGGCCTGGAAAAAGCGCTTCAGGAGAAAGTGGACCTGATCTTACTGGATGTCATGATGCCTGATCTTAATGGTTATGAAGTATGCAGGCGGATCAAGAATAATCCAGCTACCCGGGACACTAAAGTGATCATGGTTTCGGCCAAGGTTCAAAAAGAAGAAGTTGAACAGGGATTAAAAGCTGGAGCGGACGATTATATTACCAAACCTTTTGAACCACTGGGGCTGGCGGCAAAAATAACAAAACTACTGGAATAAAGAAAGCAGTATATCGGGAAATCGAAAATAGACCGCAAGCGTATATACCTTTAGATTTTCCCTGCCTGACGGCAGGCAGGGCGGGCTCTAATTTTTAAGGAGTAAAAATTTAGGAGGATGACATGCCAGGCAAGAAAATATTGGTAGTAGAAGATGACGCCTTGATCAGAGAATTAGACCGGATCAATCTGGAAAGCGCTGGATTCGAGGTTGTCCAGGCGACGGATGGGTTCCAGGGATTGGAAATGGCCCGGACTGAAAATCCTGATTTGATCGTATTGGATATCATGCTACCTAAAATGGATGGATTTAAAGTTTGCCGTATCCTTAAATTTGATGACAAATATAAACATATTCCTATTATCATGCTGACCGCGCGAATCCAGGAAGTGGATAAAGAAACAGGTTTTAAGACCGGGGCTGACGGTTATATGACCAAACCATTTGAGCCTGAGGACTTGATCAAAAAAATAAACCAGATCTTAGCTGATGCTGAGAAAAAACCGGGGCCAAAATGAAAGGTGATAAGAAAAAGTTGGGCGAAATTCTTGTTGATGCTGGCTTAGTCAGCAAGCAACAGATAGATGAAGCCTTACGGGTACAAAGAGAAACCGGTGAGCGACTGGGTAAGGTATTGGTGCGTCTGAATCTGCTTAATGAAGAAGCGCTGATAAGCTTTTTGGGAGAACAACTCGGGATCCCTCATGTGGACCTTAAGGATTATCTGGTGGATCCAGATACTATTAGCCTGGTCCCGGAATTCGTAGCCAGGAAGCACCAACTTGTTCCTTTGTTTAAGATCGGTGATACCTTAACCGTAGCGATGGTGGATCCGCTGAACGTCTTTGCCATTGATGAAGTAAGCCTGAAGGCTGGTTGTACTGTAGAACCGGCATTAGCGACTGAAAGCGATATTAAGCGGGCTATTGACCAGTATTATGGCGTAACCGGGACTATGGATGAGGTAATCAAGAAGATAGAAGAAGAACAAGGCGAACTGCTAGGTACCGGTGAGCATGATATTGAAAATAAAAAACTGGCCGAACTGGCTGAAGAAGCTCCGGTCATAAAACTCGTAAATTTACTCATTTTAAATGCCATTCGTGACGGGGCCAGTGATATTCACGTGGAACCGGAAGAAAATATGCTGCGTATACGTTACCGGATCGATGGGGTAATGCAGGAAGTTCCGGCACCACCAAAAAATTTGCAAGCCGCGGTTATTTCCCGTCTCAAGATCATGAGTGAAATGGATATAGCTGAGAAAAGAGTACCACAGGATGGCCGTTTCAGGATCAAAGTTGAAAATCGCCAGGTAGATATGCGCGTATCCACTTTGCCTACTATTCACGGTGAAAACGTGGTCATGAGAATACTGGATGTTTCTAAAGCGCTTTTAGGCTTGGAACAGCTGGGATTTGCTCCTGATGTGTTGGAAGAGTTTACTAATACTATCCATAAGTCATATGGGATCGTCTTGGTCACCGGCCCGACAGGCAGTGGTAAGACCACTACGCTTTATAGCTCTTTGAACGTTATCAATACGGTGGATAAAAATATTATTACTGTAGAAGATCCGGTAGAATACCGGCTCAAGCTGATCCGTCAAGCCCAAGTCAATGTCAAAGCCGGGCTTACCTTTGCTTCCGGCTTGCGGGCGATTTTAAGGCAAGACCCTGATATTGTGATGGTGGGTGAAATCAGAGATGTGGAAACAGCGGAAATTGCCATTCAGGCTGCTTTAACCGGTCATTTAGTGTTTAGCACCCTGCATACGAATAACGCGCCTGGAGCCGCGACCAGATTAGTAGATATGGGCGTTGAGCCATTTCTGGTTTCTTCGTCTATCTTGGCGATCATTGGCCAGCGCCTGGTTCGTAAGATCTGCCCTAATTGTAAAGAAGAATACCAGCCGCCGGAAGCTTTACTGGTACAGGCTGGATTGGACCCGAAGCAAAAAGACCTGAAAGTATATCATGGCAAAGGTTGTAAGACCTGTTTAAATACCGGATATAAAGGACGGATATGTATATTTGAGTTGTTGTTGCCTAATGATAAGATCAGGAGTTTGATCGTGCAAAAAACATCCATGGATGTGATCAGGAAAGAGGCAGTGCTCGCGGGGATGAAAACAATGCGTGATGACGGACTGCTAAAAGTCAGACAAGGGATCACTACTGTTGAAGAAGTGATCAGGGCGACGCAAGAAGATTAAGAATAAATTCGAATCTCTAAATCCGAAATTCTCCCCTGCTGATTTGTCTTACGGGACAAATCCAAAACGGCAGTGTTTAGTATTTCGATATTAGAATTTTGTGCTTGTAGGAGACAATGTGCCGGTATTTGTTTATAAAGCCAGAGATGAACTAGGCAAACAGATCAAAGGGGTTATGGAAGCCAAGAATCGGGAGGCTTTGGCTACTAAACTTGGCAGTATCGGTTATTTTGTGACTGATATTACCGAACAGAAAGCAGCATTAAAACTCAGTTTTGGTGAACGCTTTACTAAAGTTAAAACCGAAGACCTGATCCTCTTCAATGTGCAGTTAGCGAATATGATCGCCGCCGGTTTGTCATTATTGACCAGTTTGCGCACCCTTACTAAACAGGTGGAGAACCACAAGTTCCGGGAAGTGATCCAGGATGTCTATCGCAATATTGAGGCCGGCGGTACTTTTTCTGATTCTCTGGCTAAACATCCGAAGGTTTTTACACCATTAATGATCCATATGATCCATGCCGGCGAGGTTAGCGGCACCTTGGATAATGTTTTGAATCGTTTGGCTATCTTTGCTGAACACCAGGCTGACCTGGAAGAAAGAATTAAAGGGGCTATGGTCTATCCGGTCATCCTGGTTATCGTAGGCTTTAGCGTGATCATGTTTTTGTCTATTTTTCTTATTCCAATGTTCGTTGATGTTTTTCTTAAAGCCGGGGTTACTTTGCCTCTGCCGACAAAAGTAGTATTTATTTTCAGCCAGATCGTTAAAAAATTCTGGTATGTGATCATTATCAGCGGCTTCGCGATCGCGGCGGGTCTCAAATATTACTTCGCTACTCCCGGGGGCACACTGGTCTTTGACAAATACCTATTAAAACTTCCGGTTATTGGCTTGCTGGCCAGGAAACTGGCCATTGCCAGGTTTGCCCGTACTTTAGGGACATTAACAGCCAGCGGCGTGCCTATCCTGGAGAGCCTGGAAATAGTAGAAAAAGTAGTAGGCAATGAGATCATCTCCCGGGTGATCAAGCGGGTCAGGGAAGGGGTCAGTGAAGGCAGTAAGATCGCCGAGCCCCTGCGTATCAGCGAAGAGTTTCCTCCTGATACCATCCAGATGATCGCGGTAGGGGAAGAATCAGGAAGCTTGGACACAATGCTGACCAAGGTCGCTGATTTTTACGATACCAGCGTAAACTATAGTGTGAAAAAGCTGACCACCATGATCGAACCTTTATTCTTGATCCTGGTTGGATCAGCTGTGGGATTCCTGCTGGCCAGCGTATTCTTGCCTATGTTTGAGATGATGAAAGTGGTTAAATAAGTCCTTGAATAATAGATGTGGAAGTGGTATATTTTATAGAGAAAGGAGGTGAATTAAATGATGAATGTTTTTAAAAGCAAAAAAGGTTTTACCCTGATCGAACTTCTGATCGTCATGGCTATTATCGCTATTCTGATTGGTATTAGCCTGCCGCGGTTCAGAGGGATGCAAGATGAGGGGCAAAAATCTAAAGTAAGGTCAAACTTGGCTACCTTGAGAACTGCTGTGGAGGCCTATGCTGCTTCACCTCGTTCTAATGGTAGAACCAAATATCCTGATAACTCAGCTGTCAATGCGCAAGCCGCTTGGACTGCTCCTTATGCGATTGGTACAGGTTGGCAAGCGACGCATTTGTTGGAGAGCTCAACTGATGCGAGAAAGACAACGGGGCCGCCAATGCTTTCAGCGGAACTGACTGATCCGTTCTCGCCAGCAGCCGGGAATCAGGAATATCGCTATTATGTTAATGCTACCGGGTATTATGTTATTTGGTCGCTTGGGACAGGTCGTGTTAATCAAGTACCAACAGTGACCGCTGCCGGAGCAGTAACCTTCCCTGCGGGATCAACAGCTATTTTTGTGTCCAATGGTAATCCGCAGAGCAATTAGTTTTTAAATAAAGTAATTATTTTGGATTGGGTGCATAAGGTGGCTACTTAAGTTTTTAATAAAACCTCAAGTAGCCACCTATGCCTATTGATAGGTAAAAATGAGCAACCATAACCAAGGTTTTACAATTATGGAAATAATTTTTGCTTTTGCTCTTTTAGCTGTTGGTCTAGTTGAAGGAGCAATACTTTTAAGCAAGGGTGGATTTAATAACTCCATAACCGGCAAAAATGTGGTAGCCCTGACTTTGGCGAAAGAAAGAATTGAAAACATCAAGAACATGCCTTATGCCGGCGTAGCCTCTGCCGCTGGCGTTTTTCCCGTTCCTTATGATAGTTATTTTTATCAGGTTATTGTCACGGCATTGCCGGGTCCTTCTGCGGAGACAAAAGATGTCTATGTAGTTGTATCCTCTAGTACCGCCCAACAGGGGGTTGGTACATCAGTAAATTTGGAAACTTTCATTGCTAATTACTAACTTTTTATCATATATTAGGCAATACTTTTAGAGGTGGAATATTATCCTCAACCGGAAGGGCATCACTGTTATAGAATTATTAATATCTATTGCGCTCCTGTCGATTCTTTTAGTAATAACCGTATCTTTTTACCCTTTAGCTATAAAAACATGGACTAGCGGTAAAGATAATTATCAATTAAGAAGTGAATTGTCCCAGGCTAGGGATCTGATGAGTAATTACTTATTGAAAGCAAGTACTTTCACTATTATAAATTCAGGGATAATTACTTTCAGTGCCAATGTAGACCAGACAAGTCCAGCAGCGGAATCCTGTATGTTCTATCTTTATAACTCAAATGACTCTGTCTGGCCGGCGACTTATTCTCGCGCTTCGTATGAACTACGTTTCATGACCTATACAGGGCTCCCATCTTTTGGCCAAGGACGTTCAATTCTAGGCGATACCACTACTAATCTAGCTTATCCACATGGTTTGTTGCGGCCTCCGTCTACATATTTTTCCAGCAGTGGCAGTTTGATAACTATTTCCTTAAGTGAGACTAAAAATAAGGAAAACATGAATATAATTTTTAATGTGCATCCACGGAACCTATGACATGCTAAAAAAACATAATAACAATCAGGGATTTGCTCTGCTTTTTGTCTTTTTTTTCGTTATTTTAGTAGCTGGTATAGTAGTAGCCTTTCTGGAATTGACTTCTCAAAGTACTTCTGATTTTAGTACCAATCAAACAGAAGAACAAGCTTTTTACGCGGCTGAAGCAGCCCAGGCCAGGGCTGTTCAATATTTACAAAATGACTGGTCAGGAATATGGAATACTATTTTGCCTGTTTCCGGGGATTTGATCACCTGGTACAATCCCCAGTATAATACCTTTGTTTTTGGTCCAATTACGGAAGCTTTGTACACAAAGAATTCAATAAACTATGATTTTATTGTAGATATTTGGAATCTGGCTTATAGAGGAAATCCAGCGCCTTTTGGCGTGACGACAGCTACAGTTAGTAGTACCCAAGCGGCTAATGCCGCAGAGAGAGCTATTAATGGCCAGGTCGGTAATGGGCAATTTTGGCGTTCGGCGCCACCTTGGTCAGCGCAATCGATCCGCATAAATTTTCCGGCTGGATCTAATTATACGATAGGTATTTGTAGGTTCAGGTCTTTGCAAGGCGGTGGTAACCAGGTTCCCATGAATTATAGCTGGACCATTACGCCAGCTGCCGGTCTTCCCACAGTAATTAATGTTAATGGGAATGCAGCTGCGGAAAAGTATGATTTTTTCACTCCAGTAGCTAATGTAGTTTCAGTGCAATTGGATATCACCGCGATAACCGGAGGCGCTAGTGTCCGTATCGATGAAATAGAGATCCCCTGGATTCGCATCCGCTCCTGTTGCCGAAACAAAAGCAGATTCGGGTCAAGTTATTCGGGAAGATATATTCGCAACTGCGTGCTAACTAATAGTCGCACTGTTCCGGTAACAATAACAAAAATAACTCCTAGTGCTTTGTCCGGTACTAATATTACTTCCATTTGGGATGAGATCAGTTATAATTCTTACCGTACAACCAGCACATTTTAGAGGAAAATAGGCATGAAACTTATCCGTAATATACAACCTTTATTAGGCCTGGATATCGGGACTACTTCAATTAAAGCAGTGGTGCTGAAAGAAAGCGTCAGCAGCGTAGCTGTTATAGATTATCGTATCGAAGAGTTTCCTTTAAGCACGGAGAAGAAAGAAAATGTACCTTTAGAAATAGTGCTTGAGGGTTTACGGAAGTGTCTGGAAGGCATTAATTTTAAGAAAATGAAAATTGTAACTGTAGTGTCGGGCCAGCGGGTATCGGTAAGAAAAGTGCTTATTCCCCATATGCCCAAGGAAGAACTGCTGGAAGCTATTAAATGGGAGGCTAAGGAACACATACCGTTCCCTGTTGAAAATGCGGCGTTAGATTATCACATAATTGGCGAAGTGACTGACAAAGGCGCTAAAAAAATTGAATTATTAGTAGTAGCTGTAGAAAAATTCGTTATCGACCAGCATTTATCTCTATTACAGAACGTCCAAATCAGACCTGCTTCAGTCACTGTCACCCCGTTTGCTTTGGCTGAAGTTTTACGAAAAAGCGATTATCTTAAAACTGATGAAGCCTTGGCCGTAGTCAGGTCCGGAGCTGACACAACCGCGATCAATATTTTTAGCGGGGAAAACCTGGTTTTCAACCGCGAGATCCCACTTGGCGGAAATAGCTTAACCAGGGCTATGGTCGGGACTTTGATTTCAGATTCAGGTCAGGTGGACCTGGATATTAACCAGGCAGAGATATTAAAAAAAGATTGGGGTATTCCTGATGAAAAAAATCCCCAACAGCTGACGCCAGAGATAAGCAGTCTCCAAATTGCTCCTTTGATGCGGCCAATATTGGAACGGTTGGCTAATGAGATCAGGCGCTCGCTGGACTATTATCGTGAGGAATCAAGAGGCAAACGGGTATCTAAAGTAGTCCTGCTGGGAGGCAACGCGGAATTAAAAGGTCTGCAGGAATTTCTAAATAGCGCTTTAGGTTTAACCGTGGAAATTTGTCATCCCCTTAGAAATCTTGAGCTGGAAATGCCGGAAGAACGTAAAAAGGAACTTGACCAGCTCAGCCCGCGCCTGGCGATCGCCATGGGCGCCAGTCTGCAAGGGACTAAAGGGATTAACCTGTTACCGCAAGAAATAAAGGAACAAGCGACTAAGACAGCCCGCAGCGCTATGGCTGCGGTGATCGGTTTTTTAATTGTTTTTATTTTCAGCATGGTTTATGCTTCATTACATATGACTTTACGGACATATGAAAAGGTCATTGAAAGCAATCAGACTGCCTTGAACGACCTGAAACAACAAGTCGCCAGGGCTTATGAACTGCAGCAACTTAAAGAAAAGATGACTACTCGGCGTAATTTGATAAATTTGCTTATGATGGGAAATCCAAGATGGGTAGAGCTGCTGAAGGCTTTGAGCAACCTTACCCCGCGGCGGATCATCCTGGAAGAAGTGGTTTTCCAAAAAGAAGTAGAAGAGGCCAATAATGCTCCTGTCCCAGTCCAGCCTGGTGAAGGCGGAGTTACACCGGCAGAACCGGTCAAAGAGCCTTTCCCGATACTGAACATTAAAGGCATGGTAATGCTGGGCGGTGAGAGACCGGAAGCTGTATTGGCGCAATTTATGCAGGCTTTGGAAAAATCAAGTTATTTTATGGAAACCGATCTTTATTCCCTGACTAAGGGACAGGAAAGCGAAGGGCAAAGAATTAATTTTATTAATTTTGAAATACAATGCAAATTGAGGGATTACCGGGTCGGGGAATAATTGATCAAAGAGGACAATAATAGTGAAAAAACTCGGCAATAAAGAAAAAGCGATGTTAAAATATTTTGGTATCTTTGCGCTGATCGCCTTAGGTTTCCAATATACTTTGATCCAGCCGACCAGGAGTAAAATCGCTCAAAAAAAAGAGGAAGTGCAAAAAATAAATGATGAAATTCAACGGGCTTATGAATTCCTAAGAGATTTAAACAAGATTCGTGAAGAAGCGGACAAGATGGAAGAGCTATGGCAAATTTTTAAAAATAAATTGCCGGATTCAAAACAGATCCCTATTTTACTCAATGCTTTGGCTAATGTTGCCAACAAGGCCAATATAAATTATGTTTCGATCAATACTAAACCAGTGGAAATGGGTGAACAGCAAGGGAGTTTAACTTATAATCGCCTGCCGATAGAGATCACTCTACGCTGCCGCTACCGTAATTTAGGCGAATACCTGGCAAATTTGCGGGATATGCCCCGCCTGGTAAAAGTGGAAAGCTTAAAAATAACTCGCAATAAGGATATTTTGCCTAATGTGGATGTGATGATCAGCGTTTATACATATGTATTAACTAATGAGGGATAGTATGGCTTCGCCAACCGCTGGAGGGTCTCCTCCGGATAAGAAAAAAATGTTTCTTTTGCTTGGCTTGGGATTGGCTATCATTTTTGTTTACAAATCTGTAGTCCTTTCTCCGCCGGCACCGCCTCCTGATGCCCAGCCCATAGATACAGGAACGGATGCTGGCGTAGCAATACCCCCGGCGGAAGAAAACGCCCCGCTCATAACCGAGGAATCTTTACCCAAAGAAAAGATCGAAACAGCGGGGCAATTCTGGGGACGCGATCCTTTTATCGGGGACACAGGCGGTGAAGAACAAAGACCGGGAACTTCTGCTGTCATACCCAAGCCTGCGGTGAGCGAGGAATCAGCGCTGGTTCTTTCCGGTATAGCCTGGAGTAAAAATAAAGCCGTAGCCATTATTAATGGCCAGGTAGTGCGTGAAGGTGACCTGCTGCCGGTCAAAGGTAAAAAGATCTATAAAGTGATCACCATCTTAAAAAACCGGGTGATCATGCAAGACCAAGATAAAACTATAACATTGCGGGTAAGGGGAGGATGAAGAAGAGCAAATGCTAAATCCTAAAACAATTTAGAAATTAGATATTCGGATTTGTCTTACCAGAGGGGGTATGGCTCAATGAAAAGAATAGCAAAAATACTGATCGGCATCCTGCTTTACTGCGCCATTAGCAACCTGGGCATAGCTTTGGCCGCAGAATCAGCAGCTATATCCGCGGAACCGAATTTTTGGGAATTAATTAAGCAGAAGAAGATCTCTATTGATTTTAAAAATACCGACTTGGATGATTCGCTTCGCCTGTTATCCCAGCAAAATAATATTAATTTTTATCTCGTACATAAGGCCCGCGGTAAAAAGATCAATTTCTACTTTAAGGATGTCCCGCTGGAAGAAGTACTTAATTCGATCTTGATCAATAGCGGATTCAATTACCAGGTCTTCCCGTCTAAAAATGTTATTGAGGTCAAAGCCAGTGACGCGACCAAGCTTGATACGCGTATTTTTAATGTTAAGAATGTGGATCCATTAGTAATTAAAAATACATTGGTGAATGTGATCGGACCGCAGGGCGTGATCAGTGTCGACCGGGAGAATAAAGTCCTGATTATTACTGACTCTTATCAAAATTTCAGTAAGATCATAGATGTTATTGATGCTTTAGATATTAAATCAACCGGCAGTGGTGAAAGAAATATTTCCGGCAACGGTGAAGCTACGACTAAAGTATTTAATCTGCAGTTTGCCGCAGCTAGTAAAATAAAAGATGTTGTGGCAAAATCGTTGTCTGACAACGGCAATATAGAAGTGGATGAAGGCCTGAACGCCTTGATTATTAAAGACCAACCTGGCGTGTTGGATAATGTCGGCAATTTGATCCTTAAACTGGACCGAGAAACACCTCAGGTGATCATCAGCGCTGAATTGATCGAGGTAAATTCAGGAGTGCTTAGTGAGATCGGGGCCAAGTGGATATATCAGCCAGGCAGTCATGGCCAAGTGGCGACCCTTAATACTCAGTATAATACCCCGCCGGTCGAGGAGGATACTGAGAACCTGGGCTATGTTACCCAGTCGCTCGGTGCTAGCCTGGTATATGGGGAAGTAACTGATAAATTCAGGGGCATGATCAATGCTCTGGTAACTACCAGCAAAGCAGAAGTCTTGTCTAATCCAATGATCACGGTAGTAAATAATGAAAAAGCTAAGATCGAAATAACTGAAAAATTCCCTTATAATCAATTTTCCGGATATGATGCCAAAGGCAATCCGCAATACGCCACTGAATTCATCGATGTGGGTATTATTATGTCTGTGACGCCGCATATTAAGGAAGGCAATATTGTGAATCTGGAGTTGGAGCCGGAAGTGAGTTTCCAGACCGGCGAAAGGGTGGGTATACCCATCCGAGCCACGCGTAAAGCTTCGACTAAAGTAAATGTTCGTGACGGTAAAACAATTGTCATTGGCGGCTTAACCTCCAATAAAAAGACCCGTACCATATATAAAATTCCTATCCTAGGCAGTATCCCCCTCCTGGGGCAACTGTTCCGGTCGAATAATGATAGTGTCGAAAAGGTAGATTTAATGATCTTTGTCACTCCCCGCATTGTTTCCAGCGGGAAAATAGAGGAATTTTCCGCGCAAAACAGAGAAAAGCTGGAAACGGAGAAAAAATAAAATAAAGACGACACTTAATAAGCTTGACAAAAGACCGGCAGATGTAATAAAATCTTTCTAATAGAGGTAGGAACAGGATAATAACTATATTCGGGGCCATGAACATATGTCAACAGCAAGCAACCGGAAGAAGCATGCCAGCCTGAAAACTTTTTTCTTCGCTATTTAAAGGGGAAAAAAGGTTTTAGGTTTTCTATTTTAAGGGCAGTTTGAAGGAGGATGTAGAAGCATGATCCAGGAAAAAAAACAGGAAGGGACTTCCCAATTAGTGGTTTTCAGCTTAGCCAATGAAGAATATGGCGTGGCCATTGGGCAGGTGCAGGAAATTATCCGTCCTCAAGGTATCACTCGTATTCCCGGCATGCCGACATTTATCGAAGGGGTTATTAACCTGCGCGGTAAGATAATACCCATTATTGATCTACGGGACCGGTTTGGATTGGCGCAAAAAGAAGCTGATGCCAATACCCGCGTTGTGGTAGCGGAAGTATCCAGCCAGACAGTCGGGCTGGTGGTTGACAGTGTTAGCGAAGTATTACGCTTGGCCAATGATTCAATTGACCCTTTGCCGCCAACGATCACCAGTATCGATGGCGAATATTTAAAAGGAGTGGGTAAACTTGACCGGCGGTTGATCATATTGCTTGACCTGGAAAAAGTCTTGACCGACCTGGAGAAAAGCACCCTGGAAAAAATAAGTAAAACCATTACCGAAGAGATCCCGGGTAGCGGTGGCAATACCAAAAAGGAATCCTCGGCTAAAGCGGAATAGTCGGGAGTTTCATCTAGGTGGTACGGAATTTATGCAGATAGCCAGGTTAAAAGAATATTTCCATGATTACACGCCCGGTGGAATAATAAAGATAGATGAAATTAAGAAGCGGATTTTCTGGAGCAATATAATAATCCTGATATTCGCGGTGATCTTTACCAATTTAATGCCTACCGGCCAGACCGGCTTTAGGATCCTGTTTATTTTCCTGGTCATGATACCATGCTTGGTTTTACTATGGGGAGTGTACCGGTTATTGATCAAGCCCAGCCTGGATCGTATCCAGGCGGCCAATGACCTCTCGCGGGAAGTAGAATCGCAGAACCAGCACCGCCGGGAGCAGGTAGAAAAAATAATGACTGTGGTAAAAGAAGCAGCCGGCGGTAACCTGAACCAGCGCGTCGATATTAAAAGCGGCGATGATATGGAAAAGTTGGGTCTTGGTCTTAACCAGATGATCGACAGTTTGTCTGGGTTGATTGCCAGGGAAGAGAAGATCAAATCTAACATGCAGGTTTCCATAGCCAAACTATTAGCCCTGGTTAAAGCCGTAGAAAAAGGGGACTTGACCCAGCAAATCACGATCGATTCAAACGATGAGATCGGCCAGATCTTTAAGGCTCTTAATAATCTGGTGGGGTCATTGCGGCAAATGGTCAAGGAATTACAGCAAGCCACTAACAAAGTTATGGTTTCAAGCAAGGAATTATCGACTATTTCACACCAATCTACCTCTACTATTTCTCAGGTAGCTAATACGATCACCCAGATTTCCAGCTCTTTGACGCAGATCTCGCAAAATGCCCAAGCCGCGGATACTGCTTCTCAACAGACCTTGACCATCGCTAATAATGGCAACGAATCAATACGCAATGCTATCGAAGGGACGAAGAATACCAAAACAACGGTAGACAATTCAGCCCAGATCATCAGGGAGTTGGGACGGCGCTCTACCCAGATCGGCGAAATTATTACGGTTATTACCAAGGTAGCCGATCAAACGAACCTATTATCGTTAAATGCGGCTATTGAAGCGGCCCGGGCTGGAGAATTTGGGAGAGGTTTCGCGGTAGTAGCGGATGAAGTTCGCAAACTGGCCGAAGGATCAGCGCAAAGTGCCAGTGAAATATCCCGTTTGATCTCGGAAGTACAAAGCGAAACCAAAAAGGCGGTATTGGCAGTTGAACGCGGCGCCAATGAAGTAGAAGAGGGGGTCAAGCTCACCGAGGAATCAGCTAAAGCTTTTAAAGATATCGCTGATTCAGCCAAGAACATGGCTGAACAAGTTCAAAGCATTGCTGCGGCGACGGAAGAAACAGCTGCTGGAGCAGAAGAAGCCAGCGCCTCCAGCCAACAGCAGGTGGCTTCGATCGAGGAAATCACTACTTCTACCGTAGGTCTGAATGAAGTAGCTAACCAATTACAGGAAGTAGTAGCCAAATTTAAAGTTTAGGAATATAATAATACAATGTCATTTGAAGAACCAGATTTTGATCTATTAGTGCGTAAAATATTACGTGAGCGGGGATTTGACTGCCGCCAATACCGGGAAAGTTATCTAAAGAGAAGGTTCGGTGTACGTATGCGGGCCTGGAAGATAACCACGTTCACGGACTATGTTAATGTCCTGGATCGCCACCCGGAAGAATATATTAAGCTTTTTGATGATATTACGATCAATGTAACCCAGTTTTTCCGGGATACCACCGCGTATGACGCTTTTGATAAAACTGTTTTGCCCGTGGTCCTGGAAGAGAAGAAAAAAACACAAAGCAATATCCTGCGGATATGGAGCTGTGGCTGTTCCAGCGGAGAAGAACCATATTCTATTGCTTTGTGCCTGATCGATCGTCTGGGGCTTAAGATCGGTAATTATAGTATCACCATTTTTGGTTCGGATATTGATGACCTCAGCTTGAACAGAGGACGGGCCGGGGTTTATGGTACAGCCAGTCTGGAAAATGCTCCACCGGAGATATTGGCCAAGTATTTTGTCCAGGACGGGAATAAATTTAAGATTAAAGATGAGATCAAGACTCTGGTAAAATTTATTAAGCATGATTTTATCCGGGAAGAACCGTTTAAGAACCTGGATATCGTATTTTGCCGTAATGTGATGATTTACCTGACCAAAGAAATGCAAACGAGATTATTGGTTAATTTTTATAAAAGCTTGAATCCGAAAGGATTTTTAGTGTTAGGCAAAGTAGAAGGGTTGATGAGCACTAACGAAGGATTGTTTGAACGCTATAATATTACGGAGCGGATTTTCCGCAAAGGGTAAAAGAAAAAAGTTAAAAAAGAAGGAGGCGAGAAGTATGGGGACTAAAATCCTGATCGTAGATGACTCGGCTTTTATGCGTATGACTCTCAAGAACATTCTCTCTAAGGAAGGCTATGAAATAGCCGGAGAAGCCGAAAACGCAGAACAGGCTGTGGCCAAATACACGGAAACAAAGCCTGATCTGGTAACTATGGATATCATTATGCCGGGGGAGAACGGGATCAAGGCAGTAAAAGAAATAATGAAAGTCAATGCCAGCGCGCAGATCTTGATGGTTAGCGCCATGGGCCAGGAAGCACTGATCGTTGAAGCTATGCAGGCCGGGGCTAAGAACTTTATCATTAAACCTTTTCAGCCGGAAAAAGTGATCGAGGCGGTCCGCAAAGTACTGAAAACGTAATTCTGGAAGGGAGCCTTAGTTGTGGATAAGATAAAAGTATTTGTTGTTGATGATTCTAATTTTATGCGCAAAATCATCACGGACATGTTGAATTCTGACCCGCAGATCACAGTCATTGGTACGGCCAGTGATGGCCGGGAGACAGTGGAAAAGGTCAAAACCTTGAATCCGGATGTGATCACCCTTGATATTATCATGCCGGAAATGGATGGCCTGACTGCGTTGGAACAGATCATGAAAATATGTCCGACTCCGGTAGTCATGTTCAGTAAGGTAACCCGTGATGGAGCCGAAGCAACGCTTAAGGCCTTGGAATTTGGCGCAGTCGATTTTGTAACTAAACCGCAGGATGCTGACCTAGGTAGTATTAAGATCGAGATCGATAAAGTCAAGACAGAATTAATAGATAAAATCAAGATCGCCTCCCGTATTGACCGCAATAAATTGAAAGTGCTTTATCCAACGACCAGGATCAGGGAAAAGATCAGCAATGTAGCCGAGCCGACCGAACGCATGATCTGCATTGGTTCTTCTGCCGGCGGCCCGAAGGTATTAATGGAAATAATGCCGCAGTTACCTTATGACTTGAATAGTGGCGTATTGGTAGCTCAACATATGCCTTCATTTTTTATTAAATCTTTTACTGAACGGCTCAGTAATATTTCTAAGATCAGCGTGCGTGAAGCGAAAATTGGCGATATTATCACTCAGGCAACCGCTTTCCTGGCTCCGGAAAGCTATACTATTAAAGTAGAAAAAATAAAGAAGGGCGGAGCAGTTACTTTATCAAGTGAACCCTCTGTGCACCGGGTTAAACCATGTATTGATTCAATGATGGAAGCCGCGGCGCAAGTGTACGGCGCTAAAACGATCGGCGTTTTGCTCAGCGGTATGGGACGCGATGGCGTCAAAGGTTTGAAAGCTATCAAGGCTGCCGGTGGCAAAACCATTGTCCAGGATGAGTCATCCAGTATTGTTTTCGGCATGGCCAAAGCAGCGATCGAAGAGGGTGTAGTTGATAAGGTGGTCCCGGCCAATAAGATCATCGAAGAAGTTCTTAAATTAATTTAAGAGGTTATTTATGACCGAGGATATGTCGCGCTACAAAGATATGTTCATCAGTGAAGCGACAGAATATCTACAGAACCTGAACAAATCATTGCTGGGTTTGGAAAAGAACCCGGATAATCTGGAATTACTTAACGAGATTTTCCGGTTGGCGCATACCATGAAAGGTATGGCGGCGACCATGGGTTATCAGAAAATTACCACGGTGGCACACCAGATGGAAGATGTCTTGGACCGGCTGCGGAAACAAGAATTAAAAGTAACTCCGGAAATAATCGAGACTCTTTTCAAATCTCTGGATGTGCTTGAACCGCTCCTGCAGGAAGTAGCCAGCGGCGAAGATAAAAAAGTTGATATTACCGAAACCATTGTTAAATTAAAAATGATCATGGAACAGAAGAAGCCGGAAGCTGACCAGCCGGTAAAAGAAACAGAAGCCGGAGTTTCCGAAGGCGAAAAAAAAACAGTAAATAGCGAAAAAGAAAAAAAACGGGCGCAGACTAGCGTCAGGATCAATATTGAACATCTGGATAACTTAATGAACCTGGTTGGTGAATTGGTTATTAATAAAGCCCGGTTATTCCAGATCGGAGCTAATTATAAACTAGGTGAGCTTAACGAAAGCTTGACTCAATTAGAACGCATTACCGGCAGTTTACAGGAAGAAGTACTGAAAACCAGAATGATCCCGGTTTCCCACATCTTTGACCGATACCCGCGGGTGGTCAGGGACTTGGCGAAACTTAAAAATAAAGAAATTAATTTTGAAATTGAAGGTTCAGATATTGAATTGGACCGGATGATCGTGGATGAGATCAATGATCCCTTGATCCATTTGATCAGGAATTCGGTTGACCATGGGATTGAGTCCCCGCAAGAGAGAGTAAAAAAGGGGAAAAGTGAAATTGGGTATGTGAAGCTTTCTGCCAGGCGTGAAAAAGGTTATGTGCGCATTGAATTGACCGATGATGGCAAAGGCATGGACCCGAATGAAATTGCCCAGAAAGCTATTGAAAAAGGAATGCTCGCCAAGGAAAAACTATCCTTGATGACTGAGCAGGAAATGCTGATGTTGATCTGTGAACCGGGTTTTTCTACTGCCGCGGAGATCAGTGATATCAGTGGCCGCGGCGTAGGAATGGATGTAGTTAAAACTAAGGTTGAAGCTTTCAACGGTTCGGTGACCATTGAAACACAGAAGGGTAAAGGGTCCACTTTTATAATTAAGTTGCCTTTGACCCTGGCAATCATTCAATCATTGATGGTGAAAGTAGCGGACGAAGTTTATGCTATACCTCTTTCTAATATTACAGAAATAAATTCTTTTTCACCTGAATTGATCAGGACCATTGAAAAGAAAGAAGTGATCAAGATCAGGGAAGAGATCATGCCACTGGTCAGTTTGCGTGAAGTATTTAATTTGCCGAAACGTGAATATGGCGAAGAAATATATGTGGTTACCGTGGAAGTGGGAGAGAAAAGACTGGGGCTGGTAGTAGATTCTCTTTACAGCCGGGAAGAAATAGTGATCAAGACTTTGAGTGGCATTCTGAAAAGGACCAAGGGTATCAGCGGTGCCACTATCCTTGGTGATGGGCGTGTCGTACTAATAGTCGATATTGCGGGTATTATCTAAATGGAAAAAATATTTGCTTTGGATATCGGCACCAGGAAAGTAGCCGGATTGATGGCTACCCGGGAAAACGGGACCATCAATATCCTGGATTGTGAGATCCGGGAACACCAGACCAGGGCTATGCTGGCCGGGCAAATTCATGATGTGGACAGGGTGGCGGCTGTAGTCCAAGAAATTAAAACAGTCCTGGAGCAACGGCAGGGCGAACGTATCGATAAGGTAGCGGTCGCAGTGGCCGGGCGCACTCTTAAAACTTTGCGCGGACAAGCCAGTAAAAATATTATTTTTGAAAATGAAATAATCTCGCCTGATGTATTAGATCTTGAATTAGCGGCGGTACAACAAATCCTGAACAACCTGGGTAATCAGCCGGAACAAGACTTAGCTGAGAATTTTTATTGTGTTGGTTATAGCGTAGTCAACTATTTTCTCGACCGGGAAAAAATTGATAATCTGGTAGGGCAAAAGGGATATGAGATAGGCGTGGAAATAATCGCTACTTTCCTGCCGCGTATTGTGCTCGAAAGTATGTTTACGGTGCTTAAGAAAACAGGGTTGGAAGTGTCTTCCTTGACCCTGGAGCCGATCGCCGCGATCAATGCGATCATCCCGTCTGATATGCGCCGGCTCAATTTGGCTTTAGTGGATATCGGCGCCGGCACTAGTGATATCGCCATTACTACCGGCGGCAGCGTGACTGCCTATGGCATGGTCCCATCTGCTGGGGATATGATCACTGAAAAATTATGCGACCTGTATCTGCTTGATTTTTGCGTAGGAGAAAATATTAAACGACTTCTTTCCAGCCAGACTCAGGTAGAATTTACTGATATTTTTGGCAAACAATGGAGCCGGTCTGCGTTGCAGATACTATCAGACTTAACTCCGGCGATCGAAGAGCTTGCCGCAACCATCAGTGAAAGGATCCTGGAGCTTAATACGGTTGCGCCGAGCGCTTTAGTCTGTGTCGGAGGCGGCAGTCTGACTCCTTTGCTTCAGGAAAAACTAGCCCGGGCTTTGCATCTTTCCCGGGAGCGTGTTGGCGTCAGGGGGCCTGAATTGATCTCCTGGATCCATAATCCTACCGGTAAATTGACCGGTCCGGAAGCCATAACTCCTTTAGGTATTACCAGTATTGCCACTGAACGGCAAGGCTTGCAATTTGTTAATATTACAGTTAATGGAAAGCATATACATTTACTGAATATTAATCAAAAACTTAATGTTTTAAGCGCGCTTTTAGCCAGTGGCGTGAGCACGAAAAAAATGCACTCCCGGCCGGGATTATCCAAGACCTTTGAGCTCAATGGCGACCTGCGTATCATTCAAGGGACCCTGGGAAAACCAGCTACTGTCTTGTTGAATAATAGTCCGGCTAGCCTGGAAGACCCGATCACTGATCATAGCCAAGTTGTTTTTGAAGAAGCTTGTGACGGGCAGGATGGCCAGGCAAAAATAAGTGATTTCATAGGCTTGTTATCAAATAAAAAGGTTGTATTGAACAGCGAAGTTATTTCCGCCGGTCCGGCGGTATATATGAACCACGAAGCAGTAAATCTGGATTCGGTCATACCTGACCTGGCTAAGATCGAGGTCAAAACCGAGATCTCTTTACGGGAACTACTGCGGCAAAAATTTGATGTCAGTCAGGCTACTGAGCGTAGTATTGTCGTGACCATTGATAATGAGCCGAGGATCATTACCCAACAAAATTTTCACTTGAGTATTAATGGGCAAGAGGCCAGTCTGGAAGCACCTTTACATGATGGCGATACGATAGAATATACGGCTAATAATCCACGTCATTACCAACTGAAAGAGGTAGTCCCGGAACCATTGGCGGGACGGGGTGTACGGGTTTATATCAATGGACAGGAATATACCATCGAAGGCCAGCGTGGGAAAATATTTATGAATGGCCAGGAAGTATCACCGGATGAATTTATTATCAACGGAGCTGATATACGGACCACCCCCGGTAAAAATGCCGAATTAATAGTAGTTGACCTATTGCGCTATATAACCTTGGATGTGGACCGCAATGCGGGGAAGAAACTAAAAATGTTCGTCAATGGCCGAGAAGCCAATTTTACCACAGCTTTATCCCATGGAGCTGAGGTTAAGCTTTACTTTGAATAGGGGACCTAATGGTTGGTAAAGAAGTACCAAAACTAAGTCCAAAACAACTGGATGCGTTGAAAGAGATTAGCTCTATCGGCGCTGGCAATGCGGCTACTGCTTTCTCCCAGATGCTGAACCGCAAAGTAATGATGACGGTTCCCAGTATCCATATTGTGCCGATCAAGGACGTGCCGCAATATATGGGTGGACCGGAAACATTGGTGGCTGGAGTTTATACCCGTTTATTAGGCGATGTGTTTGGCAGCGTTTTATTAACCTTCCCCCGGGAAAGCGCGTTTTCGCTGACCGATATCCTGATGGGCAAGAAAATAGGAACCACTAAAATTTTGACGGGCATGGGTCGTTCCCTGCTCAAAGAAACCGGGATGATCGTAACTGGGTCGTTTTTGACCGCGCTCTCCAAAATGGTCAATACTACCATTATTCCGCGGGTACCTAATCTGACTCTTGATATGGTCGGGGCTATTATTGATTTTATTCTGATCGACCTGAGCCAGGAAGTGGAATTTGCCATTGTCATTGAAATACGTTTTGAAGAAAAACAATCACATGTCAGCGGTCATTTTTTCCTTTTGCCAAATCCTGATTCATTAAAGATAATATTAAAAGCGATTGGAGTCGACAATGATTGACCTGAAAAATTTAACACCGTTCCAGTTGGATGCCCTAAAAGAGATCGGTAATATCGGTGCTTCCCATGCGGATACGGCTCTTTCAGAGTTGTTGCGTAAGAAAGTCTGGATCAGCGTGCCGGAAGCAAAAGTTGTCCCCTTAGATGAAGTACCGCAGGAATTTGGCGGCGCAGAAAAGATGGTCGTTGGAGTATATCTACAAATGCAGGGGCAGATCAGCGGTAATATCCTCTTCTTTTTCAGCCAGGAAACAGCGATGACCCTGGCTGATATATTGATGAATCGGCCAGCTGGTACTACTAAAGTTCTTAATGAAATGGACCAGTCGGCGATCAAAGAAACCGGCACCATATTGGCTGGCTCCTGCTTGACCGCTCTTTCGGCGCTTACGAATAAAGAGATCATACCTTCTATCCCGTATTATGCGATGGATATGCTGGGGGCCCTGGTTGACTTTATTATTATCAACCTAAGCCAGAATGCCGAATATGCCATGATCATTCAATTGGAATTTAGTGAATCAGAGTATAAAATTGACGGAAGTTTCTTGTTATTACCTGACCCGCAATCTTTGGAAGTGATCCTGACTTCTTTGGGCGTGGGCTGATGTGCGGGAAGGAGAGGAATAATGGACGATCCAATTAAGGTGGGAATTGCTGATCTTAAAGTCAGTACCGCACCGAATAAAATAGTGACGAACGCACTCGGTTCTTGTGTCGCCATTGTTTTGTATGATGCTGTGCACCGGGTAGGCGGGTTGGCTCATATTATGCTGCCCAGCACAGCCTTTTCGAAGATCAGATCTAATCCGGCTAAGTTTGCCGACACCGCAGTGCCGGAAATGCTAAATATGATGAAACAATTAGGTGCGACTAAAACTACTACCTCGGCTAAGATCATCGGCGGTGCGCAAATGTTTGCCAATGTATTAGTAGAACCGCTGGGAAACATCGGCCAGCGTAATGTGCTGGCAGCCAAGGAAGCCTTGGCTAAGGAAAACATTAATATCGTGGCTGAAGATACCGGCGGCGATTGCGGGAAAAGCGTTGAGGTTGACCTGGAGAACGGGGACGTAACAGTCCGGTCTATTAAATACGGAATAAACAAACTATAAGTAAGACTGGCAGTAGGGGGAATAATGGATAAACTTGCTAAAATACTGGTAGTGGACGATTCACCTTTCATCCTGGAAATCATCGAAACCATCCTGAAAGATAGTGGATTTGAAGTGATCACCGCGGATGATGGTGACCGGGCCTATGCCCGGGCTACCACTGAATCCCCTGATCTGATGGTGCTGGATTTGATGTTGCCAAAAAAGAACGGCTATGAAGTATGTAAGATGTTGAAAAGTGATGAAAAATACCGTCAGATACCCATTATCATGCTTACTGCCAGGGTGAATGAGGAAGATGAAGTAAAAGGCAAAGCCGCGGGAGCTGACGTGTATATGGGTAAACCGTTTGAGTTAGATGATCTGGTCGCCAAGGTAAAAGAACTATTACAGGCTAAAAACAAATAGTTATTGCCTCGCTGTTAGTAGTATTTTGCCAGGCTAATCTTTTAGGCTCATTATCAGGATTAGCCTTCTTTTTTTTAGGAAGCCGAATAGAACCTGGAATTTACAATAGAATTTGGCATTCGACGAAAAATCTCTTTGGTTTTTCTTCGTTGAGACCGAATGAAAGGATGCGAATAAAAACCGAATCATGCTCAATAAATTATTATCACAATTGAATCCCATGCAGCAGGCAGCGGTCAAGCATATTGACGGCCCTTTATTGATCATTGCCGGCGCCGGTAGTGGCAAAACCCGGGTCATTACCTATCGTATGGCTTATCTACTGGCTAATAATGTGCCTGGCTGGAATATCCTGGCCGTGACTTTTACCAATAAAGCAGCCGAAGAAATGCGAGTCCGGGTAGATAAATTGCTCAAAGAGATATTCCCAGGGAAACATACTGCCCTGCCGCTGCTTTCAACTTTTCATTCGTTCTGTGTGCGGGTCCTGCGCCAGGATATTGAGCTATTGGGTTATAAGCGGAGTTTTGTCATTTACGATGAAAATGATTCTCTTAGCCTGATCAAGCAATGCCTGCGCGAAGTAGGGCTGGATGACAAAAAAACCAAACCTAAGGAAGTACTTTATATTATTGATAAAGCCAAGGACGACTTGCTAGATGCTGAATCATACCAGATCTATGCCAATGCCAGCCATAATGATGTGCGCCAGGCTGTAGCCGAGATCTACCGTCGCTACCAGAAAAAACTTAAAGATAACAATGCCCTTGATTTTGGCGATTTGATCATGCTGACTGTACATCTCTGGCAGGCTTATCCTGAAGTATTACAGCGATACCAGGAACGCTTCCGCTATGTCATGGTAGATGAATACCAGGATACCAACCATGCCCAATATATACTCACTAAAATGTTGACGCATAAATACCAGAATCTCTGCGTAGTCGGTGATGAGGACCAGAGTATCTATATGTTCCGCGGCGCTGATATCCGTAATATCCTTGATTTTGAAAAGGATAACAAAAACTGTCAAGTGATCAAATTGGAGCAAAATTACCGTTCCACTAAATATATTCTGGAAACGGCCCAAAAGGTTATAACTAATAATAAATACCGCAAAAGCAAAGAATTATGGACTGACAACAAAAAAGGCGACCCAGTAAATTTTTATGAAGTGGCTAATGAAGTAGAAGAAGCCAGCTTTATAGCCGGCAGTATCGGCAAATTGGTCAGGGAAAATGTCCTATCCCGCGAGATCGCTATTTTTTACCGCACGAATGCCCAGTCCCGGGTGTTTGAAGATGCCTTGCGCCGTGAAAAACTGCATTATGTGATTGTCGGTGGTATGCGTTTCTATGAGCGTAAGGAAGTGAAAGATATCCTGGCGTATTTACGGGTAATGGTCAATCCACAAGACTCGGTCAATCTGAAACGCATTATTAATGTGCCTAACCGCGGTATTGGCAAAACCAGTTTGGATGTTATCGAAAAATTCGCGGAAAAACAGGGAATTACCCTGGCTGACGCGCTACAACGGCTTGACTTGATCGAAGGACTGCAAGACCGGGCCAAGAAAAACTTGGGTGGATTCCTGCAGAAATTAATTAATTGGCGGGAAATGTTGCCAAACCTAGCAGCTAGTGAATTAGCCGCTAAGATAATTGAAGAATCGTATTATATTAAAGAATTGGAAACCGATCCACAGGAAGCCAGCGAACGTATCGCGAACGTCAAAGAATTGGTTTCCGCGATCAAAGAGTTTGAAGAACAAAGCGAAGACAAGTCCTTGGAGACATATCTCGAGCAAGTGGCCTTGATCTCAGACCTGGATACCTGGAAAGAAGAAAAGAACTATATTACCTTGATGACCCTGCACTTGGCCAAGGGCCTGGAATTTAATTATGTCTTTATGGCTGGCTTGGAAGAAGGATTACTGCCGCATATGAATTCCTTAGCTACAGAGATAGAGCTCGAAGAAGAACGGCGGTTATGCTATGTCGGTATGACCAGGGCCAAACAGCAGTTAGTGATCACGAGTGCCGCTGAGCGCCGGGTCAATGGTACCAGGAGGTGGAATATTCCTTCCCGGTTCATTGCTGAAGCAGAACTGGTAGAGCGCCGTGAAGAAAGCTCGTTCGTGGTTCATGGTTCATCGTTGGTCGAAAATACAGAAAAGCCGATAGAAAATCCTGTTATTTTTCCACAAAACACTAAATTCAGGAAGCATCAGCGGATCGAACATGAGGTTTTCGGAGAAGGAAGAATAATTGAAGTTTCCGGTTCTGGGGAAGATGAGAAAGTCATCGTTGATTTTATTTCCGGTGTCCGTAAAAAGCTGCTCGTAAAAGCTGCAAATCTTAAAAAAATATGATATAATAATAAACAAGTCTTAAGCTATAGGTGAAATAGCAAGAAGTCCAGCAAGCTGTAGAGATGTAAAGAGGCAAGCTTCTCTACAGCTATACAGCTTTATATCTTTATAGCTATATGGAGAAAGCATGTTAGCGGTTGTATTTTTAATAGCTTGTGGTTTTTTTGCGTTAGCCTATGTGAAGTATGGTGGCTTCCTTAAAAAACATTTTGAATTGGATAATAGGAATAGCCCGCCATCCTGTACCATGTATGATGGTGTAGACTATTGCCCAGCACCTGTGCCGGTACTTTTTGGGCATCATTTTTCCTCTATTGCCGGAGCTGGTCCAGTTTTGGGCCCGATTATCGCTGGAATAGCCTTTGGCTGGGGGCCGGCCTGGCTGTGGATCATAATTGGTTCTATCTTTATCGGTGGGGTCCATGACTTTGCCAGCTTGGTTATTTCTATCCGTAACCGCGGACGCTCGATAGCAGAAATTGCCAATACTTACATGTCCAGGAGAGCTTACCGGCTGATGTTGGCCTTCATTTGGCTCTGCCTGGTCTATGTGTTGACTGTTTTTACCGATCTTACTGCTAGTACTTTTGCGCTTGACGGCGGGGTAGCTACATCATCAGTGCTCTTTATGCTTCTGGCTGTAGGGTTTGGGATTTCCTTATATCGGCTCAAAATGCCATTGATCTGGGCTTCGGTAATATTTGTTTCCCTGCTTTTTTTTAGTGTCTGGCTGGGACAGCGAATACCGTTAAATAATATCCCGGCAATCCTGGGAGATAAAGCTAAAACCTGGGATATTATATTAATTAGTTATTGTTTCATTGCCTCTGTAACGCCAGTCTGGATCTTATTGCAGCCTAGGGATTATCTATCCAGTTTCCTGCTTTATGGCTCGATTAGCGGGGGTTTCTTAGGTATACTTTTTGGCGGGTTGCCGCTTAATTACCCGGCTTTTATTACCTGGGATGCAAAAAGCGTCGGTCCGATGTTCCCTCTTCTTTTTGTGACTATTGCTTGCGGCGCTATTAGCGGATTTCATTGTGTTGTAGCCAGCGGGACTTCCTCTAAGCAGATTAAAAAGGAAGCAGATGCTGTTCCTATAGGATACGGCGCCATGCTGATCGAAGGATTAGTGGCGATAATCGCCTTATGTACAGTAATGATCATCGGGAAAAATGATCCTTTAGCAGCTAAGGCTCCTTTAGCGATTTATGGTGCTGGTATAGCTAAGTTTTTGTCTGTTTTTGGTGTGCCGGAGAAGCTTGGATTTTCATTTGGATTATTGGCTCTGTCTACATTCTTGTTAACTACGCTGGATACGGCGACCAGGTTGGCCCGGTATATTTTACAGGAATTTTTTAATATGGCAGGAAAAAATACCCGGTACCTGGCTACGGCAATTACCTTGTTTTTGCCGGCGGTATTTGTCCTGATTAACATCAAAGATGCCAGCGGGAATGTAGTTCCTGCCTGGAAAAGTATTTGGCCGATCTTTGGCGCCACCAACCAATTACTGGCTGGCCTGGCGCTTATGGTTGTAGCTGTATGGCTCAAGAAAAAGGGTAAAAAGATCTGGTTTGTGGTCATTCCGATGATCTTTATGCTAGGTATGACTTTATGGGCTTTATTCCTGGTCATTATGCAGTATAAATTGAGCTTATTGGGATTTATCGGCGATGTATTGCTATTACTGGCAGTTTTACTTATTGTGGAAGCAATCCAGATTTTTGAAGCAAAAAAGCATCTTAAAAGAATATTAAAGAGGAAATAACGTGAAAATCACTAAAAAAGAAGTGGAATATGTCGCCCGACTGGCCCGGCTGGCGTTGAGCGAACAAGAAAAAGAAAAAATGACTGCCCAGCTTGATTCCATATTGCAATATGTGGATACCTTGAATAAGCTGGACACTAAAGATGTTGAGCCTACCAGTCATGTCTTGCCATTGAATAATGTGTGGCGGGAAGATATGATCAGGCCAAGTACCCCTCAGTCTGAGATCCTGGCAAATGCTCCGGACCAGGCCGAAGGATTTTATAAAGTGAAGAAGGTAATTGAATAATGGACTTATTTAAACTAACAGCGCATGAATTAAGCGAAAAAATAAAAAAGCACGAAGTAACTTCCCAGGAAATTACTACCAGTGTTTTTCAGCGGATCGATGCAGTAGAGCCTAAGGTTAAGGCTTTTGTTACTTTGCTTAAGGAAAACGCGTTGCAGCAGGCTGAAAAGATCGACCAGAAGATAAAAGCCGGTGAGAAAACCGGCAGCTTAGCCGGTATTCCTATCGCTATTAAAGATAATATGAATATAAAAGGGGTAAAAAGCACTTGTTCCAGCAAAATATTGAATAATTTTGTTTCTCCTTATAACGCCACAGTGATCGATCTGCTGAAGAAGCAGGATATGGTGTTTATCGGGAAAACTAATATGGATGAATTTGCCATGGGTTCATCTACTGAAACCAGTTATTTTGGCAAAACCTATAATCCCTGGAACCTGGAGGCGATCCCCGGTGGCTCCAGCGGTGGCAGCGCCGCCAGTGTGGCTGCTGATGAAGCGATCTTGGCGCTGGGGTCTGATACCGGCGGGTCTATCCGCCAACCGGCGTCGTGCTGCGGTATTGTCGGCTTAAAACCAACATATGGCCGTGTTTCGCGGTTTGGCTTGGTGGCTTTTGCTTCTTCTCTGGATCAGATAGGACCGCTGACTAAAGATGTGGCAGACGCTGCTTTATTGATGAATGCCATTGCCTCGTATGATCAAAATGATTCTACCAGTGTTAATATTCCCACGCCTGACTATACTAAGGCCCTAGTCAAGGATTTAAACGGATTAAGGATTGGTATACCTAAAGAGTATTTTGTGGCAGGTATGGACAAAGAAGTAGAGCAGAGTATCAGGGACGCGATCAGGCTACTGGAAAAGCAAGGGGCAAAAATTATAGAGATCTCCTTGCCGCATACTGAATATTGCCTGGCGGTTTATTATATCTTGGCGCCTTCAGAAGCCAGCGCCAATTTGGCGCGTTATGACGGGGTTAAATATGGCTATCGTACTCCAAACGCAAAAGATCTGTTGGAACAATATGAAAAAACGCGGGGAGAGGGTTTTGGTCCGGAAGTCAAACGACGCATCATGCTGGGGACGTATGCCTTATCCAGCGGTTATTATGATGCCTATTATCTAAAAGCGCAAAAAGTGCGAACCCTTATTAAAAATGATTTTGATGAGGCTTTTAAAAAAGTTGATGCTATTGTCACTCCGACCGCGCCTACGGCGGCGTTTAAGATCGGGGAAAAGACTGAAGACCCGTTGCAGATGTACCTGTCGGATATTTTCACGATTTCCGTGAACTTGGCCGGTATCCCGGCGATGTCGATGCCGTGCGGATTCACCAAGAATAAGATGCCAATCGGGCTGCAGATCATGGCAAAGCATTTTGCCGAGGAAACGATCTTTAAAGTAGCTTATGCGTATGAGCAGAATACTGCCTGGCATAAAGAGAAGCCAAGTTTATAAAAACAGTTTTGAGTGTTGAATTTAGGGTAAGAGATATTCTAATAATAAAAAGGGATAGAGATGGAAATATATGCTTTAGAAATGATTTATAGCGTATCATTATCTCAGCTAGGGATCTTAAAGAAGGTATTTAATGTTTGTTAAAAGAGTAACAATGGCAATCTTGTTTGTCTTGGCATTATTAGTACGAATGCCTTTGCAAGCAGAAGATGATTTTTTATCCAGATATGACGATGATGAGTTGTCAAAATCCGGGAAGGATAAATTTGTCGGGGGTACTATTGGTTATCATGAACATTCTCTAGAGACCTATAAAAGGCAATTAGATTATTTAAACAAGTGTAATTATGGTTTTAAAATAGACAAGCTTGACGGAGAAACTTATGAAGGAGAGATCTATTTTGGTGTCCGAATGGAAAATCATGGCATTTTAGTCGGCTTGGGAGGTTTCCCGCAAACAAAAGCCGAATTACACTGGAGTGACGGGGTAAAAGGCGAAACAACTATTGATGCATATTTTATAGATTGTACCTACCGGTACTATTTTTTACCAAAGAAATATTTTACTCAGTCCGATTTACGTGGATTACTGCTGCCATATATTGGTGGTGGAGTGGGATATTATCAAATTAAATGGGCTTTTAATGATTCGAGAGCGATCTGGAGTCTGGAAGGAAGTGGTAATCTGCAAAGTCCCAGCGCTAATAAAGATACTATTGGCTATCATCTTGTTTATGGAGTAGAAAAATTTATTGATACAAATATATCTGTCAATCTACAGGGCGGGTATCGCTGGGCGGATTCAGGTAATTTTGAACTGCAGCGAACAAGTACTACTGACACTATTACCTATTGGGTGGCTCAAATTGGCGGGGAAAATGTTAGCGTTGAACTGGATGGTGTTACTTTTACTATAGGTATTAATTATCACTGGAAATAAGAGGTTTTGTAACAGAGCTTAAAGAAAAAGCAAATTTGTGAGATTGCGCTGATTTCTAAAGGAGATTTCACAGATTAAAAATTCTTGTTGTTTTTGCTTGAAATCGGTGTAATCCGTGCCTGCCTGCCGGCAGGTTTTCGTAATCAATGTAATCAATTTTACCAGAGGTAAAATATGAAATTTGAAGTAGTGATCGGGCTGGAAGTTCATGCCCAGCTAAAAACCAAATCAAAAATATTCTGCGGCTGTTCCACGCAATTCGGGGCTGAGCCCAATACCCAGACGTGCCCAATTTGCATCGGCATGCCCGGAGTATTGCCAGTCTTGAATAAAACTGCCATTGAATATATTATTAAGACATCCCTGGCGCTTAACTGCCGGGTTAATCCTATGAGCAGGTTTGCCAGGAAACAATATTTTTATCCGGACCTGCCGAAAAATTACCAGATCTCCCAGTATGAACAGCCGGTATCTGAGCATGGCTACCTCGATGTCCAGGTTGATGGTAACACTAAAAGACTGGGCATTACCCGTATCCACCTGGAAGAAGATGCCGGGAAACTCCTGCATGAGGTAGGTTCGCGGCAGATAGAGGGCAGTTATGTGGATTTGAACAGAACTGGCGTACCGCTGATGGAAATCGTCTCAGAGCCTGATATGCGCTCTCCACAGGAAGCGTATGCGTATCTTACAGCGCTGAAAAGTGTTTTGGAATATGTTGATGTCAGTGACTGCAATATGGAAGAAGGCAGCCTCCGCTGCGATGCTAATATCAGTATCCGGCCGCTAGGGCAAAAAGAATTTGGCACTAAAGCTGAAGTCAAGAATATGAATTCATTCAAGGCAGTACAAAAGGCTTTGGAATATGAGATCAACAGGCAGATCAAAGCGGTAGAAGAAGGCGAACGGATAGTGCAGGAAACCCGGCTGTGGGACGCGGACAAGGAAATGACTTTCTCTATGCGTTCTAAGGAAGAAGCTCACGATTACCGCTATTTTCCTGAACCAGACCTGGTGCCGGTAACCGTGGATGATGCCTGGCTGGCAGAGATAAAGAAGACCTTGCCTGAGCTTTCAGCGCAGAAAAAAGAAAGATTTATCAAAGAATATAATTTACCTGAATATGATGCGGGAGTACTGACTGCTGACCGGGCTGTTTCCGAGTATTTTGAGAATACGGTCAAAGGATATGCTAATCCGAAAGCTGCTTCGAACTGGATCATGGTGGAATTAATGGCGCAATTGAATGTTGCCAATAAGACGATCATAGAATCTAAGATCACACCCGCGCATTTGAGAGCAATGCTGGAATTAATGGATAAGGGCACTATTTCCGGCAAGATCGCCAAAACTGTCTTTGAAGAAATGTTCACATCAGGTAAAATGCCGGAAATAGTAGTGAAAGAAAAAGGCCTGGTCCAGATCTCAGATGAAGGCGCGATCGCTAAAGT